>NZ_CP044285.1:3796186-4112535 GCF_008728635.1 Hymenobacter baengnokdamensis | reverse complement strand
ATGGGGGTAGGAACTCGGAAAAAGGCGTTGGACATAAGCAGTAGGGGCGGGGGTAAGGCTGGTGAGAAGCAGACCGCAAAGGTAACAGCTACTGCCGGAGCCATGCGGCAGGCCACCTGGGCCGCACTATAAAAGCCACCCAACTGCTTTGACAGCAGCTGAATGGCTTTTATATTAAAAAAAGACTATGTAATAAATGCTGGCCTGCTTTAGCGGGCGCGGCGGGCGCGCAGGCGCTTGAGGCCATAGGCCACGCCCGAGGCCAGCAGCAGTGAAGCGCCGCCATCGAGGGGCACGGCGGTGGGGTCCTGAGGGGCCGGGCCACCCGAGCCGGGGGCCTGGGCCTTAGCGAGAAGCGTGACCAGAATAAAGGCTGAAGCCAGGTAGTAGCGCATAAGGAGAAAGTGAAAAGCTGGATACATTAAACCAAAGAATCCTGGTGGGCAACCGACGCTTGCCGGCCGCCCACCAGGCCGTGGAGTTATTCTACCACGAGTTTCTTCACTACCACGCCAGCACTGGTGCTTAGGCGTAGCATATAGATGCCGGTAGGCAGTTCCGTCAGGTCGAGCTGATGGGGAGCAGCACCCTGAGCGGGCAGCACTACCGTGCGCGCTTCGCGGCCTACGGCGTCGAGCAGCGTGGCCGTTACGGCCTGGCGGCCGAGGCTAACGGGCAGCTCCACGAACGCCTGCTTTTTAGCCGGGTTCGGGTACAAGGCAACTTGCTGGGCCAGGGCGGCCGACACCGTCGCCAGTGCCTGCTGCGGCGAGAATACCAGCTCGAAGCGGCCGGTAATCAGGGCCGTGGCGTTGGTTACCGTAAACTGGTAGCTCGACTGCTGGGCCAGGTCGACCACGGCCCCACTTTGCAGGTCGCGCAGGTACACCGGCACGTTGGTCAGGTTCAGCAGCTGGGCGGCCGTGAACGTGTAGCTGCCTGCGGCGGGCACGCCCACGGCCAGGGGTACTACGCGCTGGCTGGCACCCAACTCGGCGCGGCCATCAATAGCCAGCTGCTGGCCAGTGATGCTGGTCGAGAGATTCAGCCCGGAGGTGTTGGGCAGCTTCACGGCATCATACTGCGCGTCGAAGCCATCGGTAGCGCCGTTCTGGAAATACACGTAGGCATCGTCCGTGGCATTGCCGCTCGTGCCCTTCAGGGTGAGCTGCACCAAGGGCCGGGTTTCGGCAGTGCGCTGGAACGTAGTGCCGTTGGGCGAAGTCAGGCGCTGGCTATTACGGAAAGTGAGCGAGCCGCTGGTCTGGCCGCTGCTTACCCGCGTAAAGAAGCCCTGGCCCGAGGGCAGCACAGGGTTGCCACCGATGCCATTAACGTAGCTGCGGTACTGACCCTGGTACTGGGCAGTGCTGCTGAATACATAGATGGCGGCATCAAGGCCCGGGCGGTCGGCGGGGGCCACCAGGCTGTAGTCGAGCGGCGAGGGGTAGGGGTTACCTAGCAGCTGCCAACCGCCATCGTTGGGGTAGGTGCTGCGGTTGCTGGCCAGGTTCAGCGTCAGGTTGCCGTTGTTGAGCGTACCCATAAAGTCCACCAGCTCCGACGCGCCAATATTGACCGTGTAGCCCTGCCCCACCGCGAGCGGGTCGCTCAGGGCATTGGGCGAGAAGAAGCCCTTGTCGAAGAGCGCCGAGCTGTTGGTGAGCGAGAGTCGGCTCTGGTCGTAGCCATATACCGTGGGGAAAGGCCGCTCCAGCGTAGGCGTAGCCGACGTGTTGTAGGTCGGGTTTACCACGGGCGTAAAGCCGCTGGTCGTCAGGTCAGCCACCGTGGTATTGCTCACTGGCGCTGAATAGTGACGGTAGCCCAGGCCTGGGTTCAGGCTGGGGTCGATGTAGCGCTGCACGGTAGCCGTGCCCGTTACTACCCCGTTATTATTTACCACTAGGGCATCGCCGCTGGCCGAAGAAAGCAGCGTGAGCGGGTTGCCGTTGGTAGCGAAGTTGCCGTTGAGCGTGAGCAGGCGCTGCACCGAGGTGCTGGCCGAGGTGCTCGACTGCGCCCCGCTGGCCCCAATGGTCAGGTTGTAGAAGCGGGTGTTGCTGCTGCCCAGGATGTTGGCCAGGGCAGTCGAGCCCAGCGCTACCGTACCGCCCGTGGCAGCGAAGGTGCTGTTGTTGGTCAGGTCGCCGCGAACGTCTAGCGTGCCGCCGGTCTGGGTGAAGCTGGCTCCGCTATTAATGGTCAGGTTTTTAGCCGAAGCCGTGCCCGCTGCAATCAGTGGATACCGGGGTGTTCCGGTCGGGATAATGGCATCGAGTGTGGTGGTGGGCACACCAGCCGTCCAGTTGCCTGCGGTATACCAGTCGGCACTGACGTTACCCGTCCAGGTAGTGAACGTAATGGGCGCATACGTAATGCTGAACTGGGGGGCGGCGGTGTTGCCGTTGCCGGCCTGGTCCTGGGCTACGTTGGCGGGCACGTTCACCGTTACCGGGCCGGCCGCGGTGGGCGTCACGTTGAAGGTATAAGTGGCGCCCGAGCCACTAACGGTGCCAACCGAGCCGTTGCTCACCGTCACGCCCGCGGCCGAGAAGCCCGTTACGGCCTCCGAGAAGGTGACGGTGACGGGAATGGGCGAGGTCGTCGTCGGATTGCCGGCCGCGGAGCTGATGGCCACGGTCGGGGGCACCGAGTCGACGGTGAAGGTGATGGTAGACGAGTTGGGGCTCACGGCCGAGCCGCTGGTTTGGGCCGTAGCCCGCACCGTGTGCGCGCCCTGGGCCAGGGCCGTGGGCTGGGTGAAGCTGAAGCTGCCGCCGGCCGAGGCCGTGGTGGTGCCGATGCTGGAGCCGTCCACGTACACTGTTACCGTCGAGTTAGCCGCGGCCGTGCCGCCATAGGTGGGGGTCGTAGTGGTGGCGTAGCTGCCATTGGCCGGGCTGCTCACCACCGGCGCTGCCGTCACCGGCTGCGTGTACGTAATGCTGAACTGGGGGGCAGCCGTGTTAGGGGTATTGTTGGCATCGGTGGCTGCTCCGGCCGGCACGTTTACTGTCACCAGGCCGTTAGCCGAAGGTGTTACGTTAAACGTGTAGGTGGTGCCCGAGCCCGCGAAGCCTGAAACCGAGCCGTTGCTCACCGTCACGCCCGCCACCGAGAAGCCTGTTACGCTCTGCGAGAAGGTGACAGTGACGGGAATGGGCGAAGTACCCGTGGTGCCGCCGCTGGCGCCGGCCGTGCTGCTGATGCTGGCGGTCAGGGCCGAGGCCGTCACGGAGAAGGTAGCCGAGGTGAAGGTGGAATAGCCGCTGCTGCTCGGCTGAATGGTGCCGATGAACACGCCGTTCAGGAATACGTTCAGTGCCTGGTCTACCGTGGTGCAGCACACGCGCTGGGCAGTCTGGAAGCTCACCTGGTAGCTATTGCCGGTAGGCAGAGCCAGGTTTTGCTGCAGCTGGCCGTTTTGCTGCATCTGGCCGCTGCCGGTGCTTTGCACAAAAGCCACGGCAATGCCATTCGGTATGGGGGTAGTCGGCGTAAAGGCACTGCCCGCATTGGCAATGCCCGACTGGGCATTGAACGTCCAGCTGGCACCGGTCGGGTTGTAGCCGTAGTTGCCGTTGGCTAATGCGTCGTGGGTTTCGAAGCTGGGGTTTTGCAGGGCATTGGCAAACGGCGAGCCGCTGCTGAGTACCTGCACCACGTCCACGAAGGCCGTTACGTCGGAGCCCGTGCCGCCCGTGCCGACAATCGTCAGCTGTGGGGCAGCGGCGAAGCTCTTAGTGATGGTGAAACTCTCTCCACTGGTGTAGGGCACGTTCGAAACCGTGGGCGTAATGCCCGTGGTATTTGCTACGTTCAGGCGCAGCGTGCCGTCGCCGATGCCAGTGTTTACTACCACCGTGTAGGTAGTGCCCGAGCCGCTCACGCTGCTAACCGAAGTACCACTAACGCTGCCCCCATTCGTGACCGAGAAATTGGAAGTCGTTACTCCCGTTACGCTGGCCGCGAATACTACCTGGTAGCTTACCTGGGTCATGGCCGTGGGTGAGGGCGAGTTAAGGCTGCGCGTCACCGAGGCCACCGTGGTAGTAGGCAGGTTATACGTAATGCTGAACTGGGGGGCGGCGGTGTTGCCGTTGCCGGCCTGGTCCTGGGCCACGTTGGCGGGCACGTTCACCGTTACCGGGCCGGCCGCGGTGGGCGTCACGTTGAAGGTATAAGTGGCGCCCGAGCCACTAACGGTGCCAACCGAGCCGTTGCTCACGGTCACGCCCGCGGCCGAGAAGCCCGTTACGGCCTCCGAAAAGGTGACGGTGACGGGAATGGGCGAGGTCGTGGTGCTGCTGCCACTGGCACCGGCCGCAGAGCTGATGGCCACGGTCGGGGGCACCGAGTCGACGGTGAAGGTGATGGTAGACGAGTTGGGGCTCACGGCCGAGCCGCTGGTTTGGGCCGTAGCCCGCACCGTGTGCGCGCCCTGGGCCAGGGCCGTGGGCTGGGTGAAGCTGAAGCTGCCGCCGGCCGAGGCCGTGGTGGTGCCGATGCTGGAGCCGTCCACGTACACTGTTACCGTCGAGTTAGCCGCGGCCGTGCCGCCATAGGTGGGAGTAGTAGTGGTGGCGTAGCTGCCATTGGCCGGGCTGCTCACCACCGGCGCTGCCGTTACCGGCTGCGTGTACGTAATGCTGAACTGGGGGGCAGCCGTGTTGCCGTTGCCTGCTTGGTCCTGGGCCACGTTGGCGGGCACGTTCACCGTTACCGGGCCGGCCGCGGTGGGCGTCACGTTGAAGGTATAAGTGGCGCCCGAGCCACTAACGGTGCCAACCGAGCCGTTGCTCACGGTCACGTCGCCGGCTACGAAGCCGGTTACGTTCTCCGAAAAGGTGACAGTGACGGGAATGGGTGAAGTGCCCGTGGTGCCGCCGCTGGCGCCGGCCGTGCTGCTGATGGCCACCGTGGGCGGCACCGTATCAACGGTGAAGGTGTTGGTGTTGGAGTTGGCACTCGTCGAGGCGTTTACCGTAGCGGTAGCCCGCACCGTGTGCGCGCCCTGGGCCAGGGCCGTGGGCTGGGTGAAGCTGAAGTTGCCGCCGGCCGAGGCCGTGGTGGTGCCGATGCTGGAGCCGTCCACGTATACCGTTACCGTTGAGTTAACTTGTGAAGTGCCCGAGTAGGTGGGCGTAGTGGTGGTGGAGAAGCCCCCGTTGGCTGGCGCGGTAACTACCGGGGCGTTGGGCGTAGTCGTGAAGCTGCTTGTGGTGCCGTAGCTCGTGCCTGTGCTATTGACAGCGTAGGCTCGCACGTAGTAAGTGGTGCCCGGCGTCAGGCCTGAGATGGTGGCCGAGAACGTCCCCGTACCCGAGCCGTTCGCCACTTTCGTGTCGCTCGTCGTGGGCGTGGTGTTGGTGGTGCTGTACACCACGCCCCGGTCCGTCACGGTCGCGCCGCCGTCGCTGGTCACGTTGCCGCCGAGCACGGCGCTGGTGGTGGTGATGCTGGCAGCCGCCGTCGTCGTCACGGTAGCCGGGGTATTCACGGTGAAGGTGACGCCGTTGCTGGTGCCCCCGCCCGTCGTGATAGTGACGTTGCCGGTGGTAGCACCGGTGGGCACCGTGGCCGTGGCCGTCGTCGCGTTCGTCACGCTGAAAGTGATGGCCGCCGTGCCGTTAAAGCTCACGCCGGTAGCCCCGGTAAAGTTGGTGCCGGTCAAAGTCACCGACGTGCCAATCGGCCCGGAGGTAGGGTTGAGGCTGGTGAGAGTCGGCGGAAGTACGCTCACCTGGCCGATAAACCCGACTCCGTTGCTCAGCGTGGTGCTGCCAAAGGTGGCCGGTGCAACCATCACGCCCCCTACCATAGCCTGGCCGCCGCTAATGGCAATGCCAAAGCCGCTATCGAGGTCACTGCCACCGCCACTCACGGCCCCGCTATTCGCCAGCCCCGAACCGCTATCGGTATACTTGGCTACAAACACGTCATTGTTACCCGAACCCGAGCCCGACAGCGTGGTACCACTGATAACAGCCGAGGTGCCGGCAACGAAACTGCCCGTTGCTACTATAGTCCCGTTGTTCACGGCAATACCTCCCTGACCATCAAAGTCGTCGCCGCTGCCGCCACCACTCAGGGCGCCACCATTAGTTAGCCCCGAACCATTATCGATATATTTGGCCACAAACATATCTACGCCACCCGCTCCTGCCAGCGACGTGCCGCTGATGCTGGCCGAAGAGCCGGAAGCAAAAACACCCGTCACATACACGTTGGTGCCGTTTACGGCAATACCATAGGCATTGTCCGACATTGTACTGCCGCCGCGCACGGCCCCACCGCCCGTAAAGCCCGAGCCGTTGTCAGTATACTTGGCCACGAAGAAATCCTGGCTATTGGTGCCGGAGCCGGACGGCAGCGTGGTGCCAGCGATGACGACCGGAGTTGTGCTGTTAGAATTATACTTGCCTGCTACGTACACTTTCGTGCCGTTTACCGCAACGGCGTTGCCCGCGTCGGCAATCGAGCCGCCGCCGCTCACGGCTCCGCCATTGGTGAAGCCGTTCGTAGCTGAGCCGGGGTCAGTGTAGCGGGCTAGAAAGAAATCCGTGCTGCCATTACCCGTTAATGTTGTACCACTAATGCTGACTGTGCCGCTAGCGGCGATAAGAAACTGGCCCGTTATGTACACGGTGCTGCCATTTACGGCAATAGCGGTACCCTTGTCGGTGCCGGTATTACCCTCGCTGATAGCCCCGCGGGCGGTGAAGGTGGTGCCATTATCCACGTACTTGGCCACGAATATGTCTAGGTTAGTGGTGCCAGTGCCCGCCAGCGGAGTGCCGCTGATGGTGGTCGAGGTACCGGACGTAAACTGGCCCGTTATATACACCGTGCTACCGTTCACGGCAATGCCGTTGCCCTGGTCATCGTCGGTGCCACCACCGCTGGCGGCCCAGGCAAAGGAGCTGGTGCTGGTACTATACTTAGCCACGAATATATCGGTGCGGCCCGCGCTGGTAAGCGTGGTAGTCCCGAAGGTGGCTGAGCCCGAGTAGTAGCCGGTGATGAAGGCATCGCCGGCGGCGTTAACAGCCACCGCATTCACGGTAGCGCCCGAGGTACTGACGGCGCTTTGCCAGGCAGGCGCCTGGGCGCGGCCAGCCAGCGGCCGCAGCAGCGCCAGTAGCAGCAGCACGGGCAGAAGTAGCTTTTGTTTCATGTTAAGAAGGAAGAGAAATGATAAACTGAAAAAAATCGGTGTAGCGCAATGGCAGGGCAGGTAAGCAGCCCGGCTCAGGCGGGTGCCGCCTGAAGCAGCGTGCCCAGCACCTCGCCTGCCTGCACGCCCATGCCGGCCAGCTGCCCACCCGTGAAGTAGCCTTCATCGAGGGCCACGATGTCGAGTTGCAGCACCTGGCCCGCGCCGCAGGCCACCAGCAGCGCCTGGCCGGGGGCGGCCAGCACCACGGTGCCGGGCGCGGCGGCTACGGTTTCGGGCCGCACAGTTGCGCTCAGCACCCGTAGCGGCTGCCCGCGCAGCTCGGCCAGGGCGCCCCGGTTCCAGGGGTTGGCAGCCCGCACCAGGCGGGCCAGGCTTTCGGCCGGCTCCTGCCAGTCGAGGCAGAGGTCGGGCAGGCCGGGGCGGGGCCAGTAGCGGGCGGCGCTTTCGTCCTGCGGCTGGCCGGGCTCGCCGGCGCGCAGGGCATCCAGCAGCTGGCGGCCGGTGCCCACGGCCGCCAGCGCCAGGTGGGCGCGGTGCAGGCCGTGGGTGTCGTGGGGGCCAATGGGTACGGGCGTGGCCACCAGTACCGGGCCGGTGTCGAAGTCGGCGGCCATGCGGTGGGCCGTCACGGCTCCGGCCGGCTCGCCGTTGCGCAGCTGCCAGAACGTCGGTTCGGGCCCCCGGTAGCCGGGCAGCGCCGCAAAGTGTACATTAATAAACCCCTGCGGCGGCAGCGCCAGCACGGCCGCCGGAATGCGCCACGGAAACGTGAGCACCAGCACGGCCGTGGGCTGCACCTCTGCTACCCACCCGGCCAGCGCCGGGCCCAGGCCCCGCCGCGCCAGCTGGCGCGGCGGAGTGCCGGCCTGCGTCAGCAGCTCGCTCAGCCGGCTGGCCTCTTCACGGCCGCTGGCGGGCACGGCCACGCCGGCTACCACGCCCTGGCTCAGCAGGTCTTGCAGCAGGGGCCAGCCCAGGAGGCTGCTGATGATAACGGCCAGGCGCATAAGGTGGTAGGGGAAAGGAGAAATCAGACTGGTTGCCCGCCGGGCGTTGCGTGCTTCCGGGTAGCTGCGGCTAGGCAGTGTTGGTTAGCTGCGCGAAGGATAAACGCCATTCAGCGCGATGACGTAGTTCAGGCCCAGCGCCGGGGAGCGGTTTTCGTGCGGCTGGTTGCCGCCAGCGTTGGCGGTAGTACCCGTGATGGAGGCCATTGCGACGGTGGCCGGGCCGGCGCTGTACTGCTTGGCATCCCCAACGGAAAGAAAGTTGCCCGTGGGCTCCTGGTCTTCCTGGTCAGACGAGGCTTGCAGGGTACCCGTGATGGAGTGCTGGTGGGCCGGTAGCTGGGTAGTGAGCAGCGTTACCGTCTCGGTCCCGCCTGCCTGGCCCTGGAGGTAGTTTTGTAGCCCTGGCCCCTGGCCCACGCCTACCGGCACCCGGCTGCGCAGGTCGGGCAGGCCGAAGGTGGTGGTGCCATTACCGCCAAACGTGGTGCCCAGCAGCGAAAACAGGGCCTGGTTCTGGTTGATGGATAGCAGTTGGCCGTTGCAGAAAGCCCAGTTTTTGGGGGCAAAGTTGATGCCGATGGGGCGAATCTCGCCGATGTATGGTTCGTCCATAAGAAAAGCAAGGATAAAAAAACAAGTGAAAAAATGAGCGGCGCAACCCCTACGGTTGGGGCGGATAATTCCCTTCCGTGCAGATGATATAGTTTAGCGCCAGCACGGGCTGCAGGTTGGTGTGCGGCTGGCTGCCGCCGGCCGCCTGGGCGGTGGCTACCAGTGCCGCAGCATTCAGCGTCTTGCCGGCAGTAGCCGAGGTGGCGTAGGGATTAGTCGTGCTGTTGCCCGGAAAATTCAGCTTAGGGTCGGCGGCCGTGCCGGTGGCCGTGCCCCCTGGCGCCGCCGCAAACGGGTGCTGGTGAGTGGGCAGCTGGTTGGTAGTCAGCGTCACGTTTTCGACCCCCACCTGCTGGCCCAGCTGGTAAGCCGAGAGGCCGGGGCCGGCTGCCCCCCCTTGGGCGCCTATTCCTAGCCGGCTGCGCATATCGGGCACGTTAAAGGTGGTTTGCCCGTCGCCCCCGTAGGTGGTGCCGAGCAGGGCATAAAGGGCATCGTATTGGGAGATGGACAGCGTCTGTCCATTGCAGGCCACCCAGCCCACCGGGGCAAACGTGAAGCCGACGGCGCGAATCTCGCCGAGGTACGGAGTTGACATAGTAAGCTAGCTTAATAAGGAAAGATGAGAGGAAAGCGGGCACTTTATTGCCGCTGCGGGAAAACTCCCTGCCACGCGATGCAGTAATTGAGCGGCAGGTAAGGCATGCGGTTGTCGTGGGGCTGGCTGCTTCCTGCCGGGCTGGCAGTACCGGTCACCACGCCGGCGGCCATGCTGCCGTTGTCGGCCGTCGAGCCATATTCCTCCGACGCCGTCTTGGCGAAGTAGCCGTTCAGCGGCGAAGGGGCAGTGCCCCGGCCGGTATTTACCGGCACCGCGGCGCTCACGCCGTGGGTATGCACTGGCATCTCAGCAGCTAGCAGCGTTACGCTTTCGGTGCCTGTCGCGGTGCCCTGGGGGTAGCTTTGTAGCCCTGGCCCCTGGCCCGCGCCTATGCAGGCCCGTCCGCGTAGGTCGGGCAGGGCAAATGTGCTGGTGCCATTGCCACCATACTGAGTGCCGAGCAGCGAAAACAGCGCGGTGTACTGCTGAATGGCCAGCAGCTGGCCGCTGCACGTGAACCAGCCCTGCGGCGCGAAGGTGTAGGGCATCAGGCGGATTTCTCCCACAAAAGGGTCCATACTAAAAAAGTAAAGGGTGAAAGGAAATAAGGTAACTGGACAGAAGGTAAAATTAGGCTACTCTGGCCTGAGTCTGACGCTGGTGGAGCAGCCGCAGCTCAGTCAGGGCCGTGGTAGTAGCCGGGCCGTTGGCCATCTTAATGGCGCAAAACGTGCCTGCCGGCGTGACCCCGCCCAGCTTGGGCAAGGCGAAAAGGGTGCGGCCGTCGCCGCCGTAGGTATAGTTCAGCAGCGCAAACAAGGCCGGGTGCTCGGCTACCGGCAGCAGCCGGCCATCGCAGGGCGTCCAGCCCGCTGGCACGGCCGCGCCTGCCAACAGCTTCACCATGCCAATGTATTCATCGCCCCCGGCGAGCGCCGCCCCCGCCGGAAGCAGCAGGGTGCCAGAGGAG
The DNA here is from genome assembly GCF_008728635.1 of Hymenobacter baengnokdamensis. Classification (NCBI taxonomy): domain Bacteria; kingdom Pseudomonadati; phylum Bacteroidota; class Cytophagia; order Cytophagales; family Hymenobacteraceae; genus Hymenobacter; species Hymenobacter baengnokdamensis. The sequence goes on along the minus strand of NZ_CP044285.1, from coordinate 4,102,159 downwards.
GCCGGGGCGGCCAGCAAGGCTGCCGGGGCGGCCAGCAAGCCCGTGCCAAGCAGGGCGCTCAGGCCTTTCAGCCAGTTTCGCCTCGAAGCAGAGCTAGGGAGGGCTGGGGTGGCAGCTCCATACCCATTGGCTTGAGTAGTAAGTTTTTTCATGCGTTGAAGAGAAGGTAGAAGGAAGGATAGAAGAAGCACAGGGTACTGAGCGCCCAGGCCGGCCGGACCGGGCATTATACAAACCGGCGAAGCAGGCCAGGCAGAGCGGGCCGGTTTCGGATATAAGAACCTGATGGAGGCAGAGTCACCGATTCTCGGTGATTCTGCCAGGGGCTTGCCGGGCAGCAGAGGTGCGCTAAAGCAGCACTAAGGCCGGGCAGGCAAGAAAAAGGAAAGCTGTGGTACCTAAGGAGGTAGCTGCCAGCAAAGCTAAAGAAAACTGTTGTGATTAGCACCCTAGCAGACAGGTATTTTACCGGGCTGAGCGGTATTTTTAATGCCACAAAGTAATAGCCTGCCGGGAGCGCTTTTTAGCGTAGAAATACTTGGTCTTTGACTACCGTATTTCTACGCTAAAAAGCGCTCCCGACAGGCCGGCGTCTTTTGGCAGTGTCTGCGTGCCCGCTACAGAAAATCGCGCAGCTCATCCAGACTGCTGATTTCGTAGGTTGTCTGGGCAAAGTGCCGCCGCTTCTCCGGGTTGAAGTACACCTGGTCGATACCCGCGTTGTAGGCCCCCAGCACGTCGCACTCCAGGTTGTCGCCTATCATCAGGCTCTCGGTGGCGGTGGCGCCGGCCCGCTCCAGCGCGTGGGCAAACATGCGCGGGTCGGGCTTGAGGTGGCCGCTGGCCTCGGAGGTAATAATCTCGTCGAAATAAGGCGTGAGGCTCGACGAAGCCAGCTTGATGTGCTGCACGTCCTCAAACCCATTGGTGATGAGATGCAGAATATAGCCTTTTTGCTTTAGATAGCCCAGCACCTCGTGGGTGTGCGGAAATACGGCTGCCTTGCGCGGCAAAATGCTGGTAAACCGCTGCGAGATATCGGCCGGAATGTCGGCTTCGGCCACGCCGAGCCGGGTAAGCGTGCGGGTAAAGCGTACTTCGCGCAGCTGCTTCTGCGTCACTTTATTGCTCTGGTAGAGCCGCCACAGGGCGTGGTTTACTTCGCTGTAGCGCTGGCTAAACTGCGCAAACGACAAGCCGTGGCGGGCCAGGTCGTAGTCGGCAAACAACTGCCGGAGCGTTTCGTTGGCATTGGTTTCGAAATCCCAAAGCGTGTGGTCGAGGTCGAAAAAAAGGTGCCGGTAGGCTTTCATACGGAGGAAAAGAACTTATTTTTTGGCGCTGCCGGGCCGGCTGGCTGCCAGTGCTTCTATGATGCGCGCCGCCTGCCTGGGCTGCACGTCGTTGTAGTAAATTTCATCGGGATATACTACCAACGCTGCCCCAGGGCCTTTTTTGCAGTGCTCGCAGCGGTCGAGGCAGCTGCAGGTCTGAATGCGGGTGTGCAGCTTTTGCCCGTCGGCGAGCATCGTTTTCACGCCCTGGGCTTTCAGCTCCTTTTTCAGGGCTTTGGCAACATCTTCGCCAATCCCCGATTTCTGATTAGTGCAAACAAACAGGCGGCGCTCAGGCATGAAGGTTATTTTCTTAATATAGTAAATAATATATATTTGCTGTTACGCTGGCGGCAGCCAGCGGCGGTTTTGGATTTTGTAAGCCGCCAGCTCCCGGTTATTCCAGAGCGTTTGGTACACCTGCTGGTCGCGCACCAGCTGGGGGTCGCGCTCCATCAGCCCTAGCAATTGCTGGAGCAGCTCAAGGGTTTCGTCGCGCAGAAAATAAAACATCCAGTTATCGAGCCGGCGCACGCCCACCAGGCCCGCGTTCTTCAGATAAGCCAGCTGGCGCGACGTTTTGGTTTGAGTAAAGTCGAGCACCTGCTCCAGGTCGCCGACCACCATTTCCTGATTGCGCCACAGCAAATGCAGGATGCGCACGCGGCTTTCGTCGCCGAGTGCTTTAAAAAGCTGCTGCCCGAATGCAACCGGGAAATGTTTTACGCGCATCTACGGTTAAGAATGGCTGAGCCGGCCAGGCCGGGCCCTTCAAAAGTACGACCGGCGGGTAGGTTCGTATATTTGTTACAGCACAACCCCGATAACCTGTCCCGCCGTGAATAGTCGCCGTTTCCTTTTGATGCTTAGCCTGGTACTCTTCACCGGGCTGCTGGCCGCTCCTCACGCCTGGGCACAGGGCAAGCGCCGGATAGTGCAGTTTACGGGTATTGTGGCGAGCGGCGACAGCTTATTGGGCGTGCCCGGCGCGTCGGTGTACGTACCCAAGGCCGGCCGCGGCACCACCACCAACGCCTACGGCTACTTCTCGATGGCTGTGCTGGCCGGCGATAGCGTAGTCATTCGCTCGCTGGGCTACCGCAATCAGACTATTATCGTACCGGCTGACTATCAGCGCCAAAGCTTTTCGGTTATTATCTCCCTAAAGGAAGACGCTACCGTGCTGCCCGAAGTGCGCATCTTCCCGTATGCCACCGAGCAGGCCTTTAAGCGGGCCTTCCTGGCGCTGCGCATGCCCACTGAAAAAGGCTCGGCAGCCGCCGACAACCTCAACGAGGAGCTGATGCGCAAGATATTTAACTCGCAGCCCATGGGGGCCACGGCCAACTTTCGCCAAACCATGTCGCAGCAGCAGTATAACTACGACCGCCGCATGGGCACTGCCCCCAACCCGCACAGTAACAACCCATTGCTGAACCCCTTTAGCTGGCTGCAATTGGTGAAGCAGGTAAAGGATGGCGAGTTTAAGAAGAAAGAAGGGACTGACTATTAGCTCGACCAGCGGCTAAAATTTTAGAACCCCTGGGCGATTTTGCAGGTAAAGCGAAGGTGGCAGTCAATTGCCACCTTTTGCTTTTGCTATGGATACAAATCTTCCGGTTTCGACGCAGCCGCGCGTGGTAATAGTGGGCGGCGGCTTTGGGGGCCTGCGGCTGGCGCAGTCGCTGGCCGATGCGCCCGTGCAGGTAGTGATGGTAGACCGCAACAACTACCACAATTTTCAGCCGCTGCTCTACCAGGTGGCCACCGGCGCCCTGGAGGCCGATAGCATCGCCTACCCGCTGCGTAAGATTTTTGCGGGCCAGCAAAACTTCTTCTACCGCATGGCCGACGTGAAGGGCGTGGTGCCGGCCACCAAGACCCTGCAAACGAGCGTGGGCGATATTCGCTACGACTACCTGGTGCTGGCCACGGGCTCACTCACCAATTTTTTTGGGATAGAAAGCATCGAAAAAAACGCGATGCAGATAAAAAGCATCCCGAACGCGCTGAACCTGCGCAGCTTCATCTTCCAGAACTTTGAGCAGGCGCTGCTCGAAACTGACCCCGAAAAGCGGCAGGCGCTGCTCAATATCGTAGTGGTGGGCGGCGGCCCGACGGGTGTCGAAATCAGCGGCTCGCTGGCCGAGATGCGCCGGCACGTATTGCCCAAAGACTACCCCGAGCTGGACCTGCGCCAGATGCAGATTTTCCTGGTCGAGGCCGGCCCGGCGCTGCTGGGGCCTATGTCGAAGGCCTCGCAGGCCGATGCCAAGCGCTACATGGACGAGCTGGGCGTGCTGGTGCATCTCAACACGGCTATCAAGCGCTTTGAGGATGGCCGGGCTTACTATTCCGACACGGAGTTTATCCCGACCGAAAATATGGTGTGGGCAGCCGGCGTCAACGGGGCCGCTATCCCGGGCCTGCCCGACGAGGTAGTAACCCGCAACAAGCGCCTCACCGTGAACCTGTGGAACCAGGTGCAGGGCGTGCCCCAGGTGTTTGCCATCGGCGACGTGGCCAACATGGTAACCCCAGAGATGCCCAAGGGCCTGCCCATGCTGGCCCCCGTAGCCCAGCAGCAGGCCGAGCAGCTGGCCGATAACCTGCAGCGCCTCATTCGGGCGAAGTGCCCAAGGATTTCAAGTACACCAATAAAGGGGTGATGGCCATTGTGAGCCGCAACAAGGCCGTGGTAGACCTGCCCAAAAACGTGCACTTCCGGGGCTTCCTCGGCTGGCTCACCTGGCTGTTTGTCCACCTGATGACGCTGGTGGGCTTCCGCAACAAGGTGGTGGCGTTTGTAGACTGGGCCTTTAGCTATTTCAGCTCCGACCAGGCGCTGCGCCTGATTATCCGGCCTTTTTCGCGCCGCGATATGAAAGACGACAAGGGCAAGCGGGCCGCCGAGCTCGCCACGGCTACTGCGCAGTACAACCCCACGCCGCCCGCCATTCAGGAGGAGGTAACGCAGCCGGCACCGCTACCGGCCTCGTAAAAGCAACTGCCTCCGCATCGTTCGAGCGGAGAGCCCGCCCATACATCAGATTGGAAACGGCGCTAAAAACCCCTCGGCATCACTGCCGAGGGGTTTTAGTTATTTAAATAATATATTATTTTTTCTAATATGTTTAAAGCAATCCACTCAGGAAGCCGGGCAGAATACCCAGTACCAGCGTCAGAATTGCCAGCAGCACCAGCGTGGCCGACTGAAAGCCATCGACTACAATCGGGGCATCGGCCCCCGGCTCGGCGGGGCGCATGTACATGGCAATAGCAGGCTTCAGGTAGTAGTAGATACCTACCATGCTCATCAGCACCGCGAATACAACCAGCCAGATATAGCCCTGCGAAGCCACGGCTGTGAAGATGAAAAATTTGCCGAAGAAGCCTCCCGTGAGCGGAATGCCCCCCAGCGATAGCATGGCCACCGTCATCACAAAAGCCAGCAGGGGGTTGGTCCGCGCCAGGCCCGCCAGGCCGGCGTAGTCTTCGCGCCCGCGCTGGTCGGCCACCAGCTTGAGCACGCCGAAGGCCGCTACCGTAGCGATGGAATACGCCAGGCTATAAAAGAAAATACTTTGCGCGGCCGGGCCGCTCAGTTGGCCGCGGCCGGCCACGAGGCCCAGCAGCAGGTAGCCGGCGTGGCTTACGCTCGAATAAGCCAGCATGCGCTTGGCGCTGGTTTGCACGGCGGCGCCCACGTTGCCGAGCAGCAGCGTAAGCACGCACATAGCCGTGATGGTGGGCAGCCACACGGCGCTGGTGCCGGGCAGTGCCACCACCAGCAGCTTGAGGAAAGCGGCGAAACCAGCCGTTTTCACCACCGTGCTCATGAAGGCGGTGAAGAACGTCGGGGTACCTTCGTACACGTCGGGCGTCCAGAAGTGGAAGGGCGCGGCCGATATTTTAAAGCCAATGCCGATAACCATCATCAGCACGCCCACATACAGCATGGGCTGCAGGCTGGCATTGGCCGGCGCGGCGATAGTGGTAGCCAGCTCGTTAAGCTGGAAAGTGCCGGTAGCGCCGTAGACCAGCGCAATGCCGAAAAGCAGAATACCCGTAGCGAAGGAGCCTTGCAGAAAATACTTGAGCGCCGCCTCGTTGGAGCGCACGTTGCGCTTGTCGGAGCCGGCCAGCACGTACATGCTGATGCTCAGAATCTCAATGCCCACAAACAGCATGATGAGGTGATTATAGCTCACCATCATAATGGCCCCCACCAGCGAAAACAGCAGCAGCGAGTAGTACTCGGCCAGGTTGGGCTCGTGGGCGGCTACGTAGGAGCGCGAAAAGGGCAGCAGCACCAGCGCCGTAAACAACACGATGCCGGAGAAGGCCACCGAGTAGTTGTTTACGCTGAGCATCTGGGTTACGTAGGGCGAGTCGAACAGGCCCGTCATGCTGCCGGCGTGGTTCCAGTCGAGCAGATTGACGCCAAAAATGAGAGCCAGCACTACCAGCGCAAACGGCAGCAGCGCCCGGTTGGAGCGCAGAAAGCCTAAGAACAGGTTGGCAATGCCGAAGACGGAGAGGAGAACGATGGGGAGCATGAGCGGAGGCGTAGGGGCGCGTCGCACGCGCCCGCCGTTGGACGATTGCCGCCTGATGAACTCACACGGCCGGGCGCGTGCGACGCGCCCCTACATACTGCAAACTACCGGCTCACAGCCGTCAGAATGCTGCTGATGGTCGGCTCAGACAAATGCAGGAAAGTGCCGGGAAACAAGCCCAGCCAGAACACCAGCACGATGAGCGGCGCAAACATGGCCAGCTCGGCGCCGCTGAGGTCGGTGATGGTTTCGGAGTAAGCCGAATCGGGCCCGAGCATGGCGCGCTGGTACATGCGCAACAGGTACACGGCCGAGAAAATGATGGTGAGACCCGCTACCGCGCCGGCCCACATATTGAATTCGTACACGCCGGCCAGCAGCAGGAATTCGCCTACAAAGCCGCCCGTGAGGGGCAGGGCCACCGTGCTGAGCAGCATTACCAGAAAGCAGACCGAGAGCAGCGGCGTGCGGCGGGTGAGGCCGCCGAGGTCGGGCAGGTAGCGCGTGCCCGTGCGGCGCTCGATGGCATCGGCCACCAGAAACATACCCACCACGTTCACGCCGTGGGCCAGCATCTGCACCACCGCGCCCTGCAGGCCGATGGCTTTGAGCGAGAATACGCCGGCAATCATCAGGCCCACGTGCGAGAGCGACGAATAGGCGATAAGGCGCTTCATATCGCGCTGGCGGATGGCGATAATAGCCCCGTAAACAATGCCGATAATAGCCAGCACCTCCACTAGCTGCTGCCACTGGCTCACGCCGAGCGGCACTACCGGCAGCAGCCAGCGCAGGCAGCCGTAGATGCCCATTTTCAGCATAATGCCCGAAAGTAGCATGGTGGCCGGGGCTGGCGACTCGGTGTACGTATCGGGCTGCCAGGTGTGGAAGGGGAAAATGGGCATCTTCACGGCGAAGGCGGCGAAGATGAGCCAGAACAGCCAACCCTGCTGCGAAGCGGCCAGCTGCTTGCCCGCGGCGTAGAACGCCTGAATATCGGAGGAGTGCGCGGCCAGCGAGCCGGCCGCCGGGCCGGTTTGCAGGTACAGGTACACGAAGCCGGCCAGCATGAACAGCGAGCCGATAATGGTGTAGAGGAAGAACTTAAACGTAATCTGGATGCGGCGGTCGGAGCGGCTCCAGGCGCCGGCCAGGAAATAAATCGGAATCAGCGCCACTTCCCAGAAGAAGTAAAACACGAACGCATCCAGGGCCGTGAACACGCCCAGCAGGCCGGTTTGCATAAACAGCACCAGGGCGTAGAACGCGCCGGGGTTGTCGTACTCCTCGTGCCGGAAAGCGGTGAGCAGAATAATCGGTACCAGCACCGTGGTGAGCAGCACCAGGCATAGGCTCAGTCCGTCGATGCCGAGGTGAAAGCTGATGCCGGCCGACGGTATCCAGCTGAGGTTGAGGTCGAAGCCGGCGGGCCCGTTGTGAACGTAGGAGAAGGCCGCGAACACGGCAACGGCAAACTCCAGTAAAGCGGCTCCCAGGGCCAGGGCACGGGCCGCGCCGCCTTTGGCAAAGTGAAGGAGCAGGGCGGCGGCAAGCGGGAAGAAGACGAGAAAAGCTGTCAGCATTAGCGAAAGCGCACGGTAAGCCGGCCGGAAGCCCGGCGGGATTACCGCGAATTAGCTGCAAACTTACGGCAAGGCGCGCAAGCCTGCGACACCCGGACGCCCCAAGTTGGGCCTAAGCGTAAACTTTCGGACCGGCGACCGGTACTTTCGTGCCCCCAACTACCTGCTATGCCCCGCCATCCCATCACCGATTTTTTGACTACTGCCGCCGGCCCCATCCTCGATGTGCGGGCACCGGCCGAGTATGCGCAGGGGCACATTCCGGGGGCGCTCAGCCTGCCGCTCTTCACCGATGAGGAGCGCGCGCGCATCGGCACCACCTACAAGCAGGTGAACCCGGACAAGGCCGTGCTGCTGGGCCTCGATTTTTTCGGGCCCAAAATGCGCGCAATGGTTGAGCAGGCCAGGCAACTGGCTCCCGGCCAGGAGGTGCGCCTGCACTGCTGGCGCGGCGGCATGCGCAGCGGGGCCGTGCAGTGGCTGCTGGAGCTGGCCGGCTTTCGGGTCAATCTATTAGATAAAGGCTATAAAGACTTTCGCCACTGGGCGCTGGCCGAGCTGGCCCGCCCGCACCAGCTGCGGGTGCTGGGCGGCTACACCGGCAGCGGCAAAACGGCCGTGCTCCACGCGCTGGCCGCGCAGGGCGAGCCGGTACTCGACCTCGAAAAGCTGGCCAACCACCTGGGCTCTTCGTTTGGGGCGCTGGGCCAGCCGCCGCAGCCTACCCAGGAGCAGTTTGAGAACGACCTGGCCGCTGCACTGGCCAAGCTGCCCACCGACCAACCCATCTGGGTCGAGGATGAAAGCCGGAGCATCGGCGGGCTGGGTATTCCGGCGCCATTTTTTGAGCAGATGCGTGCCGCGCCGCTCGTAGTGCTCGACGTGCCCCAGGCCGCCCGCGTGCAGTACCTGGCCGCCGACTACGGCCGCCACGATGCCGGCGAGCTGGCCTCGGCCGTGCTGCGCCTGCGCAAGCGCCTGGGCGGCCTCGTAACCAAGGAAGCCCTCGGCGCCATTGCCGACGGCGATATGCCCCGCATGGTGGAGCTGGTGCTGGCGTATTATGATAAAACCTACGGCTACGGGCTGACTGACCGGCCGGCCGTGACTGTACCCGCAGATAGTGCCGATGTGGCGGTTAATGCGGCGCTGGTGCGGGCGGCGGTTAAGTAATGGTAGTTTACCCGGACCTTATGCTACGATATGCCGCCCAAAAAATAAGCCATCTGAAGAAAATAACGACGCTAGTGCTGGCAGGGTGTACCCCTGCGCCGGCTTATCTTTTTGTGCGGAATACCACTGGCGGTGCTGTGATAGTAAGCATTGGTATGCAGCGTCGCAAACAGCCTAGAAGACTTCGCTTCTCACCAAAACTGCTCAGGCCACTACGGGCAAGTATTGCTAAAATGCAGGATTCTTTGGCGATGACAAGAACGCCAGCCGGGATAACTTTCCGGCTGCCGGCTAATTCAACCGTGGGTTTGGGCTATTACTTTGGATTAAGCAAAAATATAGTTGCTACCCTCAGATTGCAGCGGGCTGATTCGACTGTTCAACTGTTGGATTCACTAGCTCTCACTCAAGCTGTTCACTACAGCTACAAGATAGGTGGACCCTGCGCCTGGTATGATATTCAATAAAAACTCAGAAGCTTTGACTCCCGACCTCGACCAAATCCGCCTTACTCAATACAGCCACGGCGCGGGCTGCGGCTGCAAAATCGCGCCCAGCGTGCTCGATAAAATTTTGCACAGCAGCCTGCCGCAGCCCAACTATGACAACCTGCTCGTCGGCAACGGCTCGCGCGATGACGCGGCCGTGTACCGCCTGCCGGGCCAGGCGGGGCAATGCGTCATCAGCACCACCGATTTTTTTATGCCCATCGTCGATGATGCCTTCGACTTCGGGCGCATTGCCTCGGCCAACGCCATCTCCGATGTGTATGCCATGGGCGGACGGCCGCTGCTGGCCATCGCGGTGCTGGGCTGGCCCATCGATAAGCTGCCGCCCGAAGTGGCGGCCCGCGTGACCGAGGGCGCCCGCGCCATCTGCGCCGAGGCGGGCATTCCGCTGGCCGGCGGCCACAGCATCGACTCGCCGGAGCCGATTTTCGGGCTGGCCGTGACGGGCCTGGTTGAGGAAAAAAATCTCAAGCGCAATGATACCGCCACGGTGGGCTGCCGCCTCTACCTGACCAAGCCGCTGGGCGTGGGCATTCTTACCACGGCCCAGAAGCGCGGCATTCTCAGCCTCGAAGATGCCGATGTGGCCCCGGCCCAGATGCGGCAGCTCAATAAGATAGGGGCCGAGCTGGGTGAGCTTGCCGGCGTGCGGGCCATGACGGATATAACTGGCTTTGGCCTGCTGGGCCACCTGGCCGAGGTGTGCGAGGGCAGCAGCGTGCAGGCCGCCATCAACTACTTCCACGTGCCGCGCCTGGCCCAGGCCGAGCGCTACCTGCTGCAGGGCGCGGTGCCGGGCGGTACCATCCGCAACTTTGAGAGCTACGGCCACAAGGTGGCGCACAATGGTGGCGCGCTCACCGATGAGCAAAAATTCTACCTCTGCGACCCCCAGACGTCGGGCGGCCTGCTGGTGTGCGTAGAGCCCGGCGCGGCCGAAGATGCAGCTAAAGCTATGTTTGCCCGGTATGGGCTGGCGCTCGAAAGCTTCGGCGAGCTACGCCCACACGCCACGGGTGCGCCGTGGATTGTGGTTGCGTAGCGCGTTCGGCGCCGCTTATTTTTCGTAGGCAGTTTTTCTTGCCTGACCATGTTTGAACAAGCCAAGAACGAACAGCAACCAACGAAAAGCGAAGTAGTGGGCCGGCTGGCGCCTACGCCCAGCGGCTACCTGCACCTGGGCAACGCGGTGAACTTCGTGCTTACCTGGCTGCTGGTGCGCCGGGCCGGCGGCACGCTGCACCTGCGCATCGACGACCTGGACCGGGCCCGGCTGCGGCGGGCTTATCTAGATAATATATTCAAAACAATAGAGTGGCTGGGGCTCGATTACGACCACGGCCCGAGTGGCCCCGACGATTTTTTGCGGCACTACTCGCAGCTGCTGCAGTTGCCCGCCTACAACGAGGTGTTGCGGCGGCTGGCCCAGCGGCCCGGCCTTGTTTATGGCAGCTCGCGCTCGCGCACCAGCGGCGCGGCCGCTGAGGTAGTGCCGCTGGCCACGCCCGGCGCGGCCTGGCGGGCCAGGGTGCCCGCGGGCACTACCATCTGCTTTGCCGATGGCAGCCGCGGGGCGGTGCAGGTGCCGCTGTGGGCCGAGATGCCCGATTTTATCATCCGGAAAAAAGATGGCGTAGCGGCCTACCAGCTGGCCTCGGTGGTCGATGACTTACGACTCGGAACCACGGTTATCGTGCGCGGACTCGACCTGCTGCCCAGCACGGCGGCGCAGCTCTGGCTGGCCGCGCAGCTCCCCGAAACCAGGGCCTTCAGCGCGCCGCGCCTGCGTTTTTGCCACCATGCGCTGCTCACCGACCCGATAGGCCAGAAGCTCAGCAAATCGACCCAGGCCGCGCCCGATGCGGCCTGGCTGAGCAGTGCGGCCGGCCCGGCCGTGGTATACCGGGCCGTGGCACGGCTGTTGGGCCTGCCTTCCGCGGCCAGCGAGTCGCTGACTACCTTAAAGCAAGCCTGGGGGTGATGAGCTGAAAAGAAAAGCCGGCGGCTTATTCCCGCCCCACACTGAGGCGGACTTGCTGACCGGCCTGGCGCACTACCAGGATATACTTGCCGGGGCGCAGCGCGCCCGAGCCGGGCAGATTTACGATGCTCGTGCCAACCTCAACCGTGGCTACATCGTGCGAATAGATAACGCGGCCCAGCACGTCGTAGAGCTGCACGGCCAGCGGGCCGGCCGTGGGCGTGGTTACCTGAAAGGATAATCCATTGGCCGAAAATGGTACCGGGAAGGCATTAATAGCGTAGGCAGTGGCGGCAGGCGAAGCGTCGGGGGCGGCCGCCAGCGTCCAGCGGCCGTTCAGGTCGGCCACGTAGCGGCGGCTGACGGCCCGGACCGTGGCGTCGCGCTGGGTGGCGCCCTCGCTGCTCCAGGTACTGCCCGCATCCGGTGACTCAACCAGTACCAGCTGACTTTCAGCCAGGCTATTCAGCTCGTGGGGCAGGTAGTAGTACGTGAGGGTGGCTCCTTGCAGGCCGCGGCTTACGGCGGCCGCCACGTCGTAGTAGCGGCTGATGCTCTGGCCAGCGCCAACGCTCAGCGGCTGGCCGGTAGTGCGCCGCAGCGTTGTGCTGCCGGGGGCCACGGCCGCCGTCAGCGTCAGGCCCAGATTACCAAAGCTATCGGGTGCGGTACCTACCACGTGCGTGGTTTGCACCTGGCCCAGCACGTAGCTGGCATCGGTTTCGGTGATAATGGCGTTCGGAGCCAGGGTCAGCACCGCCGTTCCGGTGTTCAGGAGCGCTCCGCTCATGGCCAGGGCCTGGGTAACAGTAGCCGCGCCGATAGTTTTAGTGCCGGTGCCGCCAATGGCCAGGCTTTGATAGGTGAGGCTGCGCAGGCTTTGCGGGCCGCTGCCGCGCGTGGCCACAGTGCCGCCGGTCTGGCTTAGCGGGCCGGTGCCGGAGTAATCGCCATACAAATCCAGCTCGCCGCCAGTCAGCGTAAGCGCCCCTTGCTGGGTGAGCGTCCGCACCTCGGCCGTACCGCTGCTAATGGTCGGGTAGGGCGTGCTGAGGCCGACCGGAATAAGGGCATCGGTGCTGCGGCTGGGCACGCAGCCCGTCCAGTTGGCGGCGTCGAACCAGCTGCCGGTACCGGCCGCGCCGCTCCAGATGGGCGTCAGCACCTGAACACTTACCGTGGCCGAGGCGGCGCAGCCCGAGCCGGGCAAGGTCACCGTAAGCAGGTAAGTGGAAGCCTGAGTAGGAGTTACCTCGATTGTAGGCGTGGTGGCGCCGGCGGTCAGGCCGTCGCCGCTTACCACGCTCCAGCTATACCCGCTGCCCGGCAGCGGGTTGGTAACACTAAGCGTGACACTAGCGCTGGCGCTGGGGCAAAAGGTAGTGGTAGAAGCCGTTAGCAGCGGGGTAGGTGGGCTTGGGTTAACTACGAGCGTGGTGCTGGCGGCGGCCGGGCACGCCCCGGTCGTTACGGCTACGTGCACGGTATAAATGCCCGCCTGCGCGGCCGTTACGGCCGGCAACACCGGGTTTTGCAGGGTGCTGCTGAAGCCATTGGGACCCGTCCAGTCGTAGCTGGCCCCCGCCGGGCCGGTGGCAGTAAGCTGGGCGCTGCTGCCCGCGCAAACCGGCCCGCTGCTGGCAGTAGCGGCCACGGGCAGGCCGGTGCAAAGGGCAGGCGAGGTCAGCAGCACAGCCCGGCGCGGGGTGCCCGCGGCCATCACGGCCTGCATCCGGCTTTTCTGGTCGGCCGAAAAAAGCTCCATGCAGGCATCGGTCGAATAGTCCAGAAAGTTCATGAACATATCGCCCGAAGGCCCGTTCGGGCAGTTTACGCTCAGGTGCGGAAAGGCGGGGCAGCCCAGGTTAGGGCCGTCCTGCGGGGGCGTATCGGTGCAATAGTCGTCGCCGCAAACGGCATCGCCCCAGATGTGGCGCAAACCCAGCCAGTGGCCCAGCTCGTGGGTGAGCGTGCGGCCCTGGTCATAATTAGTGAGCAAGGTGCCCACCCGCCCGAAAGCCGAGTACAGAATAACTACCCCGTCGGTCGCCGGTGCCCCGCCCAGCGGGCTCAGGCCGCCCAGGCCGGCCGTGTTGTCCGGGTATTGGGCATAGCCCAGCACGTTGCCCGCCAGCTGCAACACCCAGATATTCACGTACTGGTCGGGGTTCCAGTCGGTGCCCGGCTTTATCGTGCTGTCGATGTAGCCCTGCTCGTAGGGCGGCGCGTCGAAGCCCCGGGCCGAGCGGTCGATGCGGTCGATACCCGGCTCGGGCAGCGGGTTGCCATTGGGGTCGCGCGGGGCCAGCACAAACTGAAACTGCGCATCGGCCCGCAGCGGCTGAAAGGGGGCCGGCACCAGGGCCCCGTTGGCGTTGCGGTTGCGGTAGTCCTCGTTCAGCACATCGAGCTGCGACTGCACCTGCGCCTGGCTGATGTTGCTGCCCGTGCCCACCGCCTCGCCGCTGTGAATGATGTGTACCACCACGGGCAGCGTATAAGTAGTAGCCGTAGTGCGTTGGGGTTGCCGGACCGGGGCTGCCAGCTTGGCCGTGCGGTAGCCCGGCAAGCGCCGCTGCAGCTGCGCCTGCTGCCAGTCGTCGGCCGGCTGAGTGGCGCAGGTGCGCGGGCCAGGGTAGGGGAGGGTTTGCCCGGCCGCCGGCCCCGCGCCGAGCACCAGCAGCCACAGGCTGAGTGCCAGGGCAAGCGCACTGCCGTTAAACATATGTTAAATAATATATTTTGAGCCGTTGCGCCAACTGCCCCGGCTTCTAGTAAAGCTACGGGCTGATTGGTTTTCGCCACCCCTGGCCGCGGCTGGGCTCGGGCACTCAGCGTACTTCCCGCTTAAACTCCTCGGCCCAGTGGTCGGCCAGGCGGGTGGGCTCGGGCAGCTTGTAGCCGCGCAGGCAGGCCAGCGTGAGGCGCGTGGCGGTGGCCTGGTCGCAGCGGTGGCCGGGGCTCACAAACAGCGGCAGTATCTTGTCTTTGCTGCGAATAACCTGGCCAATCAGCTCTCCCGTTTTGGCATCGGTAAGGGGTGTAATGCTGCCTTTCTCCGGGCCGGGCTCCTCGAAAGTGCCAGTCAGCTTCTGTTTGGCCACGCCAAAGGTAGGCATATCGAGCAGCACGCCGAGGTGCGCGGCAATGCCTACCCGGCGCGGGTGGGCAATCCCGTGGCCATCGACCATGATAACGTCGGGCTTGTGCGTAAGCTTGGCAAAGGCCTGGATAACGTTGGGCGCTTCGCGGAACGACAGAAAGCCCGGCACGTAGGGCATATCTACCGGGCCATAGCTGTACACTTTCTCCACCAGCTCCAGCGACGGAAATCGCAGCACCACGAATACCGACAAAATGGTATCGGGCGTGGGAAACGACGAGTCGCAGCCGGCAATCAGGCTTGGCTCATGGGCCAGCGGCTCGGCGCGTACGCGCAGGCGCAGCGCCTGCTGCTGCTCGGTGAGGGTACGCACCAGGGCGGGGTCGGGCGGGGGGCCGGGGCGGCGAAAATAAGCCACTTCTTAAGAAAGGTTAAGCGTTACGGCTTGGGAGGCAGTGTTCGGGGGCGTCAGCTGGCGCTCCAGCTGGCGCCCGCGAACACTGCGCGGTGCCTTGCGTAACACGGCGAGTAAACCCGGTTAAACGAAATTCTGCCCTGTATGGCCAATCAGCCTTCTTCCGAACAGCCCGCCGCCCAGGGCTCCGGCCCCCAGCTGGAGCGCCGCTACTACGTCGATGTGGTGCGGCCGCACCTCACGCCAGTGCAGCTCATGGCCGAGGTGCAGGCCCACCTGCCCCGGTTTTCGCCCGGCCTGCTGGCCGAATTTGAGCGCACGCGCGGCACCGAAGGCTCGCTGAGCGTGGGCGATGAGTTTCATATCAAAATTCTGGGTCCCTGGAATGGCAGCGTGCGCGTAACCGACGTGGGCCCTACGTTCTTCGAGTTTGTTACCCTCGAAGGCCATCCCGAAGCCGGGCGTATTCATTTTGAGGTCCATGCCCTCGACGGGCGGCCCGATGCGCTGCGGTTTGAGATTCACTCCCTGGCCCGATCGCGCGATGGGCTGGTGGCCTTTGCCTACGACACGATTGGCGGTGGCAAGCTGGTGCAGGAGGCTACCTGGGTCGAGTTTTGCGAGCGGGTAGCCGCCGCCAGCGGCGGCCAGGCGCTCGGCCCGGTGGTAGTCGAAACCACCCGCCACGCGAAAGATGGCACTACGGAGCAAGAATCGGCCTCGTAGGCCGGCACACGGGCAGCGCCTTTCGGGGCTGGCCTGCAGCTGCCGATAAATATTGTTTGCTATATTGTAAAAATATATTTTAAGCCTTGAATTCCGTCAATCCGCCCGCCTGGGAGCAGTACCGCGCCCAACTCGAAGCCTACGCCAAAGCCCGGGTCAACTACGACTACGAAAGCCAGCACGAGTACACGTCGGCCACGGGCTGGCGGCTCGACGACTACGTGACCGACCTGCCGGCTGAGCCGCCGGGGCCGCCCCTGGCCGCGGGCTCGTTTGCCGCGGCCCAGGGGGTGCTGCGGCGCTACAGCTTCCCGCCGCCCAACCTCATCACCGGCTACTTCGACCCCAGCCAGCCGCTCGAAAAGCGTATTATGGTGCTGCGCGCGCACTTTCTGGTTTTTAACTTTTACTTCGGGGTGCGCATTGTCGATGTGCTCGACCAGCCCGCGCAGCCTAGTCCCGATGGCCCGGAGCGGGTGTGGGGCTACGGCTACCGCACCCTCGAAGGGCACTTTGAGAAGGGCCAGATTAACTTCTCCATTCACAAAAATCTGGCATCCGGCGCGGTCCAATTTCGCATTCATGCCATGTCGCAGCCGGGCCAGATTCGGAACCCCTTTTACTGGCTGGGCTTCAAGCTGTTTGGCCGCATGCTACAGCGCCGCTTTGCCCACGAGTCGCTGCTGCGCATGCGCCGCCTCGTAGCCGAATCATTGGCCCGGCCGCAAACAAAGGCTGCCGCTGGCAGTTGAGCCGAACAAGCTGCCCGTTGCGGCCGCTGCCTGTTCAATAGTATTTTTTGCCTACCATGTCTGCTACCAAAGCCTACGCGGCTCCCGCCGCCAACATTCCGCTCGAACCCTTTACCCTGGAGCGCCGCGCGCCCGGCGCGCACGATGTGCAGATTGACATTCTGTTCTGCGGCGTGTGCCACTCCGACCTGCACCAGATTCGCGACGAATGGGGCGGCTCGATTTTTCCCATGGTGCCCGGTCACGAAATCGTGGGCCGCGTATCGGCCGTGGGCAGCCACGTCAAAGGCTTCAAAGTGGGCGACCTGGCGGGCGTGGGCTGCATGGTCGATTCATGCCGCGAGTGCTCGTCGTGCAAAGAGGGCCTGGAGCAGTACTGCGAAACCACCGGCATGATTGGCACTTACAACAGCCGCGAAATCGGCACCGGCCAGCCCACCTACGGCGGCTACTCGCAGCAGATTGTGGTGGATGAGAAATACACCCTCAAGGTGAGCGAGAAGCTCGACCTGGCCCGCGTGGCCCCGCTGCTGTGCGCCGGCATCACCACCTACTCGCCCCTGCGCCAGTGGAAAGTCGGCCCCGGCCACCGCGTAGCCGTAATGGGCCTCGGCGGCCTGGGCCACATGGCCGTGAAGTTTGCCGTGGCCCTCGGCGCCGAAGTAACCGTGCTCAGCACCTCGGCCGGCAAAGAGGCTGATGCCAAAGTCCTGGGTGCTCATAAGTTTGTGGTAACCAGCGATAAGGACCAGTTCAAGTCGGTGGGGAATTACTTCGACTTCATCATCAATACCATCTCGGCTCAGATTGACCTCGGCGCCTACGTGAATCTGCTGCGTCTCGACGGCACCATGATTCTGCTGGGCGTGCCTTCCGAGGCCCCGCACCTGCACGCCTTCAACCTCATTGCCAAGCGCCGCCGGGTGGCCGGCTCGCTCATCGGCGGCATCGCCGAAACGCAGGAAATGCTCGACTTCTGCGCCGAGCACAACATCATGTCGGATATCGAGCTGATTGATATTCAGCACATCAACGAAGCCTACGAGCGCATGCTGAAAGGCGACGTAAAATACCGCTTTGTGATTGACGTAGCTTCGCTGAACTAGACAGCCACCTGCGCTGACATTCGCCAGCATAGTAAAACACTAGAAAGGCCGCAGCTAATCAGCGGCGGCCTTTCTAGTGTTCAAGCTACTTGCCTACGACGTAGCCCCGGCGCGCATCTACGCGCTGGCCATTCACCAGCGCATCGAGCCGGTCGATACTGCGCGTGCAATCGGTGGGGCCCCCATACTGCAAAACAACATCTTGAATATCGAAGCGGCTTTTGGTGGCGGGTACTTCCAGCCGGTAGCTATGCGGGTCGGCGGCCCCGGCGCTGGCCGGAAAATTGCAAAAAAGCGTTCGGTCAACATAGAAAAAATTGCCGGGCTTCTGGTTGGTGCGCACGGTGTCGAGCGGCCGGCTCAAGTTAGCATCCGCGTAGCGTACCAGGTAAGCTGACAAAGCCTCTGCCTCATGAAATCCCCGCCCTGTGCCCAGCGTGTCGGTGCTGAACGCAATGCCAAAAAGCGGCGGCCCGGTATCAGCGGGGGCGCAGTCTTTACGACAGCTGCTAAAGGCAAGGAGGCAAACTGCCAGCGCCGGTGCCCAGGTGCGAGTGAGTGATGGCATAGCAACGGGTGTTGTATATCAGTTCTTGTTGAAAAGGTACGGGTCCTGCTCTATGCCCTCGTTCACGCGCACTTCCAGGCTCTTTACCTGGCCCTTCTCTACCGTGAAAGGCGCGGCAAAAATGCCATACGCCGCATTGGAGTACGTGAGCCGGAAAGTGTCGCCATCGAGGTAGTCGAGCGTGGCTGTTAGGTTGGGGTGGTGGCCGAAGCGCACCAGCAGCTGCCGGCCCTGCGGGGCCACCGTAATGGTGCCGTACACCGGGTTTTGGTAAGTGCCGGCGTAGGCCGTGAGGGGCCGGACGGGCTTGGCTTTGCGGGCGGCGCGGGCCGCCAGCGCGGCCAGGCGCCGGCGTTCGTCGGCGCGGCCGGCCTGGGCGCTCAGCCACAGCTGGCGGCTGCGGTCTACGTACGGCACGCCGAGGTAAGCATCGAGAATCTGGTAGCGCAGGGCTTCGAAAAAGCTCTGGTTATCCTGGTTGGTGAGTACGGTAAGGCCCAGGTTTTCTTCGGGTACAAAGCACACGTTGGTAACGAAGCCATCGGCCCCGCCAGTGTGCCAGTACACCTGCCGGCCGTTATAGTCGGCGCTGAATATGCCCAGGCCATAGGTGCGGAAGTGTATGGGGAAGAGCGGGCTTTTATCGGCCGAAATCAGCGTATTGGCCTCGCGGGTGCGGTGCAGGGTAGCCCAGGGTAATATTCGATTTTTGTTATACTTGCCGCTGTCGAGCTGAAACTGAAGCCAGTGCGTCAGGTCGTTGGTGCACGACACGAGGCCGGCGGCCGGCCCCATGTTGTGCAGCTCATCGAAAGGCAGCCGGCTCAGCGGGCCGAAGGCATCGGAGTAGGGTAGGGCCACGTTGGGGCGCTGGGCAATGCCATCGGGGAGCGGAAAGGTATTGGTCATGCCCAGCGGCGTGAGCAGGCGGGCCTGCACCCAGCTTTCCCAGGGCTGGCCGCCGCTCACGGCCGCAATAATCTGCCCGGCCGTCACGAAGCCCGAGTTGCAGTAGCCGTAGTCCTGCCGAAAAGGGTACACGGGCTTCAGCAGGCGCATTTTCTCCACTATCTCAGCGTGGCTCAGGGTCGAGTTCCAGAACGTGAAATCACCCTGAAAAGTCTTCAGGCCCAGCTTGTGGCCCAGCACATCGCGGATGCTCACCAGCTGGCTGCTGGCCGAGTCGTAGAGCCGATAGCCGGGCAGGTACCGGCGCACCGGGTCGTCGAGCCTGAGCTTGCCTTCCTGCTCCAGCTGGGCCAGCGCCGTGCCGGTAAACAGCTTGGAGTTGGAGGCCATCATAAACAGCGTGTTGCCATCGACCGGCCCGCCCTGCCCGCCAGCGGCACGGGTGCCAAAGCCCTGGCTCACTACCACCTGGCCATCCTTAACCACGGCCACGGCGAGGCCGGGAATGTTCCAGAGCCGGCGGCCCCGCTCCACGTAGGCGCGCAGGCTATCCTGGATAAAGCGCCGGCCGGCGGAAGGGTTGCCCGGCTGGGCCTTAATATTATGAATGCTGAATATTTCGGCCAGCAGTACCAGCGCGCCGGCCAGGCTCTTGAATGGGAAAGACATTTGCATAAGCTGCTAAATACTGCCGCGAAGCTACGGGCATCTGTCTGGTTGGGCGGGTGCGCCGCGCGCAAACCAGCCCGGCAGCGTTGCGTAAGCCGGTGCCGTGAACTATCTTTTTGCTACTGTGGCCCTGCTGGGCTCGCTAAGCGCCGCCCAGGCCCAGACCTCAACCCCTGCCAGGGTGCCAGTTCTCAGGCTGCATGGCGATTGGGTCAACCCCTTGCCCATGGACTCGGCCACCGGGAAAATATCGTTTAAGGCCGTGGTGCAGATGCCGGGGGCCACCCAGGCTGCCCTGTAATGGTTTGCCACGGCACCGGGGCCGTAAAGCCCGTGCTGGAACAGGCCGATGCCGCCAGCGGCACGCTCACTGGCAAAACCAGCGAGCTGGTAATATGCTGGGTGCCAACGTGCAGGTGCCGCTCTGGCGCTTCCGCTATCAGGCTCTGCCTCCATTATTCTCCTCAGAGCTGATAGAGTTGGTGTACCTGGGTAGTAAAGCTATTGTAACCCGGCGCCGGCATGAGCGTGGAGGGAAGCGGCGGCAGGTCGGGCATGGGCGGCAGGCCCAGGCTGCGCGTTGTAATAGCCAGCTGCAGCGGTTCCGGTCCGGTTAGCTCCAGCTCCAGCTGCTCGCCCTCGGGGTGCGGGGCCAAAAAAGTAAGCTCGGTTGCCTGCTCAGCCGACGACAGTTCGGCGCGGGGCACCGCTTGCCCCGCCACTCGCATAGCGCGCAGCCGCGAGCCCTGCCCAATATGTAAAAGCAAGCTGCTGATAGCCGGCCGGCCGGGCTTCAGCAGGAAGCGCACTACCCGCCCGCCGGTCAATTGGCTATCGGCCAGAAGGGTAAGCCCGGCCGGGGCCAGCGCCAGCGCCGGGGCAGCCTGCTGCAGTACCGGCCGCCCCGGCTGGGGAAATAATGCCGGCAGGAGCGCATATTGCGGGTGCGTCAGTACGTGGCGGGTCCAGGCATCGGGCTGCCTGGATGCCGAAAGCCAGTAGGCCTGGCCTTTGGCGGCATCGAGGGCATAAAAGAGGTGCGTTTGCTGAGGCTGTTCGGCGGTAGGCTGGCGGGTAGCGTGGCCCAATATGAGGGCTACCAGCACTTCGGCCAGGGCCAGCCCCGGCAGCAGCCAGCTAGTAGCCGGGCGCCGGCCGGGCAGGGCGGGTGAGCTCAGCACGGGCAGCAAGACGGGCAGCAGCAGCGCCAGCAAAATGCCCAGCAAAAGCACCGCAACCAGTAGGAGCAGGCTCAGCCCGAAAATTATCAGGAGCAAGTAAATAACCTGGCTCAATAACAAGATGGCCGGTAGCGCCAGTAGCCAGTCTACCAGCCCAATAGCCGGCTGCCGGGTGGGGCTGGCGGCCCGCAGTACCCGCAGGCCCCAGGCCAGGGTAGCCGCCAGCAGCGGCCAGGAAAGTAAAAAGGCCGACGACGGGGCCCGCCATTGCAGCAGGCCCAGCAGCACGGCCAGCCCCAGCAGCGCGCCGCCTACCAATGAGCCCGGCCGCAGGTAGCGACTCAGCCAGCCGTAGTAGCCGGTAAACAGGCTGAGCGCCAGCGCCAGCACGGCCAGCTGGTAAGTCAGGCTGTTGTAGGAGGCACTGTCGTAAAAAACGCGGTATTGGGGGTAGAGCGCCGCTACGAGCGCCAGCAGCCCCCAGCCCGCCGCCAGCATCAGGGCCAGCGCGCCTGCCCAGGCCAGCAGCCCGCCCAGCAGGCTGCCCCAGCTCAGGCGCCCACGCTGGTGAGCCAGGGCCAGCGCCAGTATCAGCAGGCTGATAGTGAGTTGGGTAAGGGGCATATTCCAACTGGCCGGGTAATGTAGCAGCCAGCTGCCCAGGGGGTTGAAGAAGGTTTCGTCGGGCCCTTTTGTATTAGCCAGGGAAATAGTACCGAAGTGTCGCACCAGGCTTAGCAGGTAGGAGCCGTGGTGTTGCAGCGAGCCTAAGTCGAGGTGAGCAGGGGTATCGGCCGGACTATGGTAATAAGGGTAGCCGTTGACGAAAGCAAAGTTCAGCCCCGTGATACCGGCCTGGCGCAGGGGCGTAAAGTCGGTGTTGTTGGGCAGGTGCCGGTAAGCTTCGTAAAACAGCGACGAGGCCATCGGATAAGGCACCGCCCTGGCATACTCCCGGATTACCCAGCCATTTTGGGGGCTTACTTCGAAGGTGAGGCTGGGACCGGCGTTGCCGCGCCCTTCAAAATTGAGGGCCACGCCCACCTCCCGGCGTAGGCGGGCGGTGTCGGCGGCGTAGGCGCGGGCCCCGAGCAGGCCTGCTTCTTCTCCATCCGTAAAGAGCCAGATGACGTCGTTGGCCAAAGGCGGCCCGGCGCGGAGCGCGCGGATAGTTTCGAGCAGGGCCGCTACGCCGGCGCCGTCGTCGCCCGCGCCCGGCGTGTGGGGCTGCGAGTCGTAGTGGGCCAGTACCAGCACTGCTTTGCCGCCCGGCTGCCGGCCCGGTAAGCGAGCAATTACGTTTTGCACGTGCGCCGCCGTAGCCTGGCCTTTTTCGGCAAACAATACGCTTATATCCTGAACGCTGGCCGACAGACCCAACTCGCGGCAGCGGCTCAGCAGGTAGTCGCGCACCTCGGCATTGGCTGGCGAGCCCAGGGAGTGGGGCTGGCCGGCTAGCACTGCCACATCGCGCTGGGCGCGGTACGCCGAAAACTCATTGGCCGGCGCACTGGCCGGCACCGGGCGCGGCGGCCGAACAAGGAATACCGTTAGCGCGGCCACCAGTAGCAGTCCAAGTAGCGGTAGCCAGCGAAAAAGAGGGGTTTTCATGCGGCCACCAACCTGTAAATGGGCGATACAGCGACAAAGCAACTACACTACTGCTTATAATCCAAGTTATTCAGTTTTAGTCTCTCAGTTGAAGAGGCAGAGGAAACTGGCTGACGGGCCGGTTGGCTGGCGACGCAAACGCGGTTTGGGGCAGCGCTGCCCACGTTGCTAGGCCGTAACGGCCGGAGCGGGCCAGGGCATTTGCGTGAGTTGTACTTCGGGCCACAAATCTTTTTTACCCGTGTAGTGCAAAAAGATGCGGGCCGTGGTAATGATATCCTTTTCGCAATAGGTAACGATACGGCCCAGGTCTTTCTCTACCCAATACGTGTGGCCTACCTGCGAGCCATCGATATCATCTTTGGGCGAGGGGATGCCAAACAAGCCCGCCAGCAGGGGCAGCGAGATATGGCCTTTGTTGTCGCCAAATTTCCACAGCTCCATGGTATCGAGCAGGTGTGGCAGGTCCCAGGGCCGGTGGCCGGCCACGTCGAGCATGGGTGGGATATCCTGCCCGCAAATCAGCATGCGCCGGCCCAGGTAGCCATAGTCGAACTCGCGGCCATTGTGGGCGCAGAGAAAATGGCCTTCGGGGCCGGCGGTGTCGAGCTTGGGGTAGCGGCCGCCATAAGGCGCGTAGCGCTGTAAAAACTGCCCGAAACCGCGCAGTACCTCGCACTCATCGTCATCGGCAAACGACTTGGTGCGAAACTCCAGCGTTTCGTCCTTTAAGGGCCGGAAGTAGCCCACCGAGATGCACACGACCTTCCCGAATTCGGCGTAGAGGCCCCCGTTGCTGAACAGCTCGGCGGGCGTCTGGCCGGCGGCCAGCTCTTTGGCGTGGCGCTTCTCGCAAAACTTCGCCCAGAGTGGCTGGTGGGTGGCGGGCAGCTCGGCGTGGGTGGCATGGCCCGGCACGGTTTCGATATCGACGAAAAAAACGCGGGTCAGCTCCACGTGGCGCAGAATATTCATAAGCAGCTAAGAAAGCCGGGCGGATTTCCCCAAAGCTAAGTGAAATTCAGATAATGCCTTGGTTGCCCCGCCGTAATTTCGCCGCCATGTTGTTTGTCTTCGGCCCGCGCAGCTCGTTGCTATTGCCTTTTGTGGTGCCGGGCCTGGTGGCGGCGGGCTGGCTGCTGCTGCGGGCCGGGCGCCGGGGCACGCCGGCCGATGCGCTGCTGGCGCTGCTCATTGGCTTGCCCACGCTCACCATTATGCAATGGATGCTGGGCTTTGCGGGCTGGTACGACAGCCACGACGGCTACTCCACGGCCATGTTTTACGTGCCCTGGCAGCTCAACCTGCTGCTCGGGCCGGCCTACTACCTGTATTTTCGCAGCCTCACCAATCAGGATTTTCGGCTCCGGCCCCGTGCCTGGTGGCATTTTTTGCCGGGACTGGTAAAAATAAGCTTGTTTGCTGCGGCCGCGGCCTACGACCTGCTCTGGCTGCATGGGGTGCGCGGGCAGGAGTTACCCTATCATTTCGGCACCAAGGGCCCGGCGGCGGCGCTGCTCGATGGGCTGGCCCAGCCCGTGGCTTACGTAGTTTATGTGATGCTGCCGGCCTATGGCTGGCTGGTGCTGGCCGACTACCGCCGCTACCGCCGCTACCTCAACGACAACTTCTCGGATGCCGAGCGCCTGCGCTTCGCCGGCCTGCGCCAGCTGCTGCTACTGCAGGCGCTAAGCCTGGGGCTAAGCCTGCTGTTTGAAGTGCTGGATGTAATATTCAACTTTGGCTATACAGAGGCCTGGAATTATTTTGCGCTGCGCGGAATGCTCATCTACGCGCTCATCGCAGTGGGCGTGCAGGCCAACTACGCCGCTGCTACCAGTCCGCTCCGCTTCGAGCCCGGCGCTACTCCCGCCGAAGCGCTGGCGGCCGAAGAAGGGCCGGCCGAAATTACTGTAGCCCAGCCGCAAGCCAGCGCCGCCGCGCCCGACCCGGCCGCCTTACCGCCCGAGCTGCTGCCCTGGCGCGACAAGCTGCTGGCCCTCATGGCCGATGAGCAGCCCTGGCTGGAGCCCGAGCTGACCCTGACTGAGCTGGCCCAGCGCCTGCGCACCAACCCCAATGTGCTCTCTAAAGTCATCAACGCGGGTTGCGGGCAGAATTTCAACGACTTCGTCAACACCTACCGCGTGCAGGAAGCGAGCCGCAAGCTGGCCGACCCGCGCTTTGCGCACTACTCGCTGGTGGGCGTGGCGCTGGAAAGTGGTTTTAACTCAAAATCAACTTTTAACCGGGTGTTTAAGAAGCTGCTGGGCCAGGCGCCCAGCGAGGTTGTGCGGCCCAAATCATAAGTTGGGACGGGCCATCCTATGACCTGGAGCGCCGGCGCCGGGGCAGGAGGGGACCTTTGTCGCCTCCTCAACTACTACGCCACCATGGATAACACATTGGTAATGCCCCGCGCCGAAGCGCGATGTAACGTTAGGCTGCGCAAGCTGGTAGCCCAGCCAACGCTTGATACTACTGCTGGCCGGGCAAGCAACCTATTTCACCAGACAGGCATCAATAGGACTGGGATAGTAGCTAGGTCAGCTTTATATATGAAAAAATTTACTTGTCTGTTGCTATTTATACTGGCCGCATTGTTAAGCGTCGGTCAGGCCGCTGCGCAGGCCCTGGCTTCAACCAGCCCTGGTACCGGCTCGCTCACCGGCACGGTACTCGACTCACTGGGCCATCAGCCGGTGGCTTACGCTACGGTGGTGCTGCTGCCGCCCGCCCCCAACGATAAGCCCCTGACCGGCGTAGCGGCCGATGACCAGGGCCACTTTGTGCTAACCAGGCTGGCGGCCGGCACATTCCGGCTGCGGGCCAGCTACGTAGGCTACGGTACCCGCACCCGGACCGTGACAGTGGGCGCGGGCGCGACGGCCATCGGCAGTCTGCTGCTGCCGACCGCGGCGCAGTCGGTAGGTGAGGTAGTAGTGACCGGCCAGAAGCCCGTAGTAGAGGTGCGGCCCGACCGCCTGGTGTACAACGCCGACCAGGACGTAGGCAACGCCGGCGGTACTGCCCAGGACGTGCTGCGCAAGGCCCCGCTGCTGGCCGTAGACGGCGATGGCAACGTGAAAATGCGCGGCTCCGGCAACTTCAAAGTATTGGTCAACGGCAAGCCTTCGCCCACGCTGGCCAGCAACCTGGCCGAAGCGCTGAAAAGCATTCCGGCCGACCAGATTAAGAGCGTGGAGGTGATAACGACGCCGCCGGCTAAGTACGACGGCGAGGGCACGGCTGGCATCATCAATATTATCATGAAAAAAGGTGTGGACCAGGGCGTAAACGGCCGCGTGGGCGCCAGCAGCGGCAACCGCAACTCCAACTTCAACTCGGCGCTGAATTTTAAGAAAGGTAAAATCGGCTTCACGTCATCGGCCAATGCCGGCCTGTGGTACAACCCCGGCCAGACGAGCCGCGACCGACTGGGCTACTCCGCGCTTGGCACCGATACGCTGCACCAGCTGGGCCACGTGCAAAATAATGGGCACTGGTACTACGGCACCGTGGGCCTCGATTTCGACCCGGCCGAGCATCATAGCTTTTCGCTGGCCAGCTCGGTAAATGGCTACGGCGGCCAGACGAGCCAGGATTTATTTAACCGCTACGTGTCGCCGGTGGCGGCCAATAATCAATTGTTCACACGTAGTACAACCAATATATTCTCCGGGCTGAATGTAGAAACTACCGGTACGTACACCCGCACCTTCGCCCAGGCCCGCAAAGAATGGAGCGTGCTGGGCCAGTACGCGCTCAACAACGGTACGTTTGGCTACGACTTCGACCAGTTCGCCAATTCGCCCATCCCGCTCGAAAGTAGCCAGGCTACCCAGCGTGAGCACAGCCGGGGCCGCACGCCCGGCCACGAGTTCACGGCCCAAACCGACTTTACCCAGCCCTTCGGGGATAAGAGAACCCTCGAGGTGGGCCTGAAGACAATTTTTAGGCGTACCGGCTCGGTGGCTACCGTCGATACCCTGCGCACGCTCTATGGCACTGCGCTGGCTCCTAACCTTAGCCGCGCCACCGACTTCAGCTACGCCCAGGATGTGCAGGCCGCCTATGCTACGTATTCGTTTGGCGTGGGCAAAAAGCTGACCAGCAGCCTCGGAGGCCGCGTGGAGCGCACTGCTTTATCGGCTGATTTTCGGGCCAGTAATGCGTCTTCCTTCAGCCGCAGCTACGTTACGGCGCTGCCCAATGGCAGCGCGCGCTATGCTTTCAGCGACGCTACCAGCCTGCGCTTTGCCTACAGCCGCCGCATCACCCGGCCATTTATCGACTACCTCAACCCATTTGTCGACCGCTCCGACCCCAAGAATATCTCCTACGGCAATCCGGCCCTCGACCCCGAGCTGACCGACTCCTACGAGCTGGCTTACAGCACCACCCTGAAAACGACTACTCTCAACGCGTCGCTCTCGGCCCGGCACACCGGCAACGCCATCGAGCAGATTCGCTTTGTCACTACCAATCCTTTGGTGCCGCTGCCCGAAGGCGTGCTCATCGACCCCAGCATTACGGCGCAGACCTTTGCCAACGCGGCCACCAATACGTTTTATCAGTTCAATGTGTACCTGGCGGCCAAGCCACTACCCAAGTGGGACCTCAGCGCCGGCCCCGATGTGCAGTATATCACGCGCCGTAGCTCGGTGCTGAACGTCACGCGTAGCGGCTTCACCGCGGGCATCAACGTGAATACTTCCTACAAATTTGACAACGGCCTGACCGTACAGGGTTTTGTGTATGCCAATACGCACACGCCCGAAATTCAGGGCACCGGCCCGGCCAATCTCTACTACCAGATGGGCGTGAAGAAAAGCCTGCTCAAAGACAAAGCCGACCTGACGCTCAATCTCGGCAGCCCTTTTAATAGCTATTGGCCTTATCGTAGCACCACCAACACCGCCACGTTCAGCGAGCGTAGCGAGTACCGCAGTTACCAGCGCTCATTCCGGCTGAACTTCAGCTACCGCTTCGGGCAGGCCAATGGCCAAACCAAGCAGCGCAAGAGCATCAACAACGACGATACCAAAAGCGGGGCCAGCAAGCAGGGCGGCTAGCGGCTGGAAGCGGGTGCCAACAAGCCCGGCCGACTGTTCTGGCTGCTTCTATGGATGAGCGCTGTGAGGGGGAGGGCCAATGCAAAAACCACTACCAGTCGCGTCTGCCGTTGCTTACTGCTGCTCCAAAAAAGGCTTTGCCCCTCGTGGACCTGAGGGAGAAAGGTGAATACCACGAACCCGAGAGCCGGATACCAGACGATATTCCAGAGCCATATTCGTTCTACAAAATGGTCGGGCACGCCACTAGCCCCATAGTGCATGGGCACGAAAGCCAGCACAGTAGGCCAGATAAAATATAAGTAGACTACCGGCAAAAGCGCTAGCAAAGCCGTAAGCAAAGCAGCTACTACAACCCGACTATTCATACTACCTATAGAAGTGGAGTTAATAGTAAAAGTAAGGTATTCCAGAACGGTTGCTGGATTAGAGTATGAGGTTGTATAGGTGCGGTGGCAGTACATAGAATCTTTGCTGCTCTGCTTAGTCTGTACCCGCTGAGATAATAGCGCCTGTCTTCCGGTCTATTTCGGCTTGGCCATGTGAGCCTACAGAAACAAAAACCACAGTTGAACAAAAAATGAGCTTCGTTACGATAGCTCCTCGCATTGTTTGCTGAAATGTTTGCCCAATAGCAACTTGCCAAAGCTGTTTCCCTTGCTGGTAAGCGGTTAGTTGCTGGCTGTTAGCACTTACCCAATACACGGTATTATCGGCGCCACGCACCCCTCGTAGCTGCGGCGACATCTTATGAATTCCCACAAATTGATAAGTGAAGTCATCCAACTCCTGGTCGGGCTCAGTGAGGGTAAGGTCGAAAGGCAGCTGCTGCGCAAGCAATGCGTCTGGCAGCCCTAAAAGGATAGCGAGTATAAGCAGCTTGTTCATATGTCAAAAGCAGATATCAAGAAAAAATACTGAATACGTAGCTGTCTCGCAGCGAGAGGGCAGCGTTTAGAGACAGATGCCAATTAGTGGCTTTTTACCCACGAGAATCCCTGAAAAAGAAAAAAGGCCGGTTCCGCATTGCGGAACCGGCCTTTTCATAACCTGATAACTCTACTTCGACTCGCCGGCTTCGGGCTCCGAGGGTGCTTCCGCCGGCCGCTCGTCGCTGGCCAGGTTGGGCGCTTCGTCGCTCTTGGCGATGCTAAAGGTTAGCTCCTCCTTGCCTTCTTCGAAGTCGGCGGTAATGATATCGCCGTGCAGCAGCTGAGCCTTCAGGATTTCCTCGGCAATCGGGTCTTCGATATACTTCTGGATGGCCCGGTTGAGCGGGCGGGCGCCATACTTGGGGTCATAGCCTTTGTCGGCCACGAAGTCCTTGGCTTTCTCCGTCAGCTCCACCTTGTAGCCGAGCGCCAGCACGCGGCTCAGCAGCTTGGCCAGGCTGATATCGATAATCTTATGGATGTCTTTCTTCTCCAGCGAGTTGAAGACAATCACATCGTCCAGGCGGTTGAGAAACTCGGGCGAGAAGGTCTTCTTCAGGGCATTGGTAATGGTGCCCTTGGTCAGCTCGTCCATGTTCTCATTGCGCGCCTTCGTACCGAAGCCGATGCCCGCGCCGAAATCGGCCAGGTCACGCGCCCCAATGTTCGAGGTCATGATGATGATGGTGTTGCGGAAGTCCACCTTGCGGCCCAGGCCGTCGGTCAGAATACCATCGTCCAGCACTTGCAGCAGCAGGTTGTACACATCGGGGTGCGCCTTCTCAATCTCGTCGAGCAGGATAACCGAGTACGGCTTGCGGCGGATTTTCTCCGTCAGCTGGCCGCCCTCTTCGTAGCCCACGTAGCCGGGAGGCGCGCCCACCAGGCGCGATACGCTGAATTTCTCCATGTACTCCGACATATCCACGCGCACCAGCGCATCTTCCTTGTCGAAAAGGTAGGTAGCCAGCACTTTAGCCAGCTCCGTTTTACCCACACCGGTCGGGCCGAGGAATACGAATGAGCCAATCGGCTTCTTCGGGTCTTTCAGGCCCACGCGGGTGCGCTGAATAGCCTTTACCAGCTGCTTAATAGCCTTATCCTGACCAATTACTTTGCCTTGCAGCTCCTCACCCATGTTGAGCAGCTTCTGGCTTTCGTTCTGGGCCACGCGGTTCACAGGAATGCCGGTCATCATGGCGATTACCTCGGCCACGTTTTCCTCTTTTACCGTGTAGCGCTTCTTCTTGGTTTCGTCTTCCCAGTTCTTTTTGGCCGATTCGAGCTGTTCCAGCAGTTTCTTTTCGGTGTCGCGCAGCTTGGCAGCTTCCTCGTACTTCTGAGACTTAACGACGCGGTTTTTCTCCGTCTTGATGTTCTCAATCTGCTCTTCGAGCTTGAGGATATCTTCAGGAACTACTATATTATTGATGTGCACCCGAGCACCCGCCTCGTCCAGAATGTCAATGGCTTTGTCGGGCAGAAAGCGGTCGCTCATGTAGCGGTCGCTCAGCTTCACGCACTGCTCAATGGCCTTATCGGTGTACACCACGTGGTGGTGGTCCTGATACTTGTCCTTGATATTGTGCAGAATCTCAATGGTTTCCTCGGGCGTGGTAGGGTCTACCATCACCATCTGGAAACGACGAGCCAGCGCGCCATCTTTTTCGATGTACTGGCGGTACTCATCCAGCGTGGTAGCGCCGATGCACTGAATTTCGCCGCGGGCCAGCGCCGGCTTAAACATATTGGAGGCATCGAGTGAGCCCGAAGCCCCGCCGGCACCCACAATCGTGTGCAGCTCGTCGATAAACAGAATCACGTCGGGCGACTTCTCCAGCTCGTTCATCACGGCCTTCATGCGCTCCTCAAACTGGCCCCGGTACTTGGTGCCAGCCACCAGCGAAGCCAGGTCCAGAGTTACCACGCGCTTGTTGAACAGCACGCGGCTTACTTTTTTCTGGATAATGCGCAGGGCCAGGCCCTCGGCGATGGCCGTTTTACCCACGCCCGGCTCACCAATCAGAATCGGGTTGTTCTTCTTGCGGCGGCTCAATACCTGAGCCACGCGCTCAATCTCTTTTTCACGGCCCACAATGGGGTCGAGCTTATCTTCCTCGGCCAGCTTGGTAAGGTCGCGGCCGAAATTGTCGAGCACCGGGGTGCGCGATTTTTCCCCGGCCCGCTTGGCCCCGGCGCCGGCGGCACCGCCCTGGGCACCCTGGCCGCGGCCAGCTCCGCCCTGGCCCTGGCCAAAGAGGCGGTCATCATCGTCGTCAGCCTCCGGGCCGGCTTTGGGGCCGGTCGGGTTCGGAGCTGCGCCGTGGTAGTCGAGCGAGTCGCGCACGGTTTCGTAATTCACGTTGAACTTGGAAAGGATTTGAGAAGAAATATTGTCCTCATCGCGTAAAATCGAGAGGAGCAGGTGCTCGGTACCAATGATTTCCGACTTGAAAATCTTGGCTTCGAGGTAAGTGATTTTCAGCACCTTCTCGGTTTGCTTCGTGAGCGGAATCGAGCCCGTGATGCTGGTGCCCTGGGTGGAGGCCGTGTTGCGCGTGGCTTGCTCGAGGGCAAACTTCAGCTCATCGGTGGCCACGCCCAGCTTTTTGAGCAAGCCGAGGGCAGTGCCTTCGCCCTCGCGAATCATGCCCAGCAGCAGGTGCTCGGTACCGATATAGTCGTGGCCGAGCCGGATGGCCTCCTCCCGGCTCAAGGAAATAACCTCCTTGACGCGGTTTGAAAATTTAGCTTCCATGCAAGCAAGATAGAAATAAGACGCAGATAGTAGCTGTACCGAAACCGGCCTGAATAGTTACGCTACACCGATACGTAAAGGAAAGCGGAATATGTGAAAAACAAGCGCCTGCGGACGAAGGTTCGGCCAGATTAAAATTCGCTAAGCGCCTGTCTTATAAAAACTGTCCGGCGGCTGGCCCTTGCATAAACAATAAATCCAACACGCTAAGGCCTGGTACAAATGCGGTACCAAATACCTGCGGATACGGCCGGTGCGACGGACTGTCAGGTGCCGGCCCGGCCGGGGTATTTTTAGGTGTCAGGAAGTCGCGCCGGTCGAGCAGGGTAGGCACAGTGCCCGGCGCCCGGTATTCAGTAGTAAGCTCAATAGGCAGCGGCCAGCGCAGGCAGCGCAGCAGCAGGTGCAAAAAAGCCAGGTTCAGGTCCCAGAGCCGGCTGGGCTTCCGGGTATAAATATCCTGCAAGTAATCGGCGTAGTACCCAAAATACGGCGAAGCGCCGTAAGCGGTTTGCAGCGTCCGAAAGTGCCGGTGCATCCAGTTCTGGCGGTAGTCGATTTCAATTTCGCTGCTGCGGATTTTCTCCGAGCGCGCCCCGTCTAGTACCGGCACCGTAAGCGCCTGGGGGCCCTGCGCCGTAAGAATAAGGGCGCGGTTACGATAGGTCTGCTTGTGGTAGTGCTCATGGGCATCGAGCAGCAGCGTTTCGGCGCTTAGTAATTGCTGAAAATACGTAATGGACGGCAGGTAGTGCAGCTCGGTGAGGACAACGGACATGGCCGCAAGGTAGCCGACCGGCGCGGTAACGGCCCTGACGTGAGCTTGTACCTTATTTTTGCTTTTATGCGCGTTCTCTCCTTTTCTCTGTCGCTGGCGTTGGCCGCTGTTAGCAACGTCCAGGCTGGGCCCCCGCAGCTTATCCTGCAGGTAGCCAGGTTTCGCAACCTCGACCAGGTGCAGAAGGGTGGCGAAGTGGAGATTTCCGTGACGGTGCCCACCCAGCCGCTCACCTACCGGCAGCGGGCGCCCAGGTCGTTTCAGTCATCGGCCGTGGTCGAGCTGGCTATTCTCAAAGCCGATGGCACCGCCGCCTGGCAGGAAAGCGTGACGCTGAAGCCGCCGGTGTTCAGCGATACCACGATTGCCATTAAAAATCCGCTCAGCTTTTTGAAGCGCATAACCCTGCCCGACGGCACCTACACGTTGCGCGGCCGCATCCGCGACCAGTACCGCAGCGCCAATGGCGAAACTACCGTGGAGCTGCCGCTGGTGCTGGCCGAGTCGAAAACGCCGGCGTTCAGCGACCTGGTTTTCCTGGCGCGGCCCGCCGCCAAGGCCAGCGCCGAGAGCGCCTTCAACCGCGGCGGCTACCTGCTGACGCGGGCCGCTGGCGGCTACTACGGCCGGGGCGCCGACAACGTGTTTTTTTACACCGAGCTGAACCAGGTGCCGGCCGGCCGCGCAGTGCGGCTGCACTATCACCTGGCAGCGCCCGACGGCACGGCCGCCGATGCCGATGCGCCGCTCGTGACGACCCAGGCCGGCCGGCCCACAGCCGTGGTGGGGCAGCTGCCGCTGGGCCCCATTCCGGCCGGGCCTTTTACGCTGACCATTGAAGCCCGCGACGCCGCCACCAAAAAAGTGCTGGCTACCCAAAGCCAAAGCGGCCAGCGCAGCCTCACCGACTACGCGCCGGCCGGCGCGGCCGTGCCCCGATGAGTGCGCGCCCGGCTGTGCCCTGGTATTACCGCCCGCTTAGCTGGCCGCTGCTGGCCCTGGCTTACCTGCCGCTGTTTGTGCTTTACGGAATAGCTGGTTTTATCTATTTGCTGCTCAGCTACGTAGTGCGCTACCGCTGGGGCGTGGTGCTGGCCAACCTGCACAATTCTTTCCCCGGCAAGAGCGAGGCGGAGGTTCGGCGTATCGGCCGGCAGTTTTACTGGCACTTTGCCCAGGTTATCGTCGAAATCTTAAAGCTCGGGGCCATATCGCCCGCCCAGCTGCGGCGACGAATGCGCTTCGTCAACCCCGAATTAATGACCCGGCACTTCGCCGAAAGCCGCACGGTGCTTTCGCTGGGCTCGCACCGCGGCAACTGGGAGTGGATTCTCTCGGGTGCCGCCCTCGAATTTCCGGGCCGGGCGGCGGGCGTTTATAAGCCGCTGAAAAACGGGTTTTTTGAATATTTCATGCGCCGCCTGCGCACCCGCCTGGGAGCCGATGCCGTGCCCATGCTGGCCACGCTGCGGTATCTGGTGCAGCACCGCGGCGAGGGCCGCACCCTGAGCCTGCTCAGCGACCAGGCCGCCGGCAAAGACGACCGTCCGTACTGGACCACCTTTCTGCATCAGGAAGCCGGCTTCTACACCAGCGCCGACCGGCTGGCTCAGCAGCTCGACTGTGCCGTGCTGTACGTGGGTATCCGGCGCCTGCGGCGCGGCTACTACGAGGTGAAATTCACGGAGCTGCCCGATGGCCGCGCCGTGGCCGCCGGAGCCGGCTCACCCGAGGAGGCGCAGCGCTATCCGGTTACCGAAGCCTTTATCCGGCAGTTGGAGGCAGATATCCGGGCTACGCCCGAGCAATATCTCTGGACGCACCGCCGCTGGAAGCACAAGCGCCCGGCCGGCCAGTAAAGTCATAGGCACAAAAAAAGGGAACGTCATGCGGAGCTTACCGAAGCATGACGTTCCCCTTTATGCTTACGCTAGCCTTACAAAAACTGCTCAATGTCGCCCAGGCCCTGGCGCACCAGCTCGAAGTCGTCGTTGGTGCAGTCGACGATGGTGCTGGGCTCGTTGCCGCCAAAGCCACCGTCAATAACAAGGTCCACGAGCGAGCGGTATTTCTCAAAAATCAGGTCGGGGT
Organism: Hymenobacter baengnokdamensis; assembly: GCF_008728635.1. NCBI lineage: Bacteria > Pseudomonadati > Bacteroidota > Cytophagia > Cytophagales > Hymenobacteraceae > Hymenobacter > Hymenobacter baengnokdamensis. The sequence goes on along the minus strand of NZ_CP044285.1, from coordinate 4,068,346 downwards.
CGGTTACATACTCTTCCAGCGTCTCCTCGCTCTCACGCACCGAGGTGCTCACGATGGGCGTGCCGAACTCCTTCACAATCTGGCGCACAATCTGGTTGTCGGGCACCCGGATGCCCACCGTGCTGCGCTTCACGCCGCCGTAGCGCGGGGCGTTGGGGCTGGCTTCGAATATAAAGGTAAACGGGCCAGGCAGGGCCTTTTTAATCACCTTGAATACCGGCGTAGTAATGCCGTGCGCGTAGTCGCTGATGTGCGACAAATCGTGGCAGATAAAACTCAGGTTGGCTTTCTCCGGCTTCAGGCCTTTGATGCGGCAGAGCTTCTCGACGGCTTTTGTGTTATTGATATCGCAGCCAATGCCATAAACCGTATCGGTGGGGTAAATAATAAGCCCGCCTTTGCGCAGTACGTCAACTACTTGCAGAATGCGATTCTGGGGCGGGTTATCGGGGTGGATGCGGAGCAGGGTAGCGGCCATAGGGCAGAAAAAAGGATAATAATTACAAAATGGGCCAGTCGCGGCGGCCCGTTGGGGCGCGAAAGGTACTACGGCGGGCGGTTTTCGGCGGCCACCCACTCAATAAATGAACGGCTATAAGCAAAAGTGCCGCGGCTTGTTTGCGCCGCCCGCGCCGACAGCGCCGGCCGGGGGTTATTTTTGAGCGATTATTCCCTGTTCTATGACCGAGCCTGTCAAAAAGTCCGCTATTCAATACCGGGCCGATTCCATCAAGCGCCGCAACCGCTTTGCCACCGTAAGCGTGATTCTGAGCCTGATACTGGTGTGCTTCTCCTATTACTTTTTTCAAATATTCTATACAACGAATATTGATACCAAGGAGTTGCCGGCCTTCGTCTACATTCACCGGGGCGACAACTGGCAAAAGGCCCTGGTAGCGGCTGAGAATACCGGCGCGGTTATCGACAAGCTCTCCCTGCACTTTGTGGGCAAATTGATGGGCTACAACAAGCCCGGCGCGGTGAAGCCCGGCCGCTACGAGCTGAAAACCGGCATGACTAACCGCCAGGTAATCAATTTGCTGAAGTCGGGCCGCCAGACGCCGCTCAAGCTCACCTTCACCAACGTGCGCCTGCGCCGCGAGCTGGCCAGCAAACTCAGCAAACAGATTGACGCCAGGCCCCGGCAAATAGACTCGCTGCTGAGCAGCCCCAGCTACACCAAAAGCCTGGGCTTCGACACTACCACGGTGCTCTCAATGTTTATTCCGAATACCTACGAGCTGTACTGGAACACCTCGGCCCAGAACCTCATGCAGCGCATGAAGTCGGAGTACGAGAAGTTCTGGACGCCCGAGCGCGACGAAGCCCGCCAGAAGCTGGGCCTGACGCGCGTGCAGGTGAGCACCCTGGCCAGCATCGTGGAGGCCGAACAGCAGCAGCACGCCGACGAGCGCCCCCGCATTGCGGGCGTGTATCTCAACCGCCTCAAGCGCGGCATGAAGCTCCAGGCCGACCCCACCGTGGTGTACGCCAACGGCGATTTCGGCATCAAGCGCGTGCTCAATGTGCACCTGCAAAAAGACTCACCCTACAATACCTATAAGTACGCCGGCCTGCCGCCCGGCCCCATCGACCTGCCCAGCATTGCCAGCCTCAACGCCGTGCTGCACCCCGAGCAAAACGACTACCTCTACTTCTGCGCCAAGGACGATTTCAGCGGCTACCATGCCTTTGCTACCACGCAGGCCCAGCACCTCGTAAATGCCCGGCGCTACCAGGCTGCGCTGACGCGAGCGGGCATTCGGTAGCCCTAGCCAGCATTTTGCCTCACACCTGTCATGCTGACGAAGGAGGCAGCTTATCAGGACAGAACAGCGATAGTGCAAACCTGACAAGATGCTTCGCAAGCTCAGCATGACAAACGCTTTATAAGTAATTTTCAGGTTGCTATGTACCAGTCCGACATCCAAATCCGCGTGCGCTACGCCGAAACCGACCAGATGGGCTACGTCTATCACGGCAACTACGCGGCGTACTTTGAGGTGGCCCGCACCGAGTCGTTCCGGCAGCTGGGCATTCGCTACAAGGATTTGGAAGGGCAGGGGGTAGGCATGCCGGTGGGCGAGCTGCACACCCGCTTTCGCCGCCCCGCCCGCTACGACGACCTGCTGACCATCCGGGTGCTGCTGCGCGAACTGGCCGAGGGCTCGCGGGTGAAATTCGAGTATGAGATTCGCAACGAGGTCGGCGAGCTGCTCACCGAGGGCTATACGCTGATGGTTTTCGTGAGCACGGCTACCGGCCGGCCGGTGGCTATCCCGGCCAGCGTGCGCGAAAAGCTGGCGCCGTACTTTGCCAACGACGAGCCCGACAGCCCCGTGGGCCCGGTGCGCGCCACCCCTGCCGACGCCCCGGCCCCGGCCGCGTTTGGTAAGTAAGTTTTTTTAATGTGAAAATGCGTTGGATATGGACATGTGAAAATGAGCAAACCTGCTCGGATTTCTTGTCCATCTTTCACATTTCCACATTCAACACATTCTCACATCACCAACATGCACGCTCCTCCCGCCCGCCGCCGCGACATGCTGCCCGATGTGCGCCGCCACCGTGCCTACCGCACGGTGATGGCCTGGGGCAAGCGCCAGCGCATGCGCGGGGGGCGCGTCTCGCTCTACGACGTGGGCGACCGCGTGCTGCACGAGCTGCGCCTCGACTCGCTCGAAAAGCGGGCGGCCTACATGGCCTTTAACCTCACGCTGGCGCTGTTTCCGACCATTATTTTCCTGTTCACGCTCATCCCGTACATCCCGGTGCCCAACCTGGATGTGGATATTCTGCAATTCCTGGCCGACATCATGCCTCACGAGCTGTATTCGGCCACGGCGGGCACCATCGAAGACATTGTGCGGATTCCGCACGGGGGCCTGCTCTCGTTTGGGTTCGTGTCGGCGCTGGTGCTCTCGAGCAATGGCATCATGGCCCTGCTCGACGCATTCGAGAAGAAATACCCGTGGTTCAAGCACCGGGGGTATTTTCATAAGCGCGTCATTGCCACGGTGCTGACTTTTGCCCTGGCTTTAATTCTGGTAATCGCCATCGCGGGTATTTTCTTCGGCACTTTCATCATCGACGCGCTGGTCTTTTATGAAATCGTGCCCGAAAGCTCTACCGAGTTTATGATACTGGTGCTGCGCTACGGCTCACTTATCGGGCTGTTTCTCACCACTACCTGCGTTATCTATTACTTCGTGCCGCCGGTGCACGATAAATGGCCCTTTATCTCGACGGGCGCGGTGGTGGCTACGCTGCTCATCTTTCTGGTGTCGTTTCTGTTCACGCTCTACGTGCGCATCTTCAACTCTTACAACCACTTTTATGGCTCTATCGGCGCTTTGGTGGGCTTTATGGTGTGGCTGGAGTTTGTGTGCATGACGCTCATTATCGGCTTTGAAGTGAACGTGAGCATCGACGCCGTAACGGGCCGACTGAATTTGATGACCAATAATAAGTGATTAGTGACTAATTAGTTAAAATAAAGTAGAAAAAAATTAGTCGCTAGTCATTGGTCATTAGTCATTAGCTACCTACTTTTGCAGCCCCAACCACTCAATTGGGACCTTTAGAGAGGTGGCAGAGTGGTCGAATGCGACGGATTCGAAATCCGTTATACCGGCAACGGTATCGGGGGTTCGAATCCCCCCCTCTCTGCGAAATGGTGAAATAGTGCCTTGGCAAAGTAGCTTCCACGCTTCGCCAGATTGCCGTTTTACCATTTTATTTACTAGAGAAGTGGCAGAGTGGTCGATTGCGGCGGTCTTGAAAACCGCTGACTGTAACAGGTCCGGGGGTTCGAATCCCTCCTTCTCTGCAAAAAGCCCCGTTTCCGACCTGGAAACGGGGCTTCTGCTTTTCTAAGGTGGGCTTGCTGCTTAGCGCAGTGCCGAAACTACTTGCCGGCCAAGGGTTTAAAGCTTACTGCCGCGCCGCCGCCCGGGGCCAGCTTCAGCGTCAGAGCCGACTTACTGGTTATGACCTGCCGGGTAATCTGGTAGGCCGTCGGGTTCTGCTGCCAGTCGGCGCCTTTGCCGTCGGCATAGATTGTGGCCTCGTAGCGCTGGCCGGGCGTGAGAAAATCCAGCTTCACGGGCTGCGTACGGGCCTGCTCATCCGTGATGCTGCCCAGGTACCACTCGTTTTTGCCTTTGGCTTTGCGTGCGGTGGTAATGTAGTCGCCGGGCTCGGCAGCCAGCACGCGGGTATCATCCCAGTCTACGGGCACATCCTGAATAAACTGAAAGGCATCGAGGTGCTGCTCGTAGTTCTCGGGAAGGTCGGCCGCCATTTGCAAAGGACTATATAGTACCACGTACAATGCCAGCTGTTTGGCCAGCGTGGTATGCACCTGGCGCTTGCCCGAAGGCTCGAAGTTTTTGAGCTTGAAAATGCCCGGCGTATAGTCCATTGGCCCCCCCATAAAGCGGGTGAAGGGCATAATCGTCTCGTGCTCGGGCGGGCTACCCGTGCTGAAGGCATTGTATTCGTTGCCGCGCCCGGCCTCGCTGGCCATCCAGTTGGGGTAAGTGCGGCTCAGGCCGGTCGGGCGCACCGATTCGTGCATGTCGACCATTACATGGTGCCGGGCTGCCATCTCGGCCACCCGCACAAAGTGATTGCTCATCCACTGCCCGTCGTGGTGCTCGCCGCGCGGGATAATGCGGCCTACGTAGCCGGTTTTCACGGCCGGGTAGCCATACCTGTTCATAAACTGGTAGGCCGTGTCGAGGTGCTGCTCGTAATTGGTAGCCGCGCCCGAGGTTTCGTGGTGCATTATCATTTTCACCCCCTTGCTGGCTGCATACCGGCTGATTTCCGGCACATTAAAGTCCGGATAGGGTGTCACGAAATCAAACACGTTTTCCTTCCAGTTGCCAAACCAGTCTTCCCAGCCCACGTTCCAGCCCTCCACCAGCACGCCCGCAATGCCATGCTGCGCGGCAAAGTCGATGTAGCGCTTCACGTTGGCAGTAGTAGCCCCGTGGCGGCCGGTCGGAATGAGCCGGCCCTGCGGGTCGAGCGTGTCGGCACTGGCGGCGTATTTCCAATCAGAGCGGCCAGTCTGCATCTCCCACCACACGCCCACAAACTTCATAGGTTTTATCCAGTCGGTAGTGGGTAGCTTGTTCGGCTCGTTCAGGTTGAGTATCAGCTTGGAAGTCAGGATGTCGGGCGCTTTGTCGCTGATAACGAGCGTGCGCCAGGGCGTGCGGCTGGGCGCGTGCAAAAAGGCTTTGCCTCCTACGGCACTGGGCACGAGGCGGGCCGTGAGCACGTGGCTGGCGCGGTCGACGTGCAGTTGCATGGCCGGGTAGTTTACCTGCGCCGCCTCATGAATGTTGAGGTATAAGCCGTTGTCGGCCTTGAGCATGAGCGGCGTGGCCACGGCCTGCGGGTCGGGGGCCGCGCGCACGGCAATCTCGCCCGACGACCGCACCTGCGCCGAGTTGTCGACGGCACTTAGCCGCGAGTGCGTGTAGAGATACTCGTTGGTATCGTAGTCGCCGGGTATCCAGAATGCCTGGTGGTCGGCGGGCAGGGCAAACTCGGTCAGCTCGTCGCTGACTACGAAATTGCCCAGCGCCAGCTGGCGCGGAAACTCATAGCGGAACCCCACACCGTCGGCAAATACCCGAAATACTACGTCGAGCCGCCGGCCGGGCGCGGCGGGCTGGCGCAGGTGCACCGTGAGCTGCTGATAATGATTTCGAATGCTCTTCACTTCGCCCCACACGGGCTGCCAGGTTTCGTCCACGTCTTTCAGCTCGCTGCCCGTGAGCACCAGCGGCCCGGCAAAGCCCTGGCCGTCTTCCAGGGCAATACCCAGCCGCGAGGTAGTTACTACTGGCTTCTGGTCGTACGTTACGGCGTAGCCCGGCCGGCCGGCCGTGAGCGAAAACGTCAGCTTTACGCCGCCCAGGCTGGCCGTTAGGGGCGGCGCGGCGGGAGACTGGGCCGCCGCCTGAAAAGCCGGCAGCAGCCACAGCAACAAATATTTTTTCATGGTATAATCGTCGATTTACGCAGGGGAAGCCGGTTGGGCCGGCCGGTGAGCAGGGGGCTGTACCGCCGCAAAGCGGCCTCGCGGCCATCCGCTGCTGCAAACGTACTGCCTGCCCAGAAACATCTGCGGCGCCGCCGCACGTAATCTGAAAGAGGACACGCGGCCGAGCTGAAACCCCGCTCGCAAGGAACCCTGTTTTCAGTACTTTCGGTCAGTGGGTTTTGCCGATGGCTCCAGGTGATGCGCAGGCGGGTAGCCGGCGGCACTTAAGTTCTTTGCACACAGAGAGCCGGCCCGGCCGTGGGGCGGGCTGGTCGGCGCGCTTAGTAAAGCAGCTTGGGAGTGCAGCCTGCCAAACTGCGCTACTACTGAGTAGCTTTGGTAGCTAAAGCCTGCGTAAGCTCATATGTACCGGCAGGGAGGGTGCTGAAGGCCCGGCCGCAGGAAGCGGAAGCGTAGCCTGCACGGCTCCTGGGGCACCGGCTGGCATACTACCCGCTTTGGAGCCGGGTGCGCCAGCGGAAGCCAGTTTTGCCTTTGTGCCACTGCTGCCCTCATTGCTGCTACATTACCTATATTGTACGGCTAAGCTTTCAGCAACCATGTCTTTCCCTACCGCTTTTATTACCAGCTTCCTGCAGCAGTCGCCGCAGGTTTTTTTTGTTTATGAGGTGCAGTCGCAGCGCGTCAGCTATGTGAGTGCTGCCTATGAAGAGCTGCTGCAGGGCCACTGCGAGCGGGTAAACGAGGAGCTGCCGGGGCTACTGGCGCGTATTCATCCCGATGACTACGAGCATGCGCTGGATTGCTGGCAGCGCTGGCGCGGGGGCCAGCTCCGGGAGCCGTTTGAGCTGCGGCTGCGCACACCCGAAGGGCTGGTGCAGCATCTGAGCATCACGCCGCATTGGCTTGCCGGCCCCGATGGCGACCAGGTGGGCGGCTTGCTGGAAGATATTTCGGCCACCAAGACCGCGCTTTGGCATGCCGATAAGTACAACACGAAAAAAAATACGACGCTGGAGATTCTGTCGCACGAGCTGGCTGGTCCGTTCAGCGTCCTTCAGCAAATGAGCGACTATTTTCACGAAGCAGTGGCGCCGCTGCAAGATGCAGCGCTGACAACTGCGATTGACCACATGCGCGACTTATGCCGCGACAGCATAGGGTTGATTCGCGACTTCGTTGACCATGAGTTTCTCGATTCGGTGAACGTAGTGCTGCGGCGCGAGCGGATAGAGCTGGTCGAAAAGCTGCGCCTGCTCATTACGCAGTACCAAACCGGCAGCCGCTACACAGACAAGCATTTCGGGTTTGAGGCAGAAGGAGTGCCGATTTTTGTGGAGATGGACCAGAACAAGTTTATGCAGGTCATGAACAACCTGATGTCCAACGCCATTAAGTTTACGCCCGATGGCGGCACCATTACGCTGCGGGTGGTAGCAACTGCCAGCCACGCGCTGATAACCGTGGCCGATACCGGCATTGGTATTCCGGTAGCGTTGCAGGCGGGCTTGTTTGAAAAGTTTACCAAAGCCCGCCGGCCGGGCCTGCGCGGCGAGCGCAGCACCGGACTGGGTATGTCCATCATCAAGGCCATTATTGAGCTGCATGAGGGAAGTATTTCGTTTCAAAGCACTGAGGGCAAGGGCACTACCTTCCTTATTGAGCTGCCGCTGGCCGGTTAGTCGGCTGCGCGGCCGTAGCCGCACCGGAAGCGGCTACGGCTTGGAGTAGGCGCAAAAAGCCCCATCTCCGATTTGGAAATGGGGCTTTTTACTTAATCGTCGCGTGAGGCGGTCGTTACCGGCCGCCGGGAGGGCAGTTTTCCTTTAAAAACTTCGTGTAGGTGCTGGCCAGGTGGCGGCTGGTGCCTTCACCCTCCGAAATGCTGTGCGTGCGGTTGGGATAGCTCATCAGCTGGAAGGTTTTATTGTTCTTCACCAGCTCATTAATCATCTGCTCGGCGTTGTTGTAGTGCACGTTGTCATCGCCGGTGCCGTGCACGAGCAGCAGGTTGCCGCGCAGGCCTTTGACGTGCGCCAGGGGCGAGTTGTCCACGAAAAAGTGCCGGTCTTCCGGCAGCAGGCCCATGTAGCGTTCCTGATATATATTGTCGTAGTTGAGCTGGTTGTCCACGGCCGCGATGGAAATACCCGTTTTATAAATACCGGGGTACTGATACAGCAGGTTGAGGGTGGAGGAGCCGCCGCCGCTCCAGCCCCACACGGCCACGCGGCTGGTATCAATATAGCTGTTTTTTAATACTTCCTGCGCGCCCATCGCCTGGTCGCGGATATTCAGGCTGCCGATGTTGTGGTAAATAGCCTTGCGAAACTCGCGGCCGCGCGGGGCGGGGGCTCCCCGGTTTTCGAGCGAGGCGTAGATGTAGCCATCATCAGCCATGTTGCCCTGGTAGAGGCGGTTGAGGCCCGTGCCGAAGCGGTCGGTTACGGTCTGGCTGGCCGGTTCGCCATACACGTAAAACACGATGGGGTATTTCTTGCGGGGGTCGAAGTTGGTAGGCTTCACCATCCAGCCGTCGAGGGTCACGCCATCCACGGTTTTTACCTGAAAAAACTCCGTTTTGGGCAGCTTCATATTCCTAGCCTGCTCGGGCACCTCGCCGCCGCTCAGGCGGGTGTGGGCGGGCAGGCTTACCACGTCGGCTACCGGGAAGGTGCCGGTGTTGGAGAAGGTATGCAGCGCAATTTTCCCGTTGGGCGACACGTCGTAGCTGTTCGAGCCGGTGAGAGCGGCGGGCGTTACGCGCTCGGCCTTGCCGCCCTTCAGCGGCACTTTATAGAGGTAAGTCTGGGTGGCATTGGTAGGCGAGGCCATGAAGTAAATGGTGCCCGCCGGCTCGCTGATGGTTGCCACGCTGATAACGTCGTAGTTGCCGGGCGTGAGCAGCTGCTCCTTGCCGGTGCGGTCCACGGCGTAGAGGTGGCGCCAGCCGTCTTTTTCGCTGCTCCACACAAAGCGCTTGCCGCCCTCAATCCAGTTCCAGCCCACGGCTTCGTCCTTGGCATCAACCCAGGCCTTGTCGGTTTCGCTGAAAATCGGCTTAGCCGAGCCGGTGGCCGTGTTGCAGAGAATGATAGTGCTCTCGTTCTGGCGGCGGTTGAGCTGCTGCACTATCAACTCGTTTTTGCCCGACCACTCCATGCGCGGCAGGTAATGTTGCACGGCATCGCCGGGGATATCCATCCACCGGGTAGGGCCGCCGGCTACCGGCACCACGCCAATGCGGGCGCGGCTGGGGTCTTGGCCTACCACGGGGTATTCTACCGGCACCGTGTAGGGATACAGCGCGTCGGTGGTGTTCAGCATCAGATAGTTGCGCGTTTTGGTGGCGTCGAGCTGCCAGTAGGCGAGGCTCTGGCCATCGGGGGCCCAGCGGAAGCCGTCGCGGCAATCCAGCTCCTCTTCATACACCCAGTCGAAGGTGCCGTTGATAAGCCGGTCGGTGCCATCGCTGGTAAGCTGCGTAATGTGGTGGTCGGCTAGGTCCTCCACGTAGAGGTTGTGCTCGCTCACGTAAGCCACTTTTTTGCCATCGGGCGAAAACTTAGCAAACATCAGCGACGACTCGGGCCGGCCCTTTCCGAGTTGGGTTAATTGCTTGGTAGCCAAATCATACACCCAATAGTCGCCACGGGTGTCGTAGCGCCATACCTTCCTGGTATTGGTGTTGAGCAGCACCTGCTTGCCGTCATCGGAGAGCGAAAAGCGGCGCACTTTCAGGGGCGCCGTGGCTCCCTGTGGCGTTAGCTGCTGCTTGCTGAGGATAGTGAGCGCCTGGCCGGTTTTACGGGCATCAAGCTGCACAAGCTCGTCCTGCTGCACTTTCAGGTAGCCGTAGCCATCTTTGGTCCACTGGGTGCCGGGGCCTACTTGCGCCTGGGTGGCGGCGGTGCCGGCCAGGAGCAGGGCTACTGTCACGCCCGCCTGGCGGACTGTGTGCTGTATCATGCGTAAAGAATAAGAGTTGAAGCGTTGAAATTACAGCAGCTTGGGCATAGCCAGGGGCTGCCGGGCTCCAAAGACGCGCAAAGTGGCCCGAGGGCGGCCTGGCCAGCGGCTACTTCTTCCGGAGCCGGCTTTCCTGGTTGTTGCCGGAGCGTCGGGGCGGTGTTTTCACAACCACTGCCCGGTCTCTTTGCGTACCTATACGGCGCGGCTCCTTTTTATCTTCTGCCGCCACTTACCCGGTTTATATGGCTAAATCTGCTGCCACCGCAACTCCCGCCCTTGCCAGCCTGCCCCCTGCCCCCAAAAAAGCTCCCCGGCCTTCTAAAAAGACCGTTGCCCCGGCGAAGGTAGCCGAAGCTGCCCCTGCCTTACCCCCCGACCGCCTCAACCTCATTGCCGAGGGCCTGCGCGAAAAGTCGAGTGCCAAGCAGGCGATTTTTCGGGCCACGCAGGCGGCGTTTATCTTGCTGCGCCAGGTGTCGCAGCAGCTCTGCCTGGAGCTGACGCAGAAAGTGACCACCGATGCCGACGCCAGCGTGCGCATCGAGTGCCTGCCCGTCAATGAGATGGAGTTTCACATCCGCTTCTCGGGCGATTTGCTGGTGTTCGTGATGCACTCCAACATCGTCACCTTCCCCGACGATTTCGCGCTACTCAACACGCCCTACGTGGAGGCCGACTTCCGGCGGCGCTTCTTCGGCCACATTATGGCCTACAACTTCATGGCCGACAGCATTCGCTACCAGCGCCTCAATGACCCCGGCTATCTGCTCGGCCGCCTGCTCATCAATATCGACAGTCACTATTTCCTGGAGGGCGTGCAGCAGCTCGAGCTACCCGACCACGACATGAGCGGCAGTGTTATTACACCCGAAGCCATGCGCCTGTTTGTGGAAAGCGCTATGATTGCGGCCGTCAATAACGACCTCATTGCACCGCCGCTGCCCGAGATTCAGCGTATCAGCGTCAAGCAAAAGCTCGAAAACCAGCAGGTTAGCCGGGGTAGCAAGGTAGGCTTCAGCTTTTCGCACCAGCAGCAGTTTTAGGGCTAGCCTATGTATAAGGGGTATGTATAGATTGCTGCTCTCAAAGTGCCAGGTAGGTAGCCATTTAGCGATGCCTAAAGTGTATAAATACTGCCAGAATTAAGCTGCTGCGCAAAGCACTGGCTGACTACTACAGTTGATAGAAGAGCAATTTCGAGTCCAAATGGTTTTTATATGAAGTAAATTTTTTGAACTTCAAGTGGTTGTGTCATGTTTTTTTTGCTTTTATTTTAGTTGGGGAAACAATGAAGCTGTTTAGGAAGTAGGCGGCGGGGCAATTTTACGCAGTAGCAGCACGGTAAAGGCGAGCCAGTGCAGGCTAGCCAATTTTGCAAGCTGGTTTCATAGCGTACGAGCAGGGCCTTGAAGCCGTCGAGCCAAGCGTTGAGGCGCTCAATGGCCAGGCGGCGGTATAGTTCAGGGAGTAGATGGGTCGCACCTCAAATTTCCCGCTTTTGTGGGAGTCTTTTCTGTTTTACGCTCGACTGACTACTTCCTAAACAGCTTCAATAATAATACAGTTGTAAATTGTTTAGCTTTAAGGTGGCCTAATACCTTACTTTGTGTAATCATACAGCCTTTATTGCGCTGGTTGACTACTCGGCTACTCTTCTTTGCTATGTCTAAGGAAGTTGATGTTATTTCGGTTACGGAGACTATAACCCCGCTATTAAGCGAGTATATTACTGATTTATCAGGTATTTGGAAGTGTTGTTACCTAACTAATAATGGCCCGCTGGTGCAGCCGCTGGAAGTCGATTTAGCGGCGGAACTCGATAGTGCGCCTGTACAGTTGGTAGCCGACGGCACAATAGCATTGCAGCTGGCAATTCAGGAGCTTGTGCTCTGCCTGCCATTCTTCGCGCGCTTATCTACCCAAGTGCAGTGTATTACGGCGCTGGTGCAAGCCGAACTGCGGATAAATCATGCTTTTTCCTTGCCGGTGCCCGTGTATGTCTGAAGCTAAAGTGAGCGTACTCGTGCTAACCTACAATCACGAGTTGTATATTGCGCAAGCGCTTGAGAGCATATTGCAGCAGCAGGTTACGTTTTTGTACACTGTAGTAGTGGGCGTAGACTACTCAACCGACCAGACCCGCGCCATCGTGGAGGAGTATGCCCGGCAGTTTCCCGACCGCATTCGGCCTATTTACCACGAACAACGCCTGGGCGCTGGCGCCAACTTGCAGGCCTGCCTAGCCCTGGCCCACGCGCCCTATCTAGCCTTTTTGGAAGGCGATGATTACTGGACCAGCCCCGATAAGCTGGCCCGGCAGGTGCAATGGCTCGACGAGCATGCCGATTTTGCCATCTGTTTTCATTTTGTAGAAATCATTCAGGACGGGGCACCCATAATGCCGCCGGAATATATCCCATCGCTCCCGACCGGGAAATCGCTTAAAAGTCTGCGTCAGGTATACACGTTTAGCGACAGTTTGCAACAGACCCTCGGCCAGACTGGCTCAATGGTGCTGCGCAATGACCTAAAGGAGCTTCCCAACTGGCTTTTCCAGACTTTCCCTATCGATTTCCCGTTCGTTGTTATACACGCGGCCAAGGGTAAGATATACTTGATGCAAGAGGTGATGGGCTGCTACCGCAGCAACATGAGCAGTAGCTGGAGATTTGCTACCTTAGAGTGGCGTCAGACTAAATTTCTATCCATGTACCACCAACTTGTGCAGCATTATGCTCTCACGGAGCATGCTGCGATGCTGCGACGCGCCCTTAGTAAGCACTATCTCAACTTTGCCGATATGTATACGAGGCGCGGCGCGCTGCCCGCGGCTACCGCCTCCTTGCAGCAGGCCTTGCGGTTGCGAGCGCTCTACCGGCCTAGCCAGCTAAAAAGTCTACTGGCTGTAACGGCCCGATGGCTGCTTTTGCTGCAGCGCGAATGCCTGAAGAATTTTGGGAGAAGAGCTGCCTAGCACGAAAATACTCAACCCGCAGCAGCACAAAAGAATTGAATGTATATAGAGAAGATTATATGAAGCTTGTTATTTATGGAATTGGCAAACAGGCTGAGTGCACGCATTATCTCTTTACCCACGATAGCCCGTACGAGGTAGTTGCCTTTTGTGTAGGCGCGGCCTATCTATCGGCGGTCGGAACGCAGTTTCAAGGCCTGCCGCTAGTTGCGTTTGAAGAGTTAACGGCTTTGTATCCGCCATCGGAGTATAAGCTCTACATTGCTGTGGGCCTGAATAAGGTGCGCCGCCAGCTTTTTGAGGAAGCCAAAGCTATAGGCTACAGATTTGCTAGCTATATTGGTTCCAGAGCCATCACGTGGCCCAATCTAGTGATGGGTGAGCATGTTTTTATCGAGTCTCCCAGCCTCATTCATCCTTTTGTGACCATCGGCGACAATGTGATGATACTAGCCTGCACTATCGGGCATCATACCGTTATTGGTAGCCACAACCTGCTGTCTGTAGCCGTATTAGGAGGCAATTCGCGGGTGGGCGATAACACCTTCATTGGCATGGGTGCCATCATCAACGAGAATGTGCAGCTCGGCCACAACAATATTATCGGAGCCGGTTCGCTCATCGGCAAGCACACCGAAGATAACGCTGTGTACACTGGGGAGTACAGCAAAAAGCGGCTGGTGGATGCCAGCCGCGTTAAGGTATTCAAATAAGGAGCTACTGCGCGCCGCTATATCCCACCTTTTGTCGCACCTTAGCCAGTACGCTTGCTCCGTATTCCTGCGCCCGCCGGGCCCCGATGGCCAGCTGTGCGTCAATCTCGGGCAGGTTGCTCATGTAGAAGTTGAACTGCTCGCGCTCGGTAGCGAAGCGCCGCAGAATCAGCTCGTACAGCGCCTGCTTGGCGTGGCCGTAGCCGTAGCCACCCGCCTCGTAGCGCTGGCGCAGGTCGGCCGTTTCAGACGGCGTGGCCAGCAGCGAGTAGAGCTTGAAAGTGGTATCGGAGTCGGGGTTTTTGGGCGCTTCGAGCGGCGTGCTGTCCGAAATAATGCTGCGCACGGTTTTAAGCAACTCCTTCTCCGGGGCAAAAATGTCGATGATATTGCCGTAGCTCTTGCTCATCTTCTGCCCGTCGATGCCCGGAATGGTCATTAGCTCGGCATCGACGCGAGCCTGGGGCGGCACGAGGGTTTCACCATAGCGATTATTGAATGTTTGGGCGATGTCGCGGGCTATTTCCAGGTGCTGAATCTGGTCTTTGCCCACGGGTACTATCTCCGCATCGTAGAGCAGAATATCAGCCGCCATCAAGACCGGGTAAGTAAAAAGACCGGCATTTACATCCGATAACTTATCACTCTTATCCTTGAAGCTGTGCGCATTAGCCAGCATCGGATAAGGTGTAAAGCACGACAGGTACCACGTCAGCTCCGTTACTTGCGGCACGTCGGACTGCCGGTAAAACAGGTTTTTTTCGGTATCGAAGCCGCAGGCCAGCCAGGCCGCCGCCACGGCGTAGGTATTGGCGCGCAGCAGCGCCGGGTCGCGCACGGTGGTGAGCGAGTGCAAATCGGCAATGAAATACAGCGAGTCGTTGGCCGGGTTTTTCGACAGCTCGATGGCCGGAAGGATGGCGCCAAGCAGGTTGCCCAGGTGCGGGCGGCCGGTGCTCTGGATGCCGGTAAGGATACGGGACATTTACTAACTAAATATTAATGGACGCCGAAGGGACCAGTTGGTTTGGGTCTTACGAAAGGTTGATTGGTATTAAGCGCGTGAATAAGTGGTGCCAAATCATCAACTACTATCTCTTTAGCTACTAATGCTTTTATTAGGTCAGGCCGAGCAGACAAATAAGGCAACAATGTTTCCATGAAATGCTTGCCTCCACCTAGCCAATTAGCCTCTATAGGAGTGATAGCTGACTGGATTGACCGACGTAATAAATATTCTTCCACTTGCGTGCCGCCACCTCCATAAGGCCCACTACCATTTGATGCATAATAGGTGTAACGCATCAAAATGACCTGCCCACTATCGAGTAGCTCAACAAACTTAACCCTGGTAGTACTGGCGCTAAATAAACCATTCCTAGTTTCAAAGCCTGTGGCAGTAGTGTATTTACGGTCGCCGACGCGAAAAGAAATTATCTGCTGCGGACTAAATTCGGACTTTTTGCCTTTACCGTCTTTCGCTATCAACAACTCACCATTCCGCAATTTAAGGCCGGCTTCAACGCGAGTAGTCGGACTACTTGCCGCTACGTAAGAGCCTGACTCAAAAGGTATAAATCCGAAAATTTGAGCAAATGCAAATTGTGGTAGTAGCAGACAAATAATTAAGTAGAATAGACGCATAAAAAGGCAAATTTGGTGATAATCTTACACGCTTTTATCCACAAAAGCCTCTTCTTGCAGCTCCACCGTTTCCTGCGGCCCAAGGTAGCGGTCGATGAGGTAATGCGCCAGATACAGCAGCGGCGTGAGCAAAACAGCGGCGGCGAATTTATACCAGTAATTGAACCAGCCCACACTCTGCACCTGAGCCAGCGTCCAGTTGCCAAATATATAAAAAGCCACATATAATACCACGAAGCTATCGACGAGCTGCGAGATGAGCGTGGAGCCAGTGGCTCGCAGCCAGATAAAGCGGCTGCCCGTGATGCGCCGAAACAGCTGAAACACGCTGGCATCGAGGGCCTGCCCGATTAAGAATGCCACCAGCGAGCCAATGATAATACCCATGCCTTGCCGGAAGATGCTCTGGTAGGCAAACTCGATGTTGAAGGGCCGGCCGAGGGTGTCCGTTTTGTTCAGGTCCAGCCAGAAGTCGGCCGGTACCAGGTGCGTGGTGCCCAGAATCACCAGGAAGGAATACAGGATGAGGCCGGCCGTTAGAAAGGTCACCCGCAGTACGCCCTTGTGGCCGAAGTATTCGTTGATAATGTCGGTGGAGAGAAATACCACGGGCCACACCAGCACGCCGGCCGTCAGGTTGCCGGTGAGGCCGAAGGTTTTCTCGACCGAAAAAATCTTTACGCCGATAATCTCGGCCAGAAGGGCATTCACTAGGAATATGCCGCTGAGTACGAGGTAAAGCTGCTGTTTTTTGTGGGCGTAGGTGGCAGGCATAGGGTTGGGTGGTCAGAGCAAGCGTAGCGCGGCAAGGGGGCCGGCCCAGCCGCGGATAATTCGCGTGAGGGCAGCGACCTGGCTGCGGTTGCCAGGACAGCGTAAGCCAGGGAAATGTTTACACGCTTACTACCAGGCCTTCGGTGGCCAGCGCCGTCCAGGCAAACACCGCCTGCGCTTCCTGCAAATGGCCTTCGAGCTGCTTATAGCGCGAAGAAAAGTGCCCGATGAGCAGGCGCTGGGCCTCCGCTGCCTGGGCCAGCTCGGCGGCCTGGCGGGCGGTGCTGTGGAACGTTACGGCGGCCCGCTCGCGCAGGTCGTGCAGGAATGTGGCCTCGTGGTAGAGCAGGTCGACGCCGTGTAGCAACTCGGCCAGGCTGGGCTGGTACACCGTGTCGGAGCAGAAGGCGTAGCGGCGCGGCGCGGGGGCAGGCACCGACACGTCGGCGTGGCGCAGGGCCGGGCGACCGGTGGCCGGGTCGGCGGGCAGGTCGTGGCCCTGGGCCAGCTGACTCAGCTCGGTGGGGGAGAGGCCGGCGGGCAGGCGCTCCTTCACCAGCTTGTTGCGCCGGGGCTGCTCCTCAAACAAATAGCCGCAGCACGGAATACGGTGGCGCATCGGCAGCGACGACACCCGCACCAGCGCGTCTTCGTACACCACGGCGTGCGCTTCCGTATCGACGGGCACGAAGGTGATAGTATAGCCCGGCTGCATCTGCGAGTGCAGCGCCTGGGTGGTGAGCACCAGCTCCAGGCCAGGCGGACCAACTACCGTAAGCGGCTCCTGGCGGCCTTGCAGGCTCAGGGTACTCAATAGTCCAAACAGCCCGAAGTAGTGGTCGCCGTGCAGGTGGGAGATAAAAATAACCCGAAGCGAGCTTAGACGGCGGCGCTGTTCGAGCAGCCGCAGCTGGGTGCCCTCGCCGCAGTCGATGAGGTAGCGGCCCTCACCCACGGCCAGCAGCTGGGCCGTGGGGTGGCGGCCTACCATCGGCGTAGCCGAGCCGCTGCCCAATATCTGAAGCTCAAAAGTCACTGGAGTGATTGTCAGGTGCTGGTCGTTCGGGCCAGGTAATGGTTAGTCCGAACGAGCGCAGCAAATAAGCCTAAAAAATAGAGGTTGCCAGCTATCAATTAAAAAACTGACAACTGACAACCAAAAACTGACATCCAGGCTATTCTTTATCCGTCAGGTCGCGCTCAATGGCGTGCAAAAAGATGCGGTCGATGCCTTCTTCCACCGTGGGCAGAATGTGCAGCACCGACTCAAGCTTGCTGATGGTAATGAGCTTCAGTACGTGGTCTTGCAGGCCGGTGAGCACCAGCAGGCCGCCCGTCGAGTTGCACAGGCGGTTGGCGATAAGGATGCTGCTCAGGCCCGAAGAGTCGGTGTATTTAACGTTTTGAAGGTCGAGTATCAGGTTGTTACTGCCTTCAGCGTTGAGCTTAACAAACTCCGATTTCAGGTCTGGCGCAACGGTGGTATCGAGCTTTTTTTCATCGATGGTGATGACGGTATAGCTCTCTTTTTTATCAATGGAGTACTTCATAAAACCGTGGCGGGAGATGGAGATTTTGGTGCTGGGTGGCGAAGGTAGCGATAAAAAGGAAAATGCGAAACGGAGCAAGGCCGAAGGTGAGGTGCTAACTAATTGGCAGGTTGGGAGTAGACGGTTTTACCCGCCGTTTCGGGCCCGCCGAAGGTGAGGGAGGCCCAGGTGCTAAGCCAATCGGCCTGCCCGGCCAGCGCCGGCGGGGCGGCTTCCATGCGCACGGTAGCCAGCAGGTAGGGCCCCAGACCGGGCAGCCGCAGCAGCGCCCGCCCCTGAGCATTGGTATAAGTGGTGAAGTGACGTATAGCCGGTGCAGCGGCTGGCCCCGGCGCTATACCAGCCTGCCACACCTGCACTGGTGCGCCCGGCACGGGCTGGCCCTGCCGCAATACCCGAACCGTGAGGGCCGCGCCGGGGCGCAGGCGGTAAGGGTTTTGCTCGGGCACCAGCTCCAGCGGCAGGCCCAGCACCCGCCGGTATGCCGTGTCGGCACTGGCCAGCAGCGTGCGCCCCGTGGCACCCGCAGTAGCAAAAACCAGCGCCTTGGCACAGCGCTGGTATGCCTCGCGGCCTGGCTTAGAAGTAGTCTGGCCGGCTTCCTCGCGCTGGCGCAGGGCGTAGCCCAAGCCTTCGGCGCGCAGGTAGGCCGTGAACTGGCTGGCAGGTAGTCCTAGGAAAGCTGGCTGACTCGTAAGGGCCAGCAGGTGCGTACCGGGCGCAGAGCAGCCTATGGCCGGGGCCAGCGAATCGGCCAGCAGCGCCGGGCGCAGGTCGGTAGAGTCGGTAAAGCCGCCGGGGCCAAAGCGCAGGAAGCGCCGCACGCGGCGCGTGGGCCGGGGCCAGGCAGTGCCCACGAAGCCATCGCCCACCAGCAGGCGCAGCGGCAGAGTGGCCCCGGCCGCTACCCGAAAACTGGCCGGCTGAAGCCAAAACTCGTGGGCAAGGGTAGTAGTGGCTACAAAAAGCAGGAGCGGAAGGCACCTCTGTGCGAACATAACCTACTGCCGCTCCAGCGCCAGCGCATAAGCCCGGTCGTAGTACACGCGCAGGTTTTTCCAGTCAAAAATATCGGCCGAGCTCTCCACCCGGTTACGCTGGCTGATGCGCTCGCGGCGGCTCAGCAGCACAAAATTCCAGAGCATATCGGTAAGCTCCTCGGCGGCCTGGTCGAAGCTGCGCTCCTGGCGGCGCACCACAAATATACCCTTTTCCTCATGTTCGGATACATTCTTCTCTACGTAGTCGCCAAAGCCGGAGAGGTCGCTCGTGATGGCCGGCACGCCGCGCGCCACGCACTCAAGCGGGGTGTAGCCCCAGGGCTCGTAGTAGCTCGGAAACACGCCCAGGTGGCAGCCGCGCACAAACTGCCCGTAGTCCATGCCAAACAGGGGCGAGGTAGTGCTCACAAAATCAGGGTGATAGACTATCTTCACCCGGTCGTGCCGATTGTTTACCAAATTGGCCCGGCGCACGAAGTTCAGGATGTCGTCGTCCTGGTCGTTCACCAGGTTGTGGGTGATAACCGAGGGCAGGGCCGAGGTTTTCCAGCTTTGCAGGCCGCGGCGGTAGCGCAGCTTCCAGTAGTCGTCCACCATGCTGTCGAGGTCGGGCAGGCGGTGGTCCTGGCTGGCGGCGGCGGCGTAAAACAGCCGCTCGCCCACCTGCTCCTCAATGGCGCGGCAGGTCTGGCGCACTTCTTCCAGCTGGGCGCGGCTTTGCAGCACGAGTGGGTTGATGCTGGTGTAGGGGCGCTTGGTAATAAAAAACATCACTACCTGTCCTTCAAGGCCGCTGGCTTGCAGGCGGTGGTTGAGGCGGGCCAGGGCTTCGAGGGTCAGGTCAAATCCTTTATTATGATATTCATATCTTCCGGAAGTGAAAAGATATAGGGTCTGGTCGAGGTCAAAGGAGTAGCTCTGGAAGAAGTGCGCCATCACAAACTCATGGATTTTATCCTTATAAAGCTTGTGCAGGTTCTGAAACTCGTGCAGGGCCACAAAGCGCTCGATGTTGAGGCCATTGGGCAATACGGCATCGGGTATCCGGTCGAGCAGATAGATGCATTCCCGCACCGTCAGCTCGCTTACGGTGGTAAACACGTGGCTGCCATGAGCGGCGGCCCGCTCCATGCTCACGGCCGGCTCAATGTTGAAGTGGCGGGCCTGGCTGCGCCAGTCTACCAGCATGAGGTGGTCGTAAAAATCGGGGTCGTTCATGGCCAGGTAGCGGCCCAGCAGGGTAGCGTGCGTGGTAAACACGAGGTGCACAGGCACCTGGCGGCGGCGCAGCTCCGGAATGGCCACGCCGGTCATCCACTCGTGAAAGTGGCCGATAACCTGCCACTGGCCGACTGTCTGCCTGGCTACGGCTTCGATAAACTGCGTGGCCAGATTCCCAAAAGCAATGACCTGATGCAGCAAATCATCGTGGTCCGGGGCCGGAATCTTATGGTCGCGCCAGAGGTCGCTTTTCAGCCCGGCCAGCTGGCTGTACTTCTGAAACGGGTTGATGAGTACTACCCGCGGCCGGCCCGTTACGAGCCACACTCCCAGGCAGATATCCATGCCCTGGGCGCGCAGCGTGCGCACGGCGGCCGCGTAGGGGTCGGTCATGCCCGCCAGCTGGTCGTCGTCATAGGCCTCAAACTCACCCTGAGCCTGCTGCGGGAAGTAGGGCCCCAGCAGGCAGTAGCGCCCGCCCCAGGCCGGCATGGTCGCCGGTACCTTTGAGCGAATAACGGTATATATGCCACCCACCTGGTTACATACTTCCCAGGCCACTTCAATCAGTAAGGAATCGGGAAACAGGGCTTCGGGCGCGAGGGGCTGCGGCTGCATAGCGAGGTGAAAAATGGGCAGGAATAGGAGCGAAAGGTAAGCCGGGGCACTAGTACTTTCTACGCAAAAAAGTGATGAGCAGGGGCAAGGCAGCCAAAACATAAAGCCGGTGGCGCGGCTTTATACCCCCGGATTTTACACCTCTCTCCATGTCTGATTTAACAAACGTGCTCACGTCTGAGCATCCCATTCTGCCGCAGCTAACCCAGCGCCGCAGCCCGCGCGCCTATACGAGCCAGCCCGTCGCGGCCGAGGCGCTACAGCAGCTCTTTACGGCGGCCGGCTCGGCGGCCTCCTGCTTTGGTGAGCAGCCCTGGCGCTTTATTGTGGGCAGCAAAGCCACGAGCCCCGAGGCATTTGAGAAAATCCTGGCTACGCTGGGCGATTTCAACCAGGTGTGGGTAAAAGATGCCCCGGTGCTGGCCATCAGCATTGCCAAAACAACCTTTTCGCACGACAATAACCCCAACGCCTGGGCCAGGCACGACGTGGGGCAGGCGGTAGCTACCCTGGCTATCCAGGCTGTGGAGCTGGGCTTGCAGATTCACCAGATGGCCGGCTTCTCGCCCGAGGCCGCCCGCACGGCGTTCAGCATTCCGGCCGGCTACGATGTGGTAGCAGTGTTTACCATTGGCTACCCCAGCGCCGCCGCTACAGTGCCCGATGCCCTGCGCGAGCGTGAACTGGCCCCCCGCACCCGCAAGCCGCTGGCCGAATTTATGTTTGAAGGCGGCTGGCCTCAGCTACAGAACGAGCGCTACGACCAGGCGCCGGTGTAGAGTAAGGCGGCTAACATGAGTAATGGGAGCAAAGTCGTTCAGATACCAGAACGACTTTGCTCCCATTATTCATGTTAGCCGCCTTGCTTTCTTATCCTCGCGACAGCACCAGTACGGCGTAAGGGCCCAGGTCGAAGCGGCCGTGTTGGCGGAAGCCGTCGTAGTCGCCAGCCTCAGCCTCGGTGCCGAAGCTGGGGAAGTCGTGGAATTCACTATCGTAGCCCTGCCAGTCGGAGTTGAAGCGTACCGTCCAGCTACCGGGGGCTGGCAGGCCGATGGCGTATCCCTGGTGAGCCTGGTTGGCAAAGTTTGCGATGATAATAGTCGCGTTTTCCGGCTCATCATCCCAACGGGCAAAAGCAAGCACTTTGTCGGTGTTGTTGACGTGAAATACCTGGCAGCCCTGGCCGTGCAGGCCCGGCGTGGTGCCGTGCAGGTTGCGCCGCAGGGCAATAAGGTCGCGGTAGAGCTGCGTGAGGCCGCTGTGGGCTTCGGCCCAGTCCCATTGCAGGGGCTCCGTGTCGTTAAAGGAGCCGGGGGCCAGAAACTCCTGCCCCTGAAACAGCATCGGAATACCCGGCGCGGTAAATACCAGGCTGGCCCCGAGCACCATGCGCTTCTTGGCAAAATAGTTTTCAACATCGCCGGGCACGATTTCCTCGGGCAGGCGGCTCTTACCATTGGCTACCTCATCGTGGCTTTCGGTGTAGATAACCCGCTGAAATACATCATTATTATAAGAGGTGTTGATGGCCCCGGCCAGCGCTTCGATGTTGCGGTCGGCGTCTTCGGCGGCCGTGAGAACGTCGTGGACGGGGTAGATAAAGGAAGCATCCCACTGGGCCGAAAAGCCCTGCCCGCCGGCTTCGACACTACCCGTAATCCCCGGATTGGAGCGCAGGTCTTCGGCAATCGTGATTTTCCAGGGCTGGCGCTGGCGTATTTCCTCATTTACCCAGCGCATGAGGGTCCAGCCGTCGGGCAGGTCGGCACCGGGGTCTTCCTCCCCGTTCACGTTGCGAATGAAGGCAATAGCATCCATGCGCAGGCCGTCGCAGTGGTAGTCTTCGAGCCACATCAGGGCATTATCGCGGATGTAGCGGCGCACTTCGGGGCGGCCGTAGTCGGGGCGGTTTTCGCCCCAGGGTGTTTTGGCGCGCCAGTCGTTATAAAAATAAATGCCGCCCCCATCGTTCTCACTCCAGCCGTCGAACTGCCACAAATCGAGGTCGCCGGGGCCGAAGTGGTTATAAACCACGTCTAATAGTACCGCAATGCCATGCTGATGCGCCGCCTTCACCAGCATGCGAAAAGCTTCGGCCCCGCCATAGTCGCTTTCCAGCGCAAAGGGATTTGAAGGGTTGTAGCCCCATGAGTAAGCCCCCGGAAACTCGGTGGCCGGCATAATCTCGATGCAGTTGATGCCAAGGCCCTGCAAATAATCGAGCCGCTCTATCACATCCAGAAAGGTGCCGGGCTTGCCGGGCTCTTTCACATTAAAGGTGCCTATGTGCAGCTCGTAGATGATAAGGTCGTTCCAGGCGGGCATCTGAAAATTATCGCCTTCCCAGTCAAAATCCAGCGGGTCAAATACCAGCGAGTAGCCGCTGGAGTTCGTAACAGCGCGGGCGTAGGGGTCATTGCGGGTCAGCTCGCCCTTCGCTGTCTGAAGCACAAACTTGTAGCCGTCGCCAGGCTTGGCCTGGGGCAGGTCGGCTGCCCAGTTGCCATCGGGCTCGGCCTGTAAGGGAGTTGCGTTCTTATCCCAGTTGTTGAAAGTGCCGACAACCGACACGGCCGTGGCCGCCGGGGCCCACACCCGAAAGGTGACTCCCTTGGCATGGGGCAAGGCGCCAAAGCCATCGCGCACGGGGGAGGTGGCAGCGGCGGTAGCCCGAGAAGCAGGTTTAGAAGAAGTAGCGTGAGCTGGCTTGGCGGAAGTCGCCTTTTTGGGCTTAGGTAAGGTGGAGGAGGGCATAAATAAATGGCTGGCGCGCGGGCTCTACTATACGGAGCCGTCCGGCGCGACCAACAGTTGAGGTTTCCCTTACGAGGCTAAGCCGATTAGGATATGGGCCGGGATTTTGCGGCAGGCGCAAACAGGGAGGTATTCCGGGGAGAGTCACGCGGGTAAAATATATATTATTTACTATATTTTGCCCGCGCGGCTTGCGGGCATTCAGACCGCTTGGCGCAGTTGCCGCGTACACTACCTGGAAAACTGCTATTCTTTGGCAAACCGGTGTATTACCAGGCCGGTATCGGTATGGACCTCTACAAAATATAGTCCTGCCGGAAGCCCGGCCACGGTAATGCTGGTGTGGCCAGCTTCGGCCGCCCCTTGCAACAACGCCTGGCCCAGCGCCGAGCGCACGGTGTAAGCTGCTGACTGACTGGTAAAAATGGTCAGAGTTTCATGCGCAGGGTTGGGGCTGAGGCGCAGCTCGGGACTGCTACCCAAATGAGCGGTTACGGTAACAACTGGTGAAAAATGGGTCGTGCCATCGTGGTCGAGCTGCCGCAGTCGGTAATAAAGACTGGCGACCGGAGCTAGTGCATCAAGTACCGTATAAGTATGCGCGTGGGAAGTAGTGCCGGCAGCAGCTGACTTAGTAACCGGCTCAAACTCCTGCCCGTTGAGGCTGCGCTCGACTACAAAGTGCGTGCTGTTGGTTTCCGAAGCCGTAGCCCAATGTAGCTGCACGCCGGCCGCGGTGCGGACCGCCGTAAAGCTCATTAGAATTACCGGCAAGGGGTTTAGCTGAGTGGCAGTGAGGTTATTGGTATTGGTCGCGCCCAGGGTAAAATCGGAAAAGCTGGTAAAGGAAGCGGAGGTAATGGTGCCGCTAATGGGCGGGCCACCCGGGCCGGTACCATTGCCGCCCGTTTCGGCGCTGTGCCCAATATTTGCCCAGGCTGCTGCCGGGGAGGCACGTTTAGCGATTACCAGGCCGGCATCGTTGGGCACATTTATGTAGTCGTCGGGCCCAAAGCTCAGGGTAATAGTGCCATTAAAGCCCGTAGGCTGCACAGTGGGCGTAACCGTGAAGTAGCGCCGGAATGATACCCGCCGTAAGTCGGCCCCGCGCGGGTCGTTTGCGGTCAGGCTTTGGGTGGGCGGCGATTCCTTTTGCTCGGCCGTGTAGGTAGTGGTGCTGGTTTGGGTGGTGGCAGTGAGGGTGACAGGGCGATAGGCCGTGCCGCTACCCACCGGAAAAATTGTGGTACGGGCTCCTGGGGCGGTTACGCGGGCCAAAGGGCCGCTCACGAAGCCATTGCCGGGGGTGAGCGTAGCCGTGCTGCTCATGGTCAGTAAGTTGGTACTCGTGGTAGTTAGGGTGCCCTCGCTCATCGCCAGCACTCCGCCCACCTGAACAGGGGAGCCGAGGAGTACCGAGCCGCTGGCCCGCCCTATGCTAAGGTTACGTAGCTGCTGAGTGCCGGCTGCCAGGCGAAGCGTGCCCAAGGCCCCGCTGCCTCCAATTACTAGGTCGCTGGTTGCCGAGCCCTGTAAGCTGCCGGTGCCGGTAAGCGTGCCGTTAAGGGTCAGGGTCTGGTTGGGGCCAATGTCGAGCCGGCCGGTGCCATCGAGGGTCAGCGCCCCGGCTATCGTCAGCGATGAGCTGACGTCGAGGTAGTCGTTCGAGGTATTAGCCAGGCGCAGAGTATTGAGCGTGGTGGCGCCGGGCGTCAGGTAAAGGGAGCCGATTGACGTATTCAGCGATTCCAGGTTGAGCGACGAGGCCGGCGACAGGGTAATGGTGCCCGTGCCACCTGAGTTGACCAGCGAGGCCCGGCCGCCCGGCGTGAGGGAAAGCGTGTTGGCGTTGAGAGTCAGGGTACTGCCGGCCAGAAGGCTCAGCCCACCACCCCGACTGGTACCAACTTCGAGGGGCGTGCCGCCGTTGGCATCAGCCAATACCGCGCCCGCGCCGCTCACGTAGGTTCTCAGCAGGTGTAGGCGCAGGGTATTGCCATTGCCACTGAGCACTTGCGGAGTATTGCCATACAGCCCCAGGGTAATCCGGCTGCTGGAAGCCGGGTCGAAAGAAGTAGCGCCCAGCAGGGTCAGGCTGCCATTCAGGGCAATATCCGAGAAAGTAGTGGTGTTGGAGCCTCCGAAACCACTCACGTTTTCCAGCGTCAGGTTACCATATACGTTCGTGCTGCCGGGGGCCAGCTGCTTGGTAGCATTGGTGAGCTTCAGGTGGCCATAGCCGGGGCTGGGGCTGGGCACGACGTAATTTGCTGCCTGCCCAAACTCAACGGTGCTGGCCGGCGCAAGGTCGCCGAGGGTTAGCGCAGGCGATGGAGATAGTAGGGTGAGATATGCGCCATCCTGCATGTCTACCCGGCCCCCGAAGCTGAAGGCGGCTGGGATGGTGAAAGCCGCCCCCGCCGCCAGTACCACCTTCGAGTTGGTGCCCGATACTACCAGGTTGCCCGATAGGGAGTGTATGCCGTTGACGATGTACGTGCGGTTGGCCGTCGTAAAATTGCCGGGAGCTGTACCGGAACCATCAGTGGCCGTGCCAAAAGTGGCCTGATTGTTCAGGTCGCCGGTAGGCTTCGAGTAGTAAAAAGCAGTGCCAGCCGTTGTGCTGAAGGTGGCAGTGCCGGGCGAAGCAGTCAGGTAGCTTTCCTGGCCGGCTACCCCGTCATCATTATAAGCATAAACTGCCAGGGTATAGCTCACCGAGGCGCTTAGGCCGGTGAGGGTCGCCGCTACCGTCGTGCCATCGGCGACCATGACGAAGTTGCCGGGGCCGGGCTGGCCACCCGCTCCCAGCGTAAGGCTGGCCGGGTAGGTAACATTGTCGGCCGGCACGGCGGCAGTGGCCGAGGTTGCTCGCAGCACCACGAGTCGCTTTTGACCATTGCCGCCCGTCAGGGTAATATCGACTGTGCTGGGGGTGGGGTTGGCTACCGTGATGGTTGGCTGCACCGTGGGCCGGGCTGCTTTGGGTGCCGATACTGTGCCTGAGGCAATTACCGTAGCCGCGGTGCCGGTAGCGCTGGCCGTTTTATCAAATACCGTAGTGGTAATACTAACCCCACTGTACGGGCCAGCGGCGGCAGTAGCGGCCAGGCGCACGTACACCAGCGGCGCGGCCGCATCGGCCGGCAGGCTGGTACCGGCGTAAGCCAGCGTCAGGGTTTGGCCGAAGCCCGTGTTATCGCCCGAAACCTCGAAGCCCGAGTTGGCGGGCAGCGATACGCGCAGGCTGCCATCGGGAGGTAAGTTATTGCCCGCCAGCTTGTACGCTTGCGCTGCCGAAGCAGTACCCAGAGGGGCGCTGAACCCTGTAAGGGTGCTGGGAGTAGCCGTAAGCATCGCGGCCGAGGTAGCAGCTACCGAGCCATTTACTGTCAGGTCGCCGAGCAGGCCACCCGTCCCGGTGCTGGCGGTAGCCCCATATCCATACAACCGAAATGAGATGGTAGTGGTAAGGTTGCTGAAGCTGGCGGCCGGCAGCGTGAGCGTGGTATTGGCCGGGGCAGCCGTTGAGGCCACGGTAGCCAGGGGCGTCGTAAAGTTATCGAGGCTGGAATACCATTGGTAGGTGGCCGGCCCCGAGCCGCTGCTGACAAGCCCGTAGCTTAAGCTGGTTAGGGTAAGCGCGTAGCCGCTATTGGGAGTTATGGAAAACCCGATGTACTTACCGGCGTCCGGGCTCGTGGCCTGCGACCAGCTGCTACCCTTAAATGTGCCGGCCCCCGTGCTGCTGGAAAGACCATTTTTAGTGAGCGCGACTGTCGTCACATTCGCATTGCTGCTACTGGCCGCCAGGCTCGTCGCGCCACTGGCCGCGCTGCTTAAACCTGCGATTGAATACGTTGCAACCTGCCCCCGGCTCAGCAGCGGCAACAGCCAGGCGCCAAGCAGCCAGAGTGTCCGTCGGTGAAAGCCTGCACAAATGAGCGCCATGTTTTAAATAATTGATTTATAGATAAATAGAAAATAGTTAACTATTTCAGTCCACCTTGCTGATGCGGCGCGTCAGGCTGCCGTCAACTGTAAGCAGGTAGGTGCCCGCCGCCAGGCCATCCAGGCTTAGCTGCCCCGAGGCGGGGAGCGTGGCCGTGCGGAGCAGGCGGCCGCGCAGGTCGCGCACTTCGGCAGTGTGCCCGCTTGCCCGGCCATCGGCCAGCCGAATAGTCACTACCTGCTGCGCCGGGCTGGGATACAGCGCCAGCTGGGTTAAAGTAGCTTCTGGCCGGGCCGACAGCGCCGTAGCCAGCGGGGCCGGTGCTACGCCCCGAAACGCCATGCTGGTGCCCGCAGTAGCAATGGCAGCGGGCAGGACCGACGTACTCGGCGGTGCGTTATAGCCCGCCTGGTCGGTTACGGCATACAAGCTGCCCGAGCTGCTGGCTACCAGGGTAATAGCTGGGCCATTGGCGGTGCCCGCCAGTCCCCGCAGGCCTGGATTGGTCGCTCCGGTAATCAGGCCGTTCAGTACCCAGCTGTTATTGACGAGGCTCCACTTCTGGATGCCGCCATTGGCTGCGTTCGAGCCGGAGGCACTGCCATCATCGGCCACGTAGAGTACGTCGGGGCCGGGTACGGCCGGGCTTTGGTCGGTAAAGAAAAAGCTGGACGAGCTGAGCAGTGCCTGCGTAGTGCCCGCCGGGTTGGCGAAGCCAGAAAGCAACGTAACTGCTTGTGGGCCAGTAGTAGGTAGCCCCGTTCCAACCTGGCTGATGCCAGTAGAGGCAGCCGAGCCCGAGCTAACGTATAAATTGTCGGCCGCGATGGCTACGGCTCGCAGATTGGTGGGCGCGCCAGCGGTGAGCACCGTCGAATTCCCGCTGTTACCCAGGGGCACATATACCACGCCGTTGCTGCTGCCTACTGCGTAAAAAGCTGAGCCATTGGCTGAAGCAACACTGCGAATATTGCCCGCCGTGCTGGCCGTGCCGCTAAAGGCATCTTTGATGCGGGTGGTTATATTAAGCGTCCCATCGGCCGCAATGCGGCAAATCAGCCGGTTGGTCGAGGATGCTGTGGTATTAGCCACTGTGGGGGTGCCGACGGGGGCATTGTAGCCAGGCAGCAGCAGGTAATGCCCGTCGGCCGAGCGTGTCAGATTAGCGTCGGAGGTGGCGGTGCCGGTTTCGGTGAAAGCCAGATTAGGGCTGGCATCGGCCGTAGGCAGCGCAATAGTTTGCACCAGGGTGCCGGTAGGGGAGTATTCCAGCAAAAAGGCCGCGGTTGCGGCGCTGGTAAGTGCCGCTTTGCCATCGCCCACGCGCACAATTACAAAGTTGCCGGGGGTGAAAGGCCTGGCAGCCTGGGCTGCTGCTGCAAAAGCGCTCAGCAAGCCAATAAATGAGGCAAGCAGGCTTCGATAAATGGTGAGAGAGGAAAAATTCAGCATGAAAAGCTTAAAATTTATGTATAAAATTTATTGCACGTTTTATGTATTAAAAAGCAAATGTAAGACTTATTGTTTATGAACAAAAGATGAACGATAATATTTTATAAAAACGCAGTACCCTACAGCCTCATTCGTGCCGGCCGTAGCAACTTGCAGGGGTCTTTTGGGTTAGCTAGAGTAGTTTCCAAATCCGTGTACAGAGTGAGCTGCCCGCACCAGCCATTCTGTGCTCGGACCGGAAATTTGCGCTACCTCCAAGCTGTTCTGCTGCTATGCCCCGTCCCCGTCCCGTTGTTTTTGGTTTGTATGCCTGGTCGCCCGACTATGGCTACAGCTACCTGCACCCCGCCAATCGCCGCTCCTTTGAGCTAGTAGAGCCAGTGGGTAAAGTATTTGAGAAAGTGAGCGACCTCGATGCCGACAGCGACTGGATAACCCTGCGCTATGATGAGCAGCAGTTTCTGGTGCGCGGCGAGCTGTTTAAGGAGCTTTACAATAAGCCGCCTTTCGGCTTTGGCGACCTGGTAGAAGAAGTGAAGCCGAAGGGCGGCCTGCCTCCGCACCAGGGCTTGATTTCGGATATCTTCTGGAGCGAAAGCCAGGACCGCGCCTCTTTCCAGCTGGTAGAGCGCAAGCGCAAGCTGGCCCGCATCTTTGAGCCCGAAGAGCTGCGCAAAGTGCACCGGTAGCTGCGCCACGAAAAAACTGCGGGCCCCACGGCTATCTTGCCGACCTCAATTTCCCGGCAATGCCCGACGACCATCTGTGGAGTGAGCTAAGGGTGGCCCAGGTGCGGCAGCAGTCGCGGCTGGTGGCCAGCCGCAGCATTCAGCCGCTCAAAATCATCAATCCCCACGCTCCCGGCGGCAGCTGCCATGCGGTGCTGGCCAGCTACGGCGGTGGCCTGGTGGCCGGCGATGCTATCCGGCTGCGGGTGCGTTGCGAAGAAAACACCCGGCTGTTGCTTACCACCCAAGCCAACACGCGCCTGTTCAAGTCGATAGATGGAGCCCAGGCCGAGCAGCATACCGAAGGCCACCTGGCTGAGCATGCGTTGGCCGTGGTGCTGCCCGACCCATTGGTGCCCCAGGCCGCCAGCCGCTACTACCAGACCCAGCACTGGCACCTCGCCGCTGAGGCTACGCTGCTGCTGGCCGACTGGTGGCACGCCGGCCGCAGCGATGCCGGCGAAAAATTCGCCTTTAGCTCCTTTGCTACTGAGCTGCGCGTGAGCGTAGCTGGCCGCTTGGTACTACTCGACCGCTTCGCCCTGCGCCCCGATGAGCACTTGGCTACCTCGCAGGCTACGTTAGGAAGCTATAATAGTGTAATTTCACTATACTTGGTCGGGCCACCGGCCGGCTTGTACTTCCGGAAGCTGGCCGCCGGGCTGCATCGGCTGCCACCCCCTGGCCAAACGGCCCTGCACGCCCAGCTGGCCGGCCGGCCCTACGTGGTGGCCGTAACGCAGGCCCGCGAAAACGTAGTGCTGGTGCGGGCCCTGGGCTTTTCGCGGCACGACCTGGAGCCGGTTTACCAGGCCGTAGCGGCCGCACTGGCCGAGGAAGAGCTGCTGGGTTTCAGCCCTCTGGCGCGCAAGTACTAAGGCTTGACTACGCTCATTCTCAAGCAGAAGATGGATAGCAAGCCAGAATATCGAAATCTGAAGAAAATAGGCTGACATTCTGTGCATTTACTGACGCCATTGCCGGCTTAACCCTAGCCCGGTTCCCTGCGTTTGAGCAGCTTTCTTTCGTTCCCTATGAAGCACCTTTTCGCCCCGATTCTAGCCGGTACGTTGAGCCTGGCTGCTGCCCAGCCAGCCAGCGCCCAGCAAGCACCCTCGCCCTACCACACCCGCTTTGCCGTCGACGGTCCCGTAATGGTGGGCGAAGCGGCCGTGAGCGCCTTTGGCTTGTACCGCTCGCAGCAGCGCAGTGGCCTTACCAATGCCGAGCTGGCTACGCTCAACAAGAACGATATTCCAGCCTTCGACCGCTTCTCGGCCGGCTACTACAGCACCGGTTTTCAGACGGCCGGCGATTTGCTCTGCTATCCTACGCTGGTCATCGCGCCCGGCCTGCTGGCTCTCAACCCAGCCGCGCGCAGCCGCTACGGGCAAGTGGCGGTGCTCTATATTGAATCGCTGGCTGCGGCCGATGCGCTTTTCGCCACGGCTATCGGCAACTTTCCGCGCTACCGGCCTTACCTCTACGGCCCCGAGGGAGGCGACCTGCGCAACGGCCACATTGCTACCAATGCGTTTTTTGCCGGCCACACGGCGCACACCGCCGCCGCTACTTTCTTCGTGGCCAAAGTATTTCACGATTTCAACCCCGACTCACGCGCCCAGCCCTACGTGTGGGCCGGCGCGGCGTTGCTGCCAGCAGTGGTGGCCTATACCCGCATCGAGGCCGGCAAGCACTTTCTCTCCGATAATATCGTGGGCTACACCGTGGGGGCTACGATGGGCGTGGTAGTGCCGCAGCTGCACAAAGTGGCCGGCCGCCGGGGCATCTCCATGATGCCGCTGCAAGGTGTCAATGTGAATGGGTATTCTTACAGTGGCGTGCTATTGAGCAAGCAGCTATAGGGCTTGCCGGCGATATAGAAAATCCCAAAGCCATCTTCTGAAGTATGAAAACCATCCTGATACTGCTGTCGTGCAACCTCTTTAGTATCCGCAGCTTCAGCCAGTCGCAGGCCCAAATGAACCAACAGGCCGATGCCGCCTACCGCAAGGCCGACCAGGAGCTAAACCGCACCTACCAACAGATTCTCAAAGACTATCGCACTAAAACCGTCTTCCTGCAAAGCCTGAAAGCCGCCCAGCAGCGCTGGATACAGTTTCGCGATGCCGAGATGAAAGCCCGCTACCCCGCCGCCAATTCGTTGGTCGAATACGGCAGTTTCTTTCCCGTGTGCTACTCCAACGGCCTCGAAGAACTCACCAAAGCCCGCACCAGGCAGCTGCGCGTATGGCTCACCGGCATCCCAGAGGGCGATATGTGCAAGGGCTCAGTAAAGGTGGCGGGCTCGAAATGAGTTAATTATCCTAACCTTTTCGACTAAGAAAAGCAGAAGGCTGGGAGGTAATGGCTTCCCAGGCTTCTGCTTTTCCTCTACTTTCAAAACTCTCACCCAAACATCCCCACCACGTTCTTGCTCGGCAGGTTCGTCTTGCCCATCAAAAACATATCAACCTGCCGTGCCGCTTCGCGGCCTTCCGAGATGGCCCAGACGACCAGCGACTGGCCGCGGCGCATGTCGCCGGCCACGAATACGCCGGGCAGGTTGGTGTGGTAGGTGGTTTCGGGGGCGTGCACGTTGCCGCGCTCATCGAGTGTCACCCCGAGCTGGTTGAGCAGGTCGGCGTTGGCCGAGCCGGTAAAGCCCAGGGCCAGCAGCACCAGCTGGCAGGGGATTTCGCGGTCGGAGCCAGGAACTTCCTCGAAGCGGATGCGGCGGCCCAGCTCGTCGGTTTCCCAGGTTACGTCGCTTACCAGCAGGGCGCGCACAGAGCCGGTTGAGTCGCCCAGGTAAGCTTTGGTATTCACGCCCCAGTAGCGCTGGCAGCCTTCCTCGTGCGAGCTGCTGGTGCGAAAAATGGTGGGGTAGAGCGGCCAGGGCGTGTGGGCCGGGCGCTCCTCGCCGGGCTGGTGCATCATGGCAAACTGCGCTACTGACCTGGCCTGCTGGCGGTTGGCGGTGCCCACGCAGTCGGAGCCCGTGTCGCCGCTGCCGACTACCACCACGTCGAGGCCATCGGCCAGAATGTGCTCGCTGTCCAGGGGCGTGTTGCTCACGCGGCGGTTTTGCTGCGTCAGGTACTCCATGGCGTAGTGGATGCCTTTTAAGTCGCGGCCGGGAAGGTCGAGCGGGCGCGGGGCCGAGGCGCCACCCGCTAGCACCACCGCGTCGAAGCCCTGCCGCAGCGCGTCGGCCGGGAGGTCGCGGCCGATTTCGACCTGGCAGCGGAAGGTCACGCCGGCTGCTTCGAGCAGCTGGATGCGGCGCTCAATCACCCATTTTTCGAGCTTGAAATCGGGCACGCCGTAGCGCAACAGGCCGCCGGGATGCGGGTCGCGCTCAAACACCGTAACGGTGTGGCCGGCTTCGGTGAGCTGCGCCGCCACGGCCAGCCCGGCCGGACCGGAGCCCACGACGGCCACCGTTTTGCCGGTTTTGAGCACCGGCGCGGTGGGCTGCACGTAGCCTTTCTCGAAAGCAATTTCGATGATGTGCTTCTCGATTTCCTCAATCGCCACCGGCGCGCTGTGGATGCTCAGCACGCAGGCCGACTCGCAGGGCGCAGGGCAGATGCGGCCCGTAAACTCAGGGAAATTGTTGGTGGCCGAGAGGATGTCGTAGGCCGCGCGCCAGTCCTGCCGGTACACCGCCTCGTTGAACTCGGGGATGATGTTGCCCAACGGGCAGCCCGAATGGCAAAACGGCACCCCGCAGTTCATGCAGCGCGCCGCCTGCTGGTGCAGCTCCGGCTCGGGGTAGAGGCCGATGAATTCCTGGTAGTGCGCCACGCGCTCAGTCGGGGCCGCTTTGGGCGGCGCGGTGCGCGGGTATTCTTTGAAGCCGGTGATGTTGCCCATTGGTAGTTGGTTTTTTGTGCTGGCGTGGCGCCTCAGCCCTGGCCCCCTTTCCGAAAAGAAGAAGGGGAGCCGGGCGACTTTGGAGCTGGCTGATGAGTTTTTATAGACTGGCTTTAATTATGGCTAGTATTGCCTCTATTTGACTGAGGACCTGCTCATTTGGAAATCTTAGGATGCGGTAGCCTAGTTCGGCTAGCAAGGCTGAACGCCCGCGGTCATAATCTGCTTGGTCAGGTTCTGAGTGACCGTTGCCATCCAGCTCTATTATTAACTTGTGAGAGAGGTATGTAAAATCCGCGATGTAGCGGTCAATGCTGTGCTGACGACGAAATTTTACGCCCAACTGGCCGCCTCGGAGATGCTCCCAAAGCTTGGCCTCAGCAGGAGTGGGTTCGTGGCGCATTCCGCGAGCCCGCGCTTTTAGTTCGAGTTTGCCATACTGCTTTTTATCGGCAGTGAAGACTTTGTCTTGGGGTAAAAAGGGTTCCGTGGGATTCATTTAGGTAGAATTTAGGGTAGATGTTGAGGCGCCCGCCTGAACGACCTTACCCCACCTTCACCGCCTTCTCCAGCACCCGCTTGTACTCCAACGGGAACACCTTCACGAAGCGCCCCGCTTCCTCGTCCCAGTTGCCCAGCAGGAAGTTAGCCAGGTGGCTGCCCGTCAGCTCGTGGTGCTGCTGGAGAAGCACCTGAATCTCCGCCTCATCCGTTTCGGTCAAGCCTTCGAGGGCTACCATTTCGGGGTTGCAGTTCACAGGGAACTGGCCGGCGGGGTCATACACCCAGGCCAGGCCGCCGCTCATGCCGGCGGCGAAGTTGCGGCCCGTGCGGCCCAGCACCAGCACGCGGCCGCCGGTCATGTACTCGCAGCCGTGGTCGCCCACACCCTCGACTACCGCCGTGGCACCTGAATTGCGCACCGCGAAGCGCTCGCCCGCCTTGCCGCGCACGTAGAGTTCGCCCGAGGTGGCGCCGTAGAGCGCCACGTTGCCGATGAGGATGTTATTCTCGGGGGTAAAGGTGCTGGTAGCGGGCGGGAAGATGGCTAGCCGCGCGCCGCTCAGGCCCTTGCCTACGTAGTCGTTGGCTTCGCCTTCGAGCTTGAAGGTGAGGCCGCTGGCCGAAAAAGCCCCGAAGCTCTGCCCGGCCGAGCCGGTGAACTTGTAGCGAATGGTATCAGCGGGCAGACCGGCCGAGTGGTAGCGCTTGGCAATTTCGTTGGAGAGCAGCGTGCCGATGGTGCGGTTGGTGTTCCTGACCGCAAACTCGGCCGTTACCACTTCCTGGCGCTCCAGCGCGGGCCGGGCGTGTTCGAGGAGCTGCCAGTCGAGCACCTCGGCGATGCCGTGGTCCTGGCTTTCGCTATTATACAAAGTGCCGCCCGAGGGGTTCGGGGCGGGCGTCAGCACCGCGTCGAGGTCGATGAGCCGGGCTTTCCAGTGGCCGGCTTCGGGGTTTACTTTCAGGAACTCGCTGCGGCCCACCATCTCGTTCACGGTGCGAAAGCCCAGCCCGGCCATGATTTCGCGCAGCTCCTCGGCCAAAAAGCGGAAGAGGTTGACGATGTGCTCGGGCTGGCCGCTGAACAGCTTACGCAGCTCGGGGTCCTGGGTGGCCACGCCCACCGGGCAGGTATTGAGGTGGCATTTGCGCATCATCACACAGCCACCGGCCACCAGGGCGGCCGTGGCCACGCCCCATTCCTCAGCGCCCAGCAGGGCGGCCACGGCCAGGTCGCGCCCGGTTTTCAGCTGGCCGTCGGCTTGCAGCACCACCCGGCTGCGGAGCTGGCTGCGCAGCAGCGTCTGCTGCGCTTCGGCCAGGCCCAGCTCCCAGGGCAAGCCAGCGTGACGAATACTGCTGAGCGGCGAGGCGCCCGTGCCACCGTCGTAGCCCGAGATGAGAATGACGTCGGCGTGGGCCTTGGCCACGCCCGCCGCGATGGTGCCTACGCCCGCCTTGCTCACCAGCTTCACGTTGATGCGGGCGGCGCGGTTGGCATTTTTCAGGTCGAAAATCAGCTGCGCCAGGTCTTCGATAGAATAAATGTCGTGGTGCGGGGGCGGCGAAATCAGGCCCACGCCGGGCGTGGCGTGGCGCACTTTGGCAATCCAGGCGTCTACTTTATGGCCCGGCAGCTGGCCGCCCTCGCCGGGCTTGGCGCCCTGGGCCATCTTGATTTGCAGCTCGTCGGCATTGGTCAGGTAGTGCGCCGTGACGCCGAAGCGCGCCGAAGCAATCTGCTTGATGGCCGAGCGCATGGAGTCGCCGTTGGGCAGCTGCTCGTAGCGCAGCGGGTCTTCGCCACCTTCGCCGGTATTGCTCTTGCCGCCGATGCGGTTCATGGCAATGGCCAGCGTGCTGTGCGCCTCGTGCGAGATGGAGCCGAACGACATCGCGCCCGTGGCAAAGCGCTTCATAATGACCTCGGCCGGCTCCACTTCTGCCAGCGCAATGCTGGGCCGGTGCCGGGCAAAGCCCAGCAGCCCCCGAATGGTGAACAGCTGGTTGGGGTGCTCGTTGAGCAGCTGCGCATACTTTTTGTACGTCTGGTAGTTGCCGGTGCGGGTGGCGTGCTGGAGCAGATGCACCGTTTCGGGGTCAAACATGTGGGCCTCGCCGGTGCGCCGCCACTGGTACACGCCGCCCGTGGCCAGCAGCTCGGGGCCGACGGTGCTTTCCTGCCGGAAGCCGTGGAAGTGCTTGTATAAGGTTTCTTTGGCAATCTCATCCAGCCCCAGCCCTTCGATGCGCGTTACGGCGCCGGTAAAATACTGGTCTACTACGTGCTGATTAAGCCCCAGAATCTCAAATACCTGCGCGCCGTGGTACGATTGCAGGGTCGAGATGCCCATCTTCGAGAAAATCTTCAGCAGGCCGTCGCACACGGCCTTAATATAGTTGTAGGCTAATTTATCGAGGGCCAGATTGGGGCCCAGCTGACCCGCCGCGTGGCGCGTCTGAATCGTGGACAGGGCCAGATAGGGGTTAATTGCCGTGGCTCCAAATGCCAGCAGGCAGGCAAAATGGTGGACCTCCCACACGTCGCCGGCCTCCACTACCAGGCCCACCGAGCCGCGCATTCCGCGCCGGATAAGGTGGTGATGCACCGCCGACACCGCCAGCAGCGCCGGCATCGGCGCGTGTTCCGAGTCCATGGCCCGGTCGGAGAGAATCAATACCTCGAAGCCGTCGTTCACCGCGTCTTCCGCGTAGCGGCACAGGCGTTCGAGGCCGCGTTGCAGCGCCCCCGGCTTGCCATCGGCCTGGAAGTAGGTCTGCAGCGTTTTGGCGTGAAACGAGCCGGTGTCGATGCTGCGCAGCTTCTCCAGCTCCAGATTGGTGAGCACCGGCTGCCTGGCCGCCACGCAGTGGCAGTGCAGCTGGTTTTCGTCCAGGATATTGCCGTTGTTGCCGATGAAAGTGGCCAGGCTCATCACCAGCCGCTCGCGAATGGGGTCGATGGGCGGATTGGTAACCTGGGCAAAAAACTGCTTGAAGTAGCTGCTCAGGTGCTGCGGCTGGTCGGATAGCACGGCCAGGGGCACGTCCACGCCCATCGAGCCGATGGGCTCCTTGCCCTCCAGCGCCATCGGGGTGAGCACGGTTTCCACGTCCTCGCGGGTGTAGCCGAATACCTGCTGGTATTTCCTGACGGCCTCCGCGCCCAGGTCGGTAAATACCTGGCGCGGCTCGGCCAGGTCTTCGAGCCGAATCTGGTAGTTTTCGAGCCAGGTGCCATAGTGCTGCTGGCCAGCGGCCTGGGCCTTGATTTCGCGGTCGGTCAGAATCCGGCCGGCCCTGGTGTCGACCACAAACATCTTACCCGGCTGCAGGCGGCCTTTCTTGATAATGCTTGCGGGCGGCAGCGGCAGCACGCCGGCCTCGGAGGCTACCAGCACGCGCCCGTCGTTGATGATGGCGTAGCGCAACGGCCGCAACCCGTTGCGGTCGAGCATCGCGCCTACCAGGGTGCCGTCCGTGAAATTAAGCGCTGCCGGGCCATCCCAGGGGGCCATAAAGGTGGCGTGAAACTCGTAGAATGCCTTTTTGAGCGGGTCCATCTGCTCGTTGCCGTCCCAGGCTTCGGGCACCAGCATCATCATCACGTGCGGCAGCGACCGGCCGCAATGATATAGTAACTCCACTATGTTGTCCAGGCAGGCGGAGTCCGACTGCCACGGGTCGATAACCGGCAGCAGCATCTCCATCTCTTCGGCCGAGAAGTAGGGCGATGTGTAGTTGGGCAGGCCCGCAAAAAACCAGTTCAGGTTACCGCGCAGCGTGTTTATCTCGCCGTTGTGCGCCAGGTAGCGAAACGGCTGGGCCAGTCGCCACGAGGGCATGGTGTTGGTGGAGAAGCGCGAGTGCACCAGCCCGAACGCCGAGGTCACGCGCTCGTCGCTGAGGTCGGGGAAGTACATGCCGACCTGGAAAGTCGTCAGCTGGCCCTTGTACACGATGGTGCGGCACGAAAGCGAGGCGAAGTAGAAGTCGTCGAGCGCCGCCGGCAGCTGCTCATTCAATGACTTGATAACCAGTCGGCGCAGCACGTAAAGCTTGCGCTCAAAGTCTGCGTCGGTGGCTAGCCCTACCGGCTGCCCCAAGAACAGCTGCTCAATCGCTGGCTCGGCCGACAGCGCCGTGACGCCGATGCCCGCCGTGCGCACCGGCACCAGCCGGTAGCCAAGTATCGGAATGCCCAGCCGCTGGGCGGCCTCCGCAATTACCTGCTTGCTGGCGGCGCGCAGCTTCTCTTTTTTGGGAAAGAAGACCATGCCCACGCCGTAGTTGCCCGGCTCGGGCAGCCGGATGCCGTGGGCCACGCACTCTTCGAGCAAAAACCAGTGCGGCAGCTGAATTTGAATTCCCGCGCCGTCGCCCGAGTCGGAATCGCAGCCGCAGGCCCCCCGGTGCTCCATATTGGCGAGCATGGTCAGCGAGTCGGCCACAATCTGGTGGCTCTTGCGCCCGTCGATATACGTCAGAAACCCGGTGCCGCAGGCGTCGTGCTCAAACTCGGGCCGGTAGAGGGTGGGCGTAGTCATTGCAGGTAAGAATTATCAAGTAGTAAAGCGCTTGCGTGTAGCGTGGACTCTGCGAGTCCGCGCGTGCTATCGTCCGGCTGCCACCTGCGTGCGGACTCGCAGAGTCCACGCTACAGGCAGGCGGCCGGGCACGGCTTCGCGGCGCTGGCCCCAAGCTGCTTTTTGAAAGCAGCGAGGCTAGTGCCGAAAATCGGCATCCGTAGTGGGTGGGAGGGGGAGGGGGTAGGGGCGAGACAAGGCCAACAGAGTCAGCCGTTACCGGGGTGGTAGCGCGCAGTGGGGGCGCGAACCGGAGAGTAAGATACGACGCTGAGGCTCAGCTTGCGTCGCCGGGGCTAGCGGCGGTCTTCGCGCACAGCCGCCAAAGCCTGCGTCTTAGCCAGGTGAATGTGGTCGATAATGGCCCCTAAGTTATGGCCATCGGCGGCACGCGCAAAAACAAACGGCCCGTCGCCGCGCATCCGGCGCGAGTCGCGGTCCATCACCTCCAGGTCAGCCTTGACCAGCGGAGCCAGGTCAATCTTGTTGATTACCAGCAGGTCCGATTGGGTAATGCCCGGCCCGCCCTTGCGCGGAATCTTATCGCCGCCCGACACATCAATCACGTAAATAGAATAGTCGACCAGCTCGCGGCTGAAGTGGGCGGCCAGGTTGTCGCCGCCGCTTTCCACAAACAGGTAGTCAAGCTGATTGTCGAAACGCTCCATGAGCCCTTCCAGGGCATTCATGTTCAAGGATATATCCTCTCTGATGGCGGCATGTGGGCAGCCGCCGGTTTCAACGCCCACGATACGGTCGGCGGTGAGGGCGCTGTGGCGAATCAGAAACTCGGCATCCTCGCGGGTGAAGATGTCGTTGGTGACCACGCCGAGGCGGTAGTCGTCGCGCAGGCTTTCGCACAACGCCTTGAGCAGGGCCGTCTTGCCGGTGCCCACCGGCCCGCCAATGCCCACCGTGAAGGCCCGCTTACGAAAGTTGCGATAGGGCGGCAGGCGCCGGGTTTCGCGCTCGGCAAAGTCGCCGGGCGACTCCAGTACCTCGTGGCTGTGGCCGTGGAGCAAGAGGGCGAGTTTATCGACGAAAGCCATAGATAAGGTGATACTTACTTGTATCGTCTGTCATGCAGAGCACAGCGAAGTATCCCACTCGCTTCGTTAGGATTTAGTAACCCCAGCGGTGCGGGCGAGATGCTTCGCTGCGCTCTGCATGACGGGCGTGGGTTAATTCTGGAAGAGTCGCGAGTAAATGTCGTCGTGTAGTATTTGCGCTACATCGAGTAATAAAGTGCAACGAGTAGCCTCGGTGTAGGGCCGAATATCGGCGGCATCCAGCAAATTCTCAAAAATTTCGTAAAAATCGTGTTGCAGCAGGTGCCCCGCCATTGGCCCGATAAAGCCCAGTCGGATGGCCGCACTCAGTTGGTCGCGCAGGGTCAGGTGCAGGTAAGTAGCCTGAATATCAGCCACGGCGAAGCCAGCTTTGCCTAAGCTAAGGCCAAACAATGGCACAAAATGCGCGGGCAACTGCCGTTGCGCCAGCTCGCGGCCCAACTCGGCTAGCCCTGCTTCGGGGTAAAAGGTAGCTAGCAACTTCAGCCAGTTTTTGCCCTGCGTGAGGCTGGCCTGGTACAGCGCGGGCGTGAGCAGCTGGGCATCGTACTCGGTTAAAAGGCTGGCTAGCTCTGCCTCAGCCAGGTGCGCGGCCGAGGTAATAAATGGCAGCTCAAACCCAACCGCTTGCTGAAGAAAGGAATAGAGATAGGCCCGAAACTCCGTTTCGGTGCGCACCAGGCCGAAGGTCAGGCTGCTTTCCAGCCCGTAGGAGTAGGCAAAAGAGCCGGTGGGCAGGGCCGAATCGGCAAGGTGAAGCAGGCGGGCGAGGTGCGGCACAAGGAGCGGTTGAGGCGGTAAGCTACAACGGGTCTGATTTTTTGGCTTGAAATCCTGGGCTGCGAAAGCTGGTCACCTAAGTACCTTGAAAAAACATTTAAAAATAAAAATTCTGATTTTCAATAGCTTGTAACAAGCAGAAGGGATTTATAGGGGGTGTGCCTTCATTTTTAGCAATTGGTAGGCAACGTGTTTAGTAAGCGAGCCATTAATTGCGCCAATATTTTTAGAGCAGATTTCAGGTTAGTGTACATGATAACCACAGTGGTCAAACCAGTTTTTCGCGTCGAGCTCAGTTATCCAATTGGTGGCGTCGTGAATGACGCTTTCCAGGGCCTCGCGGGTGCGGGCCTGGGCGGTGCGCAGCCAGGTTTTGAGCTTGCTGAAGGCGAGTTCGATGGGATTGAAATCGGGCGAGTAGGGCGGCAAATACAGCAGGCGGGCCCCGCGGGCTTCGACGAGCTCGGTCAGCCCGGCCACTTTGTGGGCCGGCAGGTTGTCGAGCACGACCACGTCGCCGGGCCGCAACGTGGGGCCGAGCACCTGGTCGAGGTAGGCGGCAAACACGTCCCCGTTGACGGCCCCGCTCAGGGTCATGACCGCTTGCAACCCGTTCGGCGTCAGCGCCGCCACCAGCGTCACGTTGGGCCCGCCGTGCAGGGGCGTGGCCTGGCGGGCGCGCTGCCCGCCTTCGGCCCGGGCGTAGCGGCGGCAATACGTCAGGTTAGTGCTGGTCTCGTCCACGAACTTAAAACAGGTAAAATCCTCGGCTTGCAGCGCCTCTACAAAAGCTCGGCGCAGCTCCTTCACCCGTTGCGTGTCGCGTTCGGCGGCATGGACGCTCTTTTTTTTCGCCGCCAATCCAGTGCCTGCACCGCCCGCCAGAGTGTGGTCTGGCTCACTGCCGGACCGCCGATGGCGGCCAGCCAAATACACAATTCCGCCAACGTGGCATCGGGCTCCTGGCGCAAACAGGCCGCCAGCTGCGCTTGGGCCGCCGCGTTCAGAAACGGCGCTGGCCCACTGCGTTGCGGCAAAGCAGCCACGGAACCGCTCGTGCGCTGGCGTCGGCGCAACTTGCGCACAAACGAATCCGACACGCTGAACTGCGCGGCCACTTCGCCAATCGTGCGGCTACCTTGCTGGCAAGCGGCCGCCACGCGTTCGCGCAAGTCAGTAGAATAAGCTTTCATGAACGGAATGTACGTTATAGCCTGTACACAAACCTGAAGTTTGCTCTAGTTTTACCCCTGGCCCTCTTGCGCATGAGCTTATACACCGATTATTACCGCCGCACCATAGAAACACATGCAACTGGCTTAAAGCTAGTGCTGGGAGGCACAGGGCTGGGCAAGACCAGTAGCTTGGCGGAGTTGCTGAATACGGGGGATTATCCGCCTGACGTCAAGTTTATCTACGTAGCCAATCGGATTCAATTGCTAAATGAAATGGCTGCGCTGGTAGAAGAGCCGCGCCAGTATGTGCAGCAGCATAAGGATGCCGACCAATTGCAGCAGGTGTTGGACGATGGGTCGCTGAATGAGATGTTGCAGCACCCGCACCTGCCCGCCCTGCTAGACGAATACCGACGGCTCGAGCGGCTGCCCGCCACTAGCCTGGACGACCTGCGCGGCAAAGCCGAACGGTTTAAGCGGGCGTGGGAGATGGGAGCGCGTGGGGCTGGCCTGGTGGACTTGGGCGACCTGGCTAGCGAAGCCCTCAAGCCGCTCAAAGAGCTACTGGCCCTGGCGCGTCGGCTAGCCGCTGGAGCTCCGCTTGCCAAGCAGCGCATCGACCAGCGCCCGGCCCAGGAGCTGGCTACGCTGGCGGTGTGGCCACGCCTTTTTCCTTACCTGCATTTTCAGGCTGATGCTAGCTGCCGGCTGCTTTTGCTGACGGTACATAAGGCATTCCACGGCGTGTTTGACGGGCAGCGCACGGTGCGGCTAGGGCGCTGGGAGGCACCCGCGGAAGGGCGGTACGTATTCGTGTTCGACGAGTTCGACTTTCTCGAAAACGACCTGCTCGACCTGCTGGCGCACGATAAGGAAGTGCGCGACCCGTTTGGGCTGGTGCAGACGTTTTACGAGCGCTTATGCCGCCGCAAGCTCACGCACCCGCAGTACCTGGCCCACCGGCCCGAGTGGAAGCCCATTCGGGAGATGATGCAGGCCATTCAGACTCGCATCGACGTGCTTTTGCTAGAGCACAAGATTGATTTTCCGAATATTACCCACTTCGATACGGCGGAGGAAGAATTGCGCGGGCGGGCCATTTTTCAGTCGAACCGCTCGCTGGTGCAGCAGCCGGTGTACCTGCACCCGGCCACGCCCCGGCAGCATTCATTTACCCTCACGGCCGCGCCGGGTGGCCCCAATGCCTTTCTGCTGTTCGATGTAGTAACGCGGGCCGTGAAGGACATTATCCGGTTGTTTAATCGCTTGCAGGCCGAGCACGAGGATATTTATTTCGAGGTGCTGCGCCAGTGCTTTGGCAGCACCGATTACCTGCGCGAAATTCGGCAGGTGAGCCAGATAGGGGCCCAGTACGAGCTGTGCGAAACCAGCTACGGTAGCTTGCTGACCAACGGCTTTGGCCTCTACGAGATTGAGATGGACACAAGCCAACTCACCGACCCCGAGGAGGTAGGCGTGCTGTACCACTCGCTCAACGACAGCCCCGAGTCGATGCTGCGGGCGCTGGCGGGCCAGCACCTGGTATTTGGGCTGTCGGCTACGGCGCACATTCAGCGGGTGCTGCGCAACTTCGACTGGACCGGCCTGGCGCACCCCGGCCGCCCCACCGACTCATTCGGCCCGCTGCCCAATACGCCGGCCGATGAAGCCGATGTGCGCCATGCCAATGCTAGTAAGGCCGGGGCACGGCAGAATACCATCACGCACGAAGTGGTGGAGCCGCTAAGTTTGCTCGCGCCTTTTGGGCAGCAATTGGCTGCTCTGGCCCAGGCCGACCCCGATTATTTTGGCAAAAAGGCGGGCGCGCTGAGCCACCGGCTGGGGCGGGTGCAGCACGTATTCTGGCTGCTGGCCCGGCTAGCCACGCAAGACCCGGCCCAGTTGGCGACCGGCCCCACGCACCTGGTTTTTCTGTCCTCGCTGCGGCAGGTGCAGCGCCTGCTCGATACGGGCGGCGACGAGGATGGCTGGTTTGGGGCGACGCCACACCCGGCAGCGGGCGACAAAAACCTGCGCATCTACGACGTATGGTGCCGTGACGAAACCCGGCAGCACCGGGTAGCCTGCACGGTAGCCCTCTACGATGCCCGGTTTGGGCAGGAGCTGCGCACCGACCCTACGCTGCACGCACAGTACAACGCGCTATTTTGGGCGGGGCGACCGGTGGTGGTTATCACTACCTACCCCTCGGCGGGCAATGGGGTAAACCTTCAATACTATCAGACTTCTGCCGACTATGAGGCCGGGCGCAATGCCGGCAAGCGCGATTTTCAGTTTCTGCACCTGCTCGAAGCGCCGTACTACTACTTTAGTGGGGTAGAGCCGCACGCCACGGCCACTGAGCAGCACGCGGCTATCAAGCGCGACGTGTATGGGGTGCTAAAGCTGCTGTATGCCAAACGCCTGACGGCAGCCCAGGCTAGCGGATTGCTCGGCCAGATTCGCCGGCTCAACCGCTACAACGCAGAGTACCTGAATACGACCGATGGGGTGCTGAACCAGTTCAGCGTGCTGGTGCAGGCGCTGGGGCGCATCGAGCGGGTGTGGCAGCACATGCCCGAGCAGCGGCTGTGCCTGGCCCGCGACGTGTATGGCGTGCTGGCCCGCATGGCCGCCGACCCCGAGCTAGCCACTGAGTGCGACAACTACCTGCGCTACGCCTCGGGCAACATGCAAACGCTGCTGGCCGCTATCGGGAGCGAGGAGAAAAAGGCCCGCAAAGAGCTGGAAGACGACCTGCACGACCTGCGCCGCGCCAACGACGCGGCCCGCGACGCTATTCACCGTCTGGTGCTTGAGCTAGAGCATTTTAAGCGCACTGGCGAGGGCGATGCCCGTCAGCGCTG
Organism: Hymenobacter baengnokdamensis; assembly: GCF_008728635.1. Classification (NCBI taxonomy): domain Bacteria; kingdom Pseudomonadati; phylum Bacteroidota; class Cytophagia; order Cytophagales; family Hymenobacteraceae; genus Hymenobacter; species Hymenobacter baengnokdamensis. Next base: position 4,024,107 of record NZ_CP044285.1, on the reverse strand, counting down.
GCAGTGGCTGCGCGACGACGTGCTGCGCCACGACCTGCCCCGCCCGCTGCGCCCCGGCCAGACCCTAGCCGACAAGCCGCGCCCCAACCAACTGGCCCGTATCCGGGGCACGTTTCGCAGCGACTACGTGCGGGAGGGCAAGCTGCTCATCAACCACGAAATGCACCTGGCCCCGCCGGGCACTAACAGCCCCGAGTTCAAGCCCTGGGACCTGAACGCCGCCTACCGCCCCGTGAACAGCCAGCTGGGTTCGCCGCTAGCCACCCATTTCCGGGTGCGCAGCTACGAGCTGGCCTTCGTAGACTCGGGTACGTACCTGCTGCCCTATGTGTACCAGTCTATCCTGGTCGGGGCTATTGGGGAGGAAGTGATTGATGCCGTGCTGAAAAGCCGGGGCATCAAAGCCACCAGTGCGGCCGTGCCCGATAAGGTATTTGAGGTGGCCGACCTCAAGCTGGAAAACCGGCCAATCTACATCGATTGCAAAAACTACGGCAACCGCACGCTGCGGCAGTTTCCGCTGCCACCCGACGACCCGTTCTACCATCCCAACCTCAATGAGGCGCATTTTAAGGGGCGCATGGTGAGCAAGTGGCAGCAATTGAGCCACGCCACGCCCACTACCGCCGCCGACCCTTGCCGCTTGGTGGTGATGAACCTGCGGCATGATGAAGAAAGCGCGCTAGGCTTCTACGACGAGCACTTTGCGCGGGTGCCCGACTGGGCGCAGGCCCGCATCGTGGTGCTGACCGGCACGCTCAAGCCCGACCCCGCCGATGCCAACGACTTACTAACACTCGCCTGCGAGCGCCTGCTTACCCATTTCTAATCCTTTAACCCATTTCTTTCTCATGCCCCAAAACAAACCAAGCCCTAGCCCCCAGCAACTGCTGGTGCCCACCAATCAGCTGCACATCAAGCTGCCTGCTGACTATACAAAGCTGTTGCAATCCTACAGTATCTGGCGCTATCGGCTGTCGCCCTCGCAGGAGCGCTACCGGCGGTTTCAGGTCAAGCCGGGAATGTTTTATCCCAGCTTTACCAACGCTTATAAAGACCAGATTGACCGGCCCTTTTACTTTTTTACGTTTGATGAGCCGCAGGCGTCGCTCTACACATTGCTACCTGTTGGGCACACAGCCAAGCCCTGGCAGTATCACTTTGGCAACCCTAGCCAGGTGCTTGCCGAAGAAATAACGGCTGAGCCCGTTGGTCCCGACGAGCTAAAGCCGCACGTGCTTCTCAAGCTGATGGTGGCCTTGTGCTTCTATGAGCACAGCGACCGGGAGCGCGAGCGCCGGGTGTGCCAGAGTAAGTTTTACCTGCGTGTCAAGGGCTCAGCCAGCGGCAAGCGCCTGACGGCTGTAGAAGTTAAGCCACAAGTGGATAGCGAAGGTGACTTGCATACGCTCACGGTAAAGGTGGAGGCTAATACGTTCGCTAAAATTGACGCGGCTAAGGTCGGTGCCCACGCCTCGCTTGGTACTTACTATGAGCTATTTGCCAGCATGGGCCACACGTATCTGCGGCAGCTGAGGCCTAGCCAGGTGGCGACGTTTGCGAGGGCTGTGTATCAGCAAAAGACCACTAGCGGCAAGCGCACCACCGCCGACTGGCACCACAACGGCAGCAAAGCGGAGCCCGACAAGTACCGCGAAAGCCGCTCGTACCAGGTGCGGCACGTGCAGGAGCGGCTGCATGGTTTTTTGAGCACCTACGGCTTCGACGTGCAGCTAGCCGAGGAGGCGATGCAGCGCCTGCGGCCCCGCGCCACGCCTTTGCCGCTTAACCTGCTGCCCATCATTCAAGTGGTAGATAATCGGTTGAACCGCGCCGCCGTGCCCGCCGCCGACTATGTGCAGTGGCTCAGTGCCCACAGCTTCAAGTCGGGCAAGAAGGCGTTTGTGCTATCGTTTGAACTAGTGGAGGCTAGACAGGCTAATCCCGACCAGCCGCTACTGGTGCTGACGGATGCCGGCAAAGACGCCTTTGTGCAGGACCGGCAGCCTGGCCTGCTGGCTGCCGCTGGCTACGCCGACCCGTATCCGGTGCTTTATGAGCAGCTGCCCGAGGTGGTAAAGCAGACGTTGAACGTCAACCTCAACGAGGTAGCGAAGTTCGCTGTCGCCGAAAGCTACCTGAGCTACGACCTGCCCGCACCCCAGTCAGCCCCGGCCCCCACAGAAACCGGCGAAGCGCCCCCCGAAACCGATGAAGCCCGTAAGCTGCGCCGAACGGCTGCCAAGCAACTGAAAACGCTGCGCCTTAAAGCCGATGTGTGCCTGACCGAGCTGTGGCTGAAATGGGTGCTAGCCGGCCGGGCCTCTGCCGCCCCCGCTGCCTGCCTCCCGCTGCTCGATACCTTATCTGACGAATGGGCTTTTCTTACTGATGATACGCTGCTCTACTTCAACGAAGGCGAACTGGCCTTTGCCCACCTAGAGGAGCCGGCTGGCAAGCGGGTCCTTAAGGAGCGGTTTATGCCGTGGCAGGACCTAAAGCAGCACTTTATGGCACGGCGGCCTAAGTATGCTCACAATAAGCCTAGCGATGCCGATGAGGCGGACAGCGATATTCGTAAGGCGCATTTTGTGCTGGTAGGCCGCGAAGTGTTTGAATTGGAGCGTACCGAAGCCATTGCCATGCCTAACTGGCCGGTCATCCGTACCATCAGGGCACAAAACCCGGAAGCATCGGCCAAAAGCCAGGAGGCGATTGGCGTGTACGCAGGCGGTATCTGGTATCAGCCGGAGGCTAAGCGCTACATAGTCAGCGGTGCCCAGGCCAGCAACGGCGCTGAGGCGCGGGGCCACCACGTCTATCAGATACACCAGTATGGCAGCCCTGACCCTACGCACCTGGCTAAGCTGCTTTCCTTGCTCACGGTCACGTTTGTACGGCGCAACCAGTTCACCGTCTGGCCCTATCCATTCGACCTGGTTCGGCTATACCACGAAGTAGCGGCCTTGCCAGCCTAGCGGTAGCTGTGAAGTTTAGCAGAGATTCCAGGCTGATTTCTGGTTAAATTAGGCGCCCCTTACTCGCTGCCCGCATTCAGCTGCCTGCTGCGTGTGGGCAGCTCTTTTGGGATGGGGCAGGGCAGAAGCTGCCGCCCTATCTTTGCCGCACTCGCGTTTGGTAAGTCCCCCAGCCTACGGCTACTCTGTAAAAAGAGAAGCCCCGGCTGTTGGAGCAGCCAGGGCTTCGAGAAGTGTGAGGGTTGTAGTATAACCCTTCTACTTCTGACCAGATGGAATGGAAAAACGCGAAGAAACTAGTAAATAAGTGGGTCGTTCCGCTTGTTTTTGAGCTTCTGAAAGGAATAGCAAAAGGCACAGGCCTGTTGTTACTCGCTCATTGGCTCAAGTAGTTTCGGTAAGGGCATCGGCCGGTAGGTTGGTGCCCTTATTTGTTGTACAAATGTACAGTGTAAGTGGGATAAAAGTTGCGTGCCTGGGGGTGAGGTGACCCCCTAAAACAAATTATACAGCTGCGCCAGCGGCAGCGTTTGCGCCGGCTCGCACGTCAGGTGCACGCCATCGACCATTACGCGGTACGTCTCAGAGTCCACCGAAATATTAGGCAAATAGTCATTCAGGGCCATGTCCTTCTTAGCCACCGTGCGGCAGCCTTTCACCGCCAGTACGCGCTTGCTCAGGCCATACTCGGAAGAAACCTTCTCTACCGAAGCACCCGACACAAACGCCACCGAACAATACCCTACCCCCCCGCCAAACGCCCCAAACATGGGCCGCGAAAACGAGGGCTGCGGTGTTGGAATGGAGGCATTAGGGTCGCCCATCTGGGCCTGCACGATGACGCCGCCCTTAATAATCATCTCCGGCCGCGAGCCAAACAGGGCCGGCTTCCAGAGCACCAAATCGGCCAGCTTGCCGATTTCGACCGAGCCGATTTCGTGGGCCATGCCGTGGGCGCGGGCGGGGTTGATGGTATATTTTGCTATATATCGACGGGCGCGAAAATTATCGTTCGGGCGTCTGGCGCCCGCGTCTTCGGGGAGGGGGCCACGCTGCTGGCGCATTTTGTGGGCCGTTTGCCAGGTGCGGGTGATGACCTCGCCCACCCGGCCCATGGCCTGCGAGTCACTGCTGATGATGCTTAGCGCGCCCAGGTCGTGCAGAATATCTTCGGCGGCAATGGTTTCGGGGCGGATGCGGCTTTCGGCAAAAGCCACGTCCTCGGGGATGTTCTTGTCGAGGTGGTGGCACACGAGCAGCATGTCGAGGTGCTCGTCGATGGTGTTCACCGTGAATGGCCGCGTGGGGTTGGTGCTCGACGGGATGACGTTGGGCTCGCCGCAAATCCTGATAATGTCGGGCGCGTGCCCGCCGCCCGCGCCCTCCGTGTGGTACGAGTGGATGGTGCGCCCCTTGAAGGCCGCCACCGAGTTTTCGACGAAGCCGCTCTCGTTGAGCGTATCGGTGTGAATGCACACCTGCACGTCGTACTTGTCGGCGATAGTCAGGCAGTTATCAATCGTGGCGGGGGTAGTACCCCAGTCCTCGTGCAGCTTAAAGCCCAGCGCCCCGGCCTCCACCTGCTCGGCCAGCCCCTCCGGCTTCGAGGTGTTGCCCTTGCCCAAAAACCCGAAATTCATGGGGAAGGCGTCGGTGGCCTTGAGCATCATTTCGATATAAAACGCGCCCGGCGTGCAGGTGGTGGCCGTGGTGCCGGCGGCCGGACCGGTGCCGCCGCCCACCATCGTGGTCACGCCGGAGGCCAGCGCCTCGGTCAGCTGCTGCGGGCAAATGAAGTGGATGTGGCAGTCGATGCCGCCCGCCGTGAGGATGTGCCCCTCGCCGGCCACCACTTCGGTGGTCACGCCCACCACCAGGCGCGGGTCCACGCCGGGCATGATGTGCGGGTTGCCCGCCTTGCCAATGCCCACGATGCGCCCGCCCTTGATGCCGATATCGGCCTTGTACACGCCGGTGTAGTCGAGCACCAGCGCGTTGGTAATCAGCAGGTCGAGCGCGTCGGCCTGCCCGACGCCGGCCGCCTGCCCCATGCCGTCGCGCAGGGTTTTGCCGCCACCAAACTTGCATTCCTCGCCGTACACGCAGTAGTCGCGCTCGACTTCCAGCAGCAGGTCGGTATCGCCCAGGCGCACCCGGTCGCCCACAGTCGGGCCATACATAGCGGCATACGCCTGCCGGGAAAGGGGTAGGGACATGGGGTTTGTTTTAAGAATAGCGAGGTTAAGAAAGTCTCTTTATTTTCTCAATTAAAGGGTCGTTAACTGTACGGTTTTGTACTAAAGCTTTGACACGTGGTGACTGCGCACGTATTGGAACCCAAACGTCTGAGTTATTAGATGGAGCAATTGTTAAGCCTTCTTGCCGAAGGATTCTTAAAACGTCATCGATATACCTTTTCTCAACATTGCTTAACCCACGAGTGAAAGCGCTGTATTGCCTGCCTACGCCAGGTTGAAAATATAGCTTCTTTAATACTGTGAAGCAAACTTTAACAGGAATAGGCAAGGACGATTCTAGTATAGATGCTGTAGTTTGATTGATTGCTTCAAACGATTCAAACTCGCATTCTAAGAAATTTTCGTTTGGTAAAGATGTTGCAGATGCTATACCATCTGCAAAGCCAAATAATGACCTGACAAATTTTGGATGATTGGCTACTTCAATTTCTTCTTCAAAAGAAATTCTTTTTACTATCACCTCTTCAAATCTGACTAAGTTCCAACCTGGCAGATTTTTCGAATGAAATGCAGGGATTACAATGCTTTGAATCTTAATGGGCTCTTTTATCCAAGACTGTTCATTGTATCTCATTGTTAATAGAATGTCAGCGCCGAGAACATCTAGGCCAGAACGTTCTGCTTGTCGCGCAGCCGCTTCCATAACTGTAGGGCTAAGGCTTTTCGTCTTTAACGATAAGAGTTGAATTGATATTTCGTTAATAGATTCCTGCCAAACTTTAGGTTCAGAAGAAATTTTATACTCATAAGGGTTTAATATATACCTGATAATTTCCCCTGATTTTGCAGCGTCCGCAAAATTTATATCGATAAATTCTCGTGAACCGTCCTGCTGATTTAGTCCACCAAGACCAGGCAAACGTTGTAATAACACAACAGCATTGTCGTCAGCTAGGTAGCCAACTTTTTCTGAAAAAATACTTTCAAGGTCTTTAAAATAAATAGGTCCTAATCCAGACTGGTATTTTCTAGCATGAGATGCTACGCCTTCGATTATCTCACGTATTACTTTAGCGCTTAGGCTGGGGTCAATGCTAGCCTCTCGCTCTGATATTTCATCCAAGAGAATATCCCATCCTTGGGCTGGAGAAATAGCTTTATTTCCTAGGATATCTTGGTTTATAATGTGTTGTTTTACTAAATAACCTAGTAGTAACGGCTTTGAAGGAAACCATTCGGGTACAACAATATTGTCGTCTTTAAGAAACCTTCTTAAAAAAGTGTTCGCTTGTTGCTCATTAAAGTCTTCTAGCGTTAGTATAGTATAATTATTAGTTAGTCCTAGCGCAGTAACGCATTCTTGAATAGAATCAAAAAAATTATTCCTGCCGGATATCAAAAGTCCTGATTGTTTTGGAGTTAATTTAACGAACTCTCTTACAAGCTGCATTGCATTCTGACGTATAGTTTTTAGCTTTGAGGTCTTATCAGCCCACCCTAGAGCAGGTATTTCGTCGAAGCCGTCTAGTATAATATCAGCATAGCCACTCTTCCAAGCCCTTACTAAGTGGTATGGATATGGAAATCCAAGATTTCTGGCGTGTCTCTCAAGTACTTCAACAGGATTTGTTTGGCCAATGTGCTCTCTCAAATTAATGTAAATACAAAATTTGGTTGTTAAGCTTCCCTTGTAAGCCTTGAGTGATTTCTTGAAAACCTCTTTTAATGTTACACTTTTTCCGACACCATATTGCCCAAGAATAACTATGCGTTTTCCATGTATTAAATTATTATAAATATCTCCTGTTGCCCATCCTTTAGAGGAATTTATCTCACTTAATTGAACAGGTATAAAGTCGTAATGAGCTTTTGTGTCAGAATCATCAATTGGATTCTTTATGCTTCCAAAAAAATGGTTTTCTCTATGCTTGAAATAATTGCTTACATCAATTATTTTAGAATGAAACCTCGAGAATGACATAGCAAGTATCTGCGATGTATATGCTGAAGGGATAACGCTTCTTTGTTCACCTGTTGGTTCATGCTTAGTGATGAAGTATGCTTTGACCCCCTTGTCAGGATACTGCCGCTTGTATTTATCTACAAGCTGTCTAAGACTTTCTATATCATTCTGAGCCTTTTTCTGGCCTTTCGAAATAGTACATTCAATGATATGTACCATTTCTTCTGTAATATATATGCCATCTTTTTCGGAGCCATCAACTGTGATAGGTCCACCGCCTTCAGCGCTTGGCCACAATTCACGTGCAATACTCCATACTTCTTGTTCAAAAAGCTTTCCTTCGTCTATTTGAGCCATGACTTTGCAAAAAATAGTTAATGATAAGAAAATTACCCCAGCTTCCCTATCGCCTGCTGCTTGCCGGCCTCATCGAGCGGGCCATCAATCCAGGCATTGCCGCCGTACACGCGGCGCTCGCCGGCCAGCGCTATCAGCTGCACGCGCTTGCGCTCGCCCGGCTCGAAGCGCACCGCCGTGCCGGCCGGGATATTGAGCCGGTAGCCAAATGCTGCTGCCCGATCGAAGTCCAGCCCCGCGTTGGTTTCGAAGAAGGGGTAGTGCGAGCCCACCTGCACCGGCCGGTCGCCCCGGTTGAGTACCTCCAGCTCGATAACGGGGCGGTTTTCGTTTAGGATAATGTCGCCATCGGCCAGCAGGTACTCGCCCGGTACGGCGGCGGGCACCGGCGCGGCGGCTGGGGCCGTGCGGCTGAGGCCACTGCCGTAGAGCGCCAATTCGGGCGAACCGTGCTCGCGGCAAATGGGTTGGTGCACGGTCACGAGCTTGGTGCCATCGGGGAAGGTGCCTTCTACTTGCACCTCGGGCAGCAGGTCGGCCACGCCCTCCAGCACGTCGTTGAAGCCGAGCAGCTGCTTGCCCTTGTCCATGAGCGTCGCCACCGATTCGCCATCGCGGATAAACTCCAGCAGCTGAGTGGCGAGCAGGGCGGCGGCCTCGGGGTAGTTGAGGCGCAGGCCGCGGGCGTAGCGCTTCTGGGCCACTACCCCGGCCTGGTGCAGCACGAGCTTATCAAGGTCTTTGGGAGCGAGGTGCATGGTGAGGGGTTTAGTTGCGAATGTAGGGCGTAGCGTGGACTCTGCGAGTCCGCGCGTGGGGTGATGTGCGAACGGCGCAACGCGCGGACTCGCAGAGTCCACGCTACAGCCGTCACACGTGCGTCCAGACCATCCAGCCGCCGTACCCTACACTGAGCACCGACGACAGCACCACCGCGCCCGCCCGCAGCCGCCGGCCCAGCCGCATGCGGGGCGTGAACGGAATGCGCATCAGGCTGACGGCCACCAGCATTCCCAGCACCGAGCCCAGCCCGAACAGCAGGATATAGGCAATGGCCCCGGCCGGCCTGGGGATGGCACTCAGGGCCAGCAGCACCAGCGCCCCGCTCCCGGCCAGCCCGTGCACCAGCCCCACGGAGTAGGCAAAGCCCGGCCGCTGCCGCAGCACCGGCCCCGGCTGATACGAGTTTTTATCCACCAGCCGGCTGATACCCAGGACAATCAGCATCAGGCCCACCACGGCTTCGAAGTAGCCCGACTGCAAAAACGTGGCCCGCCCAAAAATCAGCAGTCCGCCGAAAATGGCAAGCATGGTGGTGTGCCCCAGGCCCCAGAACAAGCCGTTTTTGAGGGCTCCCCGCAGCTGGTCGTGGCGCGCCACGAGGGTGCTGACCGCCAGCAGGTGGTCGGGCTCGAAAGCGTGGCCCATGCCCATCACCACCGCGAATAGAAAGGGCAGGAGAGAGGACATGAAGCTGGCAGGAGGTAGACTTAACGCAAAGAAAATAGCCATGCTTCACTGCGTGCGGCATGACTGTTTATAAATTATAAGGCAGTTACTACAATTCCCGAATCATCCAAATCTGGCAGCTGAAGTGGCCGCTGTTGCCCATTGGCTGCGGCAGATAGTGAAAGCCCAGCTTTTCGTATAGCGGCAGGGCCTGGGTCATCTCCTCGAACGATTCCAGGTACACCCGGCCGTAGCCGCGGGCGCGCGCTTCGGCCAGGCATTTTTCCAGCAGCTGCCTGCCCAGCCCACGGCCGCGCGCCTGGGGCAGCAGGTATACTTTAACCAGCTCGGTGGTGTCGGCGGGCAGGTTGTCGGTAGGGTAGATGCCCGCGCCGCCCAGCACCATGCCGTCCGCCTCAGCCACGAAATAGGCGCTCTGCGCGTGCTGAAAGAGCGCGTGCAAGTGGTCGGTAGAAGGGTCGTAAAAGACGGAGCCTGGCTTGGCGGCACCAAACTCCGTGAGTGTATCCCGGATAATGCGGGCCAGCGCCGCGTCGTCGCCCGGCGCAATGGGGCGGATGGTGATAACGGTTTCCAAAACGAGGGGCAGGCGGGGAGATTTTTATAATATATTATTTATTATATATTTAGTGAAGAAACGACGTGCTACTCCGTTTTACAACTTCACTTCAGCAGCTCGTGTAGCACAGTTTGCATCGAAAATGTCCGGTTGCCGGCTTCCTGGATAATGAGCGAGCCCGGCGCATCGAGCACGGCATCCGACACTTCCACGTTGCGGCGCACGGGCAGGCAGTGCAGGAATTTTGCGTCGGTGGTCAGGCCCATGTGCTCGGGCGTGAGCATCCAGCTTGGGTCGTGGCTGAGCACCTGGCCGTAGTCGTGGTAGCTGCTCCAGTTTTTGGCCTGCACGTAGTCGGCGCCGGCCAGGGCCTTGCGCTGGTCGTACTCGATGGTGGCGCCCTTCGTGAATTTCGGGTCCAGCTCGTAGCCGGGCGGGTGGGTAATCACAAAATCCACCCAGTCGATTTCCGAAAACCAGTCGCAGAACGAGTTAGGCACGCACTGGGGCAGGGCGCGCACGTGCGGGGCCCAGGTCAGCACCACTTTCACCCGCTCTTTTTGCTTGGTCTCGGCCACGGTAATTAAGTCGGCAAACGACTGCAAGGGGTGCAGCGTGGCGCTTTCCAGACTGATAACCGGCACCGTGGCGTACTGCAGAATCTTGCTCAGTACTTCCTCGCTGTAGTCGGCCGCCTTGTCCTTGAGCGTGGGGAAAGTGCGCACACCCAGCACGTCGCAATACTGGCTCATCACCGCGATGGCGTCCTTGATATGCTCCTGCGTCGAGCCGTTCATTACGGCGCCATCGGCCATCTCCAGCGTCCAGGAGTCGGTCCCGGCGTTCAGCACCCAGGCTTGCGCGCCCAGGTTGTAGGCAGCCTTCAGGCTGCTGAGGCGAGTGCGCAGGCTGGGGTTAAAAAATATCAGCCCCACGGTTTTGTGCTTACCCACGTGCTGGTAGCCGTAGGGGTTTTTCTTAATTTCGAGGGCTTGATTGAGCAGCGCCTTATAGTCGCCCGCATCGGCGAAGGAGAGGAAGTTTTTCATGAGAAGTAGCGCGGACTTTCAGTCCGCGAAGCAAAGCGCCAAAGCGGCCCCATCCGCCGAAGGCCCTCGCATACTTTTAAGGAGCGGCGAAGATAAGGCCGCCACCAAGCCCCCGACCGTATATTTGGCTAACCCGCTTGCCAATTCTTTCGCCATGACGTTCGCCGACCTCGATAATGTGGTAACAATCCACGGCCCGCAGCTAACCCGGCTCACGGACGAAGAATTCTTCGACCTCTGCCAGCACAACCCCACCCTGCGCCTGGAGCGCAACGCCGACCACGAAATCATCTTCATGCCCCCCGCCGGAACTGAATCGAGCCGCAAGTCAAGTGAAGTAGTCTTCCAACTAATGCTCTGGAATCGTCGGCACCAACTCGGCTACGTCTTCGAGTCCTCCGCCGGCTTTACCCTGCCCGATGGCTCGGTGTGTTCGCCTGATGCTTCCTGGGTAGCCAAAGCTGCCTACGAGGCTCTGCCCGAAGCCCAGCGCCTGCGCTTCCCGCCCATGTGCCCCGCCTTCGTGGTCGAAGTCCGCTCGCCCTCCGATGGGCTGGCCCCCCTGCGCCGCAAAATGGAAACCTACCTGGCCAACGGCGTGAAGTCGGCTTCCTGCTCGACCCCAGCACCGAAACCGCCACCCTCTACCGCGCCGGCCAGGAACCCGAAGAAATCAGCAGCTTCGAGCAGTCGCTCAGCGCCGAGCCCGCCTTGCCCGGCTTCTCGCTGGATTTGCGGCCGTTGCGCCGCTTGGCGTAACCCGCTAAAAAAACAGGGCGCAGAGCCCACCGGCCCCGCACCCTGCCACCCGCTGGCCTATCCAGTGCCGGGCCGCCGCAGCTACCGCTACTTTGGCCGCTAGCGGTATGGGCCGAGTTGGCAGCAACTTATTCAAACCTGATTACCTTGTGCATTCGTACTAGCATAGCCACTTTACGCAATCAGCCATGACGGACCGTGAAATAGACGACCTACTTGAAAAGCTGGCGCAAGTGCGCCGCGAAACGTCGAAGGATAAGGCTTCGGCTACTGCGTTTCTCATTCGGGCTGGTATCTTGACTGATGACGAGAAAATGGCCGCGCCCTACTAGCACTTATGTATAGCGTCCGAACCGGCTTAGTGCTGGGCTTCCACGGCACCGACCAGGCCATCGCGCTAGCCGTGGTAAACGGAGAAACCGAATTGCAAGCCAGTGCGAACAAGTACGACTGGCTGGGCAACGGCATTTACTTCTGGGATAACAGTCCTAGCCGGGCACTGCAATGGGCTGAGCAACTCAGCCGCTGCCCTGGCAGCACCATCCGGCAGCCCGCCGTGCTGGGGCCATCCTCGACCTGGGATACTGCCTGGACCTGCTTGACTACCGCAATTTGCGACTGGTAAAATCGGGCTACCTGACGCTGCAAGCCAACGTCGCCGCTCGTGGCGAAGCCTTGCCCACCAACTTCAATACGTCCGACCTATTGCAGCGCGAGTTGGACTGCGCCGTACTTGAAACGCTGCACGAATCTGTGCTGGAAGCCAACAATCGCCCGTTTGATTCGGTGCGCGGCGTATTCTGGGAAGGCAAAGAACTGTACCCCAACGCTGGCTTCCGCGAAAAAGACCACATCCAAATCTGCGTCCGCAGCCTCGACTGCATCAAGGGCTACTTCCTGCCGTTGGAGCGGCTGCTTCCTTAGCTATTTGTCATCTGACCGAGAACTTAGGTGCTCTCCACCTACTTCTTCGAAGCCCTCGGCATTCCTACGCACCGAAGGCTTCACCTTTTCAGGGGTAGCCGTGTGGCGAGGCGTAATAACCGTGCGGTAGGGCGAAGGTAGTACGAGCATCAAATACTGAATAGCACAAGCATACGGCACGGTTTAAAAGCACAAAACCCTACAGAAAATGTTTTCTGTAGGGTTTTAATAGAAAAAATCAGCTACCTATTTGTAACGATTCTACCCACGAAGGGGCTTATTGGTCGGACAGTTGGGATTAACGCATTTAGATGAGTGACTCGGCAGAGGTGTGCGACACACTGGGCAAAACAGACGGTCAGCGGTGGGAGTTTTGGTATTTATGATTGTAGTGATTTTCCTACTCTTTAGGCTTTTCGGTTACGCCCCGTTTATTAAAGTCTAAAACGGACGGTTTAAAAAGTTCATAGGGCTAATTTTAGCTCCAAGGCTAAGCTAAGAACCTACCCTGCCTTATACTCGTTCCAGCTCTTAATCTTCAAGTCGCTCATTTCCAGCTCGCAGAATGCGGTAATAAACGCGCTCGCCAGCCGTGCATTCGTCAGCAGCGGAATGCTGAAATCGACGGCCGTGCGGCGAGTTTAACAGCTAGGTAGCTAGGCGACTATAGTTTCCGGTTGCTGCCGCTGATGCACAACTTTTGCGTTGCGAGGCAGCGGCTTGGCGGTTACCGCTAATTCGTAGGGCCGATTGAAGGCTTCCTGCGATACATGGAAGTAACTGGCTAAGCGCCGAATAACTGCTTTCGACATACCCCGACGGCGGTTCAGCAGGTCGGAAACTGTGCCCCGCCCGATTTCCAGGATGCTGGCCAGGTCCTTAGCCTGCAATTGCTGCCCGGCCATGAGCGAACGGAGCAGGTCGATGGGGTCGGCGGCCGGCACGTGGGAATGCGCTTCGTCCCATGTTTCGATGAGAAGCGTGAGCAAGTCTATCTCATCTTGCGCGGCGGCCGTGGGGGCTTCGGTGAGCAGGGCCTCCAGTTCGCGGCAGTAGTGTTGGTACTGTTGCTCGGTTTTGATAAGGGTGTAGGGCAGGATTTTCATGGCGGAGCTTAGTATAGATTGACGGTGTACTGCTCACCTTTGGCGCAAAGCTTATCGTACTCGGCGTGGGTACCTACCCAGCATACAAACAGGTGGACTTGCTGCTTACCAAATACGTAGCGGGCAATAAGCCGGTGGTGGTTGCCGCCGATGTCGAACACGACGCGGCTGCTGCCGTTGCCCAGTAAGTCGGCCGAGCCAAAGGTTTGCTGGATGTCTGCTGGCGTGTTCCACTCTGCATATTTTACTGCCGTTAGCCACAAGGTAAAGGAGCGAACGCGAGCGTGGTGGGCCGCGTAATCTTCCACTGTCTGGCGTTTTATGAGGTGAACTTTCATAGCGGATACACCAAAGATAAGCCCGGAGTTCGCAAAATGCGAACTCCGGGCTTGCCGGTAGTCAATTCATTGTCTACTATTACTGACCCTTATACTCGTTCCAGCTCTTAATCTTCAAGTCGCTCATTTCCAGCTCGCAGAATGCGGTAATAAACGCGCTCGCCAGCCGTGCATTCGTCAGCAGCGGGATGCTGAAATCGACGGCCGTGCGGCGAATCTTATAGTCATTATCCAACTCGCCCTTCGTTAGGTTTTTGGGGATGTTGATGACCATTTCGATTTCCTTGTTCCGCAGGTAGTCGAGCACGTTGGGTTGCTGCTGGCTGTCGGGCCAGTGGACGAGGGTGGAGGCTAGGCCCATGTCAGCGAAGAACTTATGCGTGCCCTCCGTGGCGTAGAGCGTGAAGCCGCGCTCGGCTAGCAGCTGCGCTACGGGGAGCAGCGTTACTTTCGAATTGATGGGACCGCCCGAAATCAGCACCGACTTTTGCGGGATGCGGTAGCCTACCGACAGCATCGACTTGAGCAGGGCCTCGTCGGCAGTATCGCCCAGGCAGCCGACCTCGCCGGTCGAGGACATGTCCACAGTCAGCACCGGGTCGGCGCCGGCCAGGCGGGTGAAGGAGAACTGCGAAGCCTTGACGCCCACAAAGTTGGAGTCGTATACCAGCTCGCTGGCGTCGCGGTCTACGGGCACGCCGAGTAGTATTTTCGTAGCCTTGGTAATCAGGTTGTTGCCCGATACTTTCGACACGAAAGGGAAGCTGCGCGAGGCGCGGATGTTACACTCGATAACCTTCAGGTCGTTGTTTTTACCCAGAAACTGGATGTTGAACGGCCCGCTGATTTCGTAGCGCTTGGCAATTTTCTCGGCAATGGCCTTGAGGCGGCGCACCGTTTCCACGTACACCTTCTGGGGCGGGTAGTACATGGTGGCGTCGCCCGAGTGCACGCCCGCAAACTCGACGTGCTCGGATATGGCGTAGCTCACGATTTCGCCGTGGTCGGCCACCGCGTCCAGCTCGATTTCCTTGGCTTCCTCGATGAACTCGGACACTACTACGGGGTATTCGGTGCTCACCTCCTTGGCGAGCTTCAGGAAAGTTTCCAGCTCGTAGTTGTTGGAAACCACGTTCATCGCGGCGCCCGACAGCACGTAGCTCGGCCGGATGAGCACCGGGAAGCCAACCTTGCCCACGAAGTCAAACACGCCTTCGAGGGTCGAAAGCTCGCTCCAGCGCGGCTGCGAAATGCCCAGCTCGTCCATAATCGACGAGAACTTGTGGCGGTTTTCGGCTTCATCGATGCGCTCGGGCGAGGTGCCCAGCACCGGCACGTTTTCCTGGTGCAGGCGCATGGCGAGGTTGTTCGGAATCTGGCCGCCCGTGGAGAGAATGACCCCGCCCGGCTGCTCAAAATCCAGGATATCCATCACCCGCTCGAAGCTCAGCTCCTCGAAATATAACCGGTCGCTCACGTCGTAGTCGGTCGAAACGGTTTCGGGGTTGTAGTTGATAACGATGGTTTTGTAGCCCTCGGCGGCGGCGGTCTGAATGGCGTTCACACCGCACCAGTCAAACTCCACGCTGCTGCCGATGCGGTACACACCCGAGCCCAGCACAGCTACCGCTTTCTGGGTTTCCGGCTCCAAATCGTTTTCGGTGCCGTGGTAGGTGAGGTAGAGGTAGTTGGTCTTGGCCGGAAACTCCGCTGCTAGGGTATCAATCTGCTTCACCACCGGCAAAATGCCCAGCTCCTTGCGGTGCTTGCGCACGCGCAGCTCACTGGTGCGTAAGTCGTTTTCGCCGTAGAATTTAGCGGCCAGCTGCATATCCGAGAAGCCCAGCTTCTTGGCTTCTGCCAGTAGCGCCTTCTCGGGCGCGGTGCCGTCGCCGAGGGGTAGGAGGCGCTGGCCCATCTCAAAAATGGTACTCAGGCGCTGCAAAAACCACAGGTCGATTTTTGTCAAATCATGGATTTGCTGCACCGTGTAGCCTAGCTCAAACGCCTGGTTGATAGCGAAAATACGCTCCTCATTCGGGTCGCTCAGCAGCTTGTCTACCTGGGCATTGGTCACGGGTGCCTCGGGCCGGTTGGCCACAAAGCCGCGGCGGCCGGTGTCCAGCATCCGCAGGCCCTTCTGAATGGCTTCCTCAAACGAGCGGCCGATGGCCATGACTTCACCCACGCTCTTCATGCTGGAGCCAATCTGCCGGGTCACGCCGTCAAATTTGCCCAGGTCCCAGCGCGGCAGCTTTACCACCACGTAGTCGAGCGCCGGCTCAAACAGCGCCGAAGTGGTCTGCGTCACGCTGTTTTTTACCTCAAACAGCCCGTAGCCCAGCGCCAGCTTAGCCGCCACAAACGCCAGCGGGTAGCCCGTCGCCTTCGAGGCCAGCGCCGACGAGCGCGACAAGCGCGCATTCACCTCAATCACGCGGTAATCCTCCGACACGGGGTCAAGCGCGTACTGAATGTTGCACTCGCCCACGATGCCCAGGTGCCGAATGGTCTTGATGCCAATCTGGCGCAGCTTGTGGTACTCGCGGTTGCTTAGCGTCTGCGACGGGGCCACCACGATGCTCTCCCCGGTGTGAATGCCGATAGGGTCGAAGTTCTCCATGTTGCAGACCGTGATGCAGTTATCATAGCAGTCGCGCACCACTTCGTACTCCACTTCCTTCCAACCCTTGAGCGATTCTTCCACCAGAATCTGGCTCGAAGTCGCAAACGCCCGCTCGGCCAGCGCCCGCAGCTCGTCCTCGTTATCGGCAAAGCCGCTGCCCAGGCCACCCAGCGCAAACGCCGCCCGAATAATCAATGGAAAGCCGATTTCCAGGCCCGCCGCGATGGCGTCGTCCATCGTGGTAACGGCCCGACTACGGGCCGTTTTTACGTCGATTTCATTGAGCTTGTCAATGAAAATATCCCGGTCTTCGGTGTCAATAATCGACTGTACCGGCGTGCCGAGCACGCGCACATTGTACTTCTCAAAAATATCATTCCGGTAGAGCTGCACCGCGCAGTTCAGCGCCGTTTGCCCCCCGAACGCCACCAGAATGCCGTCGGGTTTTTCCTTCTTAATGACCTCCTCGACGAAGTACGGCGTGACGGGCAGAAAATACACATCGTCGGCAATATTGTCCGACGTCTGCACGGTGGCAATATTGGGGTTAATCAGGATGGTCGTAATGCCTTCTTCCTTCAGCGCCTTCAGCGCCTGCGAACCGGAATAATCAAATTCGCCCGCCTCGCCGATTTTCAGAGCGCCCGAGCCGAGAACCAGTACTTTCTTGATGTCTTTCATTGGTTGCTTAAAGCCTTCTGTTTGAGAAGGAAGCGAATGTGAAAATTTAATAATATCGTAGCAAAGTAGCCCCGCATCGTCATGCTGAGCGGAGCGCAGCGAAGTCGAAGCATCTCTACCGCTTCGTTGCTTTCAACCTGCCCAATTCTCTAAATCAATTGCTTCCCAAGCGGGATTAAATGCATTAATCAGCGCGTCTTTCTTACGTCGTGTCCAGCCTTTCAATTGCTTTTCTCGCGCTATGGCTTGCGTTGCGTCAGGGCATATTTCGAAATACATTAACAAATCCGTCTGATACTTTCCGCTGAATTTGCTAGCGTCACCGCGTCCGCTGCTATGCTCGTAGAGCCGCCGATTGAGGTCGCTGGTAACGCCGACGTATAGCGTGGTTTTGGTCGGATTGGTTAAGATATAGACGTACATGCGGGTTGATTTGAAACGTCATGCTGAGCTTGTCGAAGCATCTCTACCACGCAAGTCATTGTGGTCAATTAAGCTTATTCTTTTTGATAACCTAATATATTATCGACATGTATCCAAGTAGCCGTTGCTTGAAAAACTACTCCTTCGGACTGGGTACTAAACGTTATATGAAAGCGTGTTCCATCGTAAATGATACCCAGGTCTCCAATACCGCTTCCGCTAGGAATATTACACTGAATTAGCTCAGTCTGAATCAGGTTTAGACTCAGTTGAACGGTATTACATTTTCGCTGTACCCATTTGATTGGAGCATCGGTAGGAAAATCCTTCAAATTAAAATGAAGCTTACATTGTAGGGTGCCGCCACATGTAATAGACAACTCGTATAACTGCACTTGCTCTAACGAAGGAGGCTCGGTTGAGTAAATACTCGTTATAGTTTTGGGATTCAGAACGTGCTCAATCCACATCGAAGTAGTACTTATCAGGTTTAGCGTTGGTGTCCGATTAGAGTAGTTCAACGAAGCAGTAGAGATGCTTCGACTTCGCTGCGCTCCGCTCAGCATGACGAACGTATTTATACAGTCGCCTGCTCCGCCTTATACTTCTCCACCGAAGCCAAAAAGTCGTCAAATAGATACTCCGTGTCCACTGGCCCGCCGGCGGCTTCGGGGTGAAACTGCACCGCGAAGAACGGCTTGGTTTTGTGGCGGATGCCCTCGCAGGTGCCGTCGTTCAGGTTCTCGAAGAGGCCTTCCCACTCGGCGGGCAGGTTCTTCATGTCCACTGCGAAGCCGTGGTTTTGCGAGGTCACGTAGCACTTGTTGGTGCCGAGCTGACGCACGGGCTGGTTGTGGCTACGGTGGCCGTATTTCAGCTTGTAAGTGCTGCCGCCGCAGGCCAGGCCCATGAGCTGAATGCCCAGGCAGATGCCAAAAATTGGCTTGTCGCCGGCCAGCGCGGTGCGCAGGTGGGCTATGGTTTTCTCACACATCGTGGGGTCGCCGGGGCCGTTGCTCAGGAACAGGCCGTCGTAGTCGAGCTGGTTGAAATCGTAGTCCCAGGGCACGCGGGTTAGCTCCACGTCGCGCTCCAGCAGGCAGCGGATGATGTTGTTTTTCACGCCGCAATCGACCAGCACGATTTTGTGCTTGCCGCTGCCGTAGCGCTTCACGCCGTCCACGCTCACCTGGGCCACGAGGTTGTCCTCGTTGGGGTCGTGCAGCGGCACGTCGTGGTCGGGCGTCACGATTTTGCCGAGCATGGCGCCTTCTTCGCGCAGCTTCTTGGTGAGCATGCGGGTATCTACGTCGTAGATGCCGGGAATATTGTGGGCGGCCAGCCACGCGCTCAGGCTTTGCGAGGCGTTCCAGTGGTTGTACTCTTCCGAATAATACGACACTACGAGGCCCGCGATGTGCACCTGGCTCGATTCGAGGGCGCTCGAAATATCCTGCTCAATCTGCTCCATCGGCACGCCGTAGTTGCCCACCATCGGATAGGTCAGCACCAGAATCTGGCCCCGGAAGGAGGGGTCGGTCAGGTTTTCAGGGTAGCCCGTCATGGCCGTGCTGAACACTACCTCGCCCGCCGACGCCGTGTAGGCCCCAAACGACTTGCCTTCCAGCTCAGTGCCATCGGCTAATACCAGTTTTACCGGCTTCGTATTTTCCACGCTTGTTGAGTTATGTGTAAAGTGGAGGAGTGCTCCGTTGGTCGCTAATCGATTAATTCACAAAGGCTTTTGCACACGTTGAGCTTGCGAAATATCTTACCTTAGGCTCGAACAACTTGTTCTGGCGCAGTAAGATGCTTCGCAAGCTCAGCATGATAGATGGGTCTTAATCCTGCTCTACTACTGTGGTATCAACCGGCACCTTAGCCGGTTCCAGTGCGTAAAGCGCCTGCAAAAATAGGTCAGCTTCGGCCTTCGTGATGTTCAGCGGCGGCAATAAGCGCAGCACGTTCGGGTCGCTGGCATTACCCACAAAAATGTGATGCTCAAATAGTAGCTTATCGCGGATTTCCTTGATAGGGAAGTCGTATTTCACGCCTATCATCAGCCCGCGCCCGCGCACTACCGTGGCCTGGCTGTGGGTGCGCAGCTCCTGCATGAGATACGCGCCCAACTCGGCCGCATGCGCCACCAGGTTTTCCTGCTCCAGTACTTCGAGCACCGCCAGGCCCGCCGCGCAAGCCAGGTGGTTGCCGCCAAACGTAGTGCCCAGCAAGCCATAGGACGCCTTAAACTCCGGCGAAATCAGCACGCCGCCAATCGGGAAACCGTTGCCCATGCCCTTGGCTGTAGTGATGATACCCGGCCGAATACCCGCGTGCTGGTGCGCGAAAAACTCACCGCTGCGGCCGTAGCCGCTCTGCACCTCGTCGGCAATGAGCACTACGCCGTGTTGCGCGCACAGCGCCGCCAGCCCCTGCAAAAACTCGTCGGTCGGCAGCACCACGCCGCCTACCCCCTGAATCGGCTCGATAATGACGGCGCACACCGGCTGCGCCTGCATCACCTGCGCCACGGCCGCGAGGTCGTAGGGCACGAAGCTCACGCCGTGGCCCGCGTTGAAAGGCGCCACGATTTTGGGGTTATCGGTGGCGGCTACCGCGCCCGAGGTGCGGCCGTGAAACGCGCCTTTGAAGGCAATAACGTGGTTTTTGCCGGTGTGAAACGACGCCAGTTTCAGCGCATTCTCATTGGCCTCGGCTCCCGAGTTGCACAGAAACAGCGTGTAGTCGGGGTAGCCCGACAAGTTGCCCAGCTTCGTGGCTAGCTCCTGCTGAATGGGGATGCGTACCGAGTTGGAGTAGAAGCCAATTTTGGCCACCTGCTCCTGCACGCGCCGCACGTAGTGCGGGTGGCTGTGGCCGATGGAAATCACGGCATGGCCGCCGTAAAAATCCAGGTATTGCTGGCCGTTCTCGTCCCAAAGCGTCGCGCCGAGCGCCCGCACCGGCGTGATGTCTACCAGCGGATAAACGTCGAATAGGTTCATATTGAGAGTTCTGTAAATAAGCTTTTTAATCTAATGAAGCGCCTTCGTTTCTTTCTGTATAATAGCCGAAGTTGATTGGGTCTTCAGCTATCCAGCGCAGATTAGAGTAATGGTTGTTTGTTTTAATTCCATCAATATGCTCAACAAACTTATGCTCGTCAGGATTTGGAATAAAGTGTTGAGCTACTAAAACATGTAGCAGCACTCTTTTAATATTTCGTATAAACTTCTGTGCCCCAGTATGCCAGGGCTTTAGGTCAGACCTTAATTTAGAGTCGCCTCGAAGCTCAATATTAACGTAACCATAATCAGGTACTCTAGGGCTATAGAATCCTGGTCTTAATACGTAGTTTTTACCGTTTTTAAATAATTTTGATGTCACTTTATCCTCCTGCTCCTTACCGGGCTCCTTATTCCAGAATTTCCAGATACGACCCGATTCTGTAATAGCATAAGCATACTCATCAATGCGAGTCGCTTGCTCTCCATCAAGATTAAAGTACTCTCTTGTTTTAAGCATGACTGTAGCAGTTGAGTAAACCGAATGACATTATTCGGCAAGTTCAGCATTCTTATTGCTGACGTTATACATCTAAAAAAACGAAGCCTTAATTCCTAACCCCGCCGTTTCCTCCAAGCCAAACAGCAAGTTCATATTCTGAATAGCCTGCCCCGATGCGCCTTTCAGCAGGTTGTCCAGCGCGGAGGTAATGAGCACCTGGTCGTCGTGCTTGGTCACGTGCAGCAGGCATTTATTGGTGTTCACCACTTGCTTGAGGTGAATTTCCTTCTCCGAAACTATCGTAAATGGCGCATCGCGGTAGTAGTCGGTGTACAAATTTTGTACTTTTGGTATTAAAAGTTCACAGGTAGTATAAACCGAAGCGAAGATGCCCCGCGTGAAATTGCCCCGGTAGGGAATGAAACGTACCGGTTTAGCAAAGCCCGGCTGCAAGCCCACCAGCGTTTCGCCAATCTCGCCCAAGTGCTGGTGCGTAAAGGTTTTATAGGTCGAGATATTGCCGGTGCGCCAGGTGTAGCCCGTCGTTTCAACGAGGCCCCGGCCCGCGCCGGTACTGCCCGTAATGGCCGAGACATGCACGGCATCGTGCAGCTGCCCGGCGGCGGCCAGCGGCAGCAGCGCCAGTTGAATGGCCGAGGCAAAGCAGCCCGGATTAGCAATACTGTTGGCGGTGCGAATCTGCTCGCGGTTCAGTTCCGGCAGGCCGTACACAAAGTGCCGGCCGGCTACGTCGCGGTCGGCCGCCAGGCGAAAATCATTGCTCAGGTCAATGACTTTGGTGCTAGCGGGTAGGTTGGCTTCGAGCAGCCACTTGCGCGAGTGGCCGTGGCCGAGGCACAGGAAAACCACGTCTTCATCGCCGCGCAGCTCGCTGGCGAAAGTGAGGTCGGTGTCGCCCAGCAGGTCGTCGTGTACGCTATGCACAGGCTGCCCGGCTTGCGTGGAGCTAACTACCGCGCCGATTTCGGTGTGGGGGTGGTGCAGCAGCAGGCGCAGCAGCTCGCCGGCCGTGTAGCCAGCGCCGCCCACAATACCGGCAGTGATTGATTTATTCATTGAGCTAACGTGGCGCCTCACCCCCCGGCCCCCTCTCCGAAAAGGAGAGGGGGAGCCGAGGTAGCGCAAACGCAAAAACTAAAGCTAAAAACTAAGACTAAAACTAGTCCCCCTCTCCTTTTCGGAGAGGAGCTAGGGGTGAGGCGCCACGTCAGGCTAGTCCTGCAGCGAAGCGTGAATCTTCAGCTGATTTCCGAAAATCTTAATAAATCCGCGCGCATCGCGCGAATCCCAGGCGTTGTTCTCCTCGCCATAAGTCGCCACCTTCGACTGCATCATGTCGTACTTCGACTCAATGCCCAGCAGCTCAAAGTAGTAAGGTCGCAGTTCCACGAATACCGTGCCCGTCACGCGCTCCTGCGATGAAACGAGGAATGCCTCAAAGTCGCGCATTACCGGGTCGAGATACTGCGCTTCGTGCAGCAGCGTACCGTACCAGGTCGCCACCGGCTCCTTGTGCAATTGCTGCCAGCGCGAGAGCGTGTGCTTTTCCAGCAAGTGGTGCGCCTTGATGAGCAGCAGCGCCGCCGGCGCCTCAAAGCCCACGCGGCCCTTGATGCCCAGAATAGTATCGCCCACGTGCGTATCGCGGCCGATGGCGTAGGCGCCGGCGATGTCGTTTACCTGCTGAATGAGCGACACGGCATACATGCGCTGGCCGTTCAGCGCCACCGGCTCGCCTTTTTCAAAAGTGATTTCCAGCTGACTGGGCTTGGTCTGGGAAAGCTGGGTAGGGTAGGCGCTCTCGGGCAGGGCCTGGCGCGAGGTCAGCGTTTCGACGCCGCCTACGCTGGTGCCCCAGATGCCCCGGTTGATGGAGTATTTGGCCTTTTCCCAGCTCATCTCGAAGCCCTGGTCTTGCAGGTACTGGATTTCCTGCTGGCGCGAGAGCTTCTGGTCGCGGATGGGCGTAATGATTTCCACGTCCGGCGCAATCACCGCGAAGGCCACGTCGAAGCGCACCTGGTCGTTGCCGGCGCCGGTGCTGCCGTGCACAATATATTCAGCGTTTTCGCGCTTGGCGTATTCGGCAATGGCCAGCGCCTGAAACATGCGCTCGGCGCTCACGCTCAGCGGGTAGGTGTCGTTCTTCAGCACGTTGCCAAACAGCAGGTAGCGCAGGCAGTCGTGGTAATAGCGCTCGGTAATGTCGATGACCTCGTGCTTCACCGAGCCCAGCTCGTAGGCACGCTTCTCAATGGCGGCCAGCTCCTCGGTCGAAAAGCCGCCCGAGTTCACGATAACGGTATGGATTTCCAGGTCGTGCTCCCGCGAGAGGTTCACCACGCAGTACGACGTATCGAGGCCGCCACTGTACGCTACAATTGCCTTTTTTTTCATTATTCAGAAAGTGTAGAAGTCGAAGAAGGAGTTTCCGTCTCGGTTTCCGAAGCGGGCAGCGGGGCCGTGACATCGTCGAAGACCATGCCCGTGCAGAGGCACATTTTGCGCTCGTTCTCGGTCAGGATACCGAAGTTTTTGCAGCTCTTGCAGCCTTTCCAGAAATCCTCGCTGGTCGTCAGCTCCGAGAACGTCACCGGCTTATAGCCCAGGTCGCTGTTGATTTTCATCACGGCCAGGCTGGTCGTGATGCCAAATATCTTGGCATCCGGATATTTGCGGCGCGAGAGCCGGAACACCTCGCGCTTGATGGCGCGGCCCAGGCCGTGCTTGCGCAGCTCGGTGTTCACTACGAGGCCCGAGTTGGCCACAAACTTGCCGCTCTCGAAGGTTTCGATGTAGCAGAAGCCCGCCAGCTCGCCGTCAATGAAGGCGATAACGGAATTTCCCTGGCGCATTTTTTCGCGCACGTACTCAGGGTCGCGCTTCGCGATGCCCGTGCCCCGCTGCTTGGCCGATTCGATGTACCAGTGACACAGCAAATCCGCATACTGCGCGTCTGCTGCCGTCGCAACCCGTATTGTCATTATTAAATAAGGAAAGACCTAAGAAAGAAACGCAGTTTACCGGCCCTCGCGGAAGCGAGTGAGGCGGCAGAAAACCCGAAATCTATCGGTAAGTGGCCAAGCTCGTTATCGGTGGCTTAGCAAAGCTGGCTCGCAGCCAGCACCCGGCAGTTGAAGCCGGCTAGGGTCGTCGCAGCAACGAGCAAGCCACCGTACGCACGCTTTCCCTGCCCGGTTGGGCAGGCGTAGAAAGCAAAAGATTGGTGCGAACCAGGAATGTCATTGCAGTAAAGCAGCCGGGAGATGGCAAGCCAGCGGCCATATATTGAGCCGCAAAGGTAAAAGTTCCTACTTTTGTCCGCAATAGGCTGAGCAGTTTTTTTTGTTGGCGGGGCCGGGGCGGCGATTAAGTAATTATGAACAAAACAGAGATAACTATTTATAAAATTGGCGGAGGTATCATTGATAATGCCGCCGAGCTAACCAAATTCCTGCAATTACTGGCCCAGGCTGGCGGCCCTAAAATTCTGGTGCACGGCGGCGGCAAAGGCGCCAGCACCATGCTGCGCGAGCTGGGCCTCACGCCGCAGCTCATCAACGGCCGCCGCGTCACGGATGCCGCCACGCTCGATATCGTGGTCATGTTTTACGCCGGCAAAACCAACAAGCAAGTCGTGGCCGAATTGCAGCGATTAGGCGTGAACGCGCTGGGTTTGAGCGGCGCCGACGGCAACGTAATTCAAGGCACGAGGCGCCCGGTGAAGGATATTGACTACGGCTTCGTGGGCGACCTGACGCCGGCCAGCGTCAATGCCGGGCTGTTGCAGCAATTACTTACTGCGGGTATCACGCCGGTGCTGTGTCCGATTATTCACGACGGCCACGGACAATTATTAAATACCAACGCCGACACTATTGCCTCGGCCGTGGCCGTGGCGCTGGCCGATTTTTATTCGGTAACGCTGCACTACTGCTTCGAGAAAAACGGCGTGCTGCGCGACGTGAGCGATGCTAATTCGGTAATTCCGAAAATTAATTTCACTAGCTACGCGGCTTTGAAAGAGCAGGGAGTTATTGCTGATGGTATGGTGCCGAAGCTGGAAAATGCCTTCGCCGCGCTGCATCAGGGCGTGACAAAAGTAATTATCGGCCACGCGCTGAATATTAAGGACGATTTGCACACGGTAGTATGTCTGAATTAATTACTCAGCTAAGTGACGAGGCGGTTGAGTTATTAAGCCAATTAATTCAAATGCAGTCGTTCTCCCGCGAGGAGGCTGATACGGCCGCTATTCTGGAGGAATTCCTGAACCAGCGTGGTATTCCCACGCAGCGGCGGGGCCATAATGTGTGGGCCGCGCAGCCGAAATTCGACCCGCAGAAACCCACTATTCTGCTCAATTCGCACCACGACACGGTGAAGCCGGGCGCGGGCTGGACGTACCCGCCCTTTGGCGCGACGCGGGAAGGCGATAAATTAATTGGCCTGGGCAGCAATGATGCCGGGGCGTCGGCCGTCAGCCTGCTGGCTACCTTTCGCTATTTCTACAGCCTGCCCACGGCGTTTAATTTAATTTGCGCCATTACGGCCGAAGAGGAAATTTCGGGCGCCAACGGCATTAAAAGTATTCTGCCGGAATTAGGAAAAATCGACCTCGGCATCGTGGGCGAGCCCACCGGCATGAACGCCGCCGTGGCCGAAAAGGGCTTGCTCGTGCTTGACGGGGTGGCGCGGGGCCGCACTGGTCACGCGGCCCGCAATGAGGGCGAAAACGCGCTGTATAAAGCGCTGGGCGATATTTCCTGGCTGCGCAGCTACCAGTTTCCGCAGGTGTCGGAGCTGCTGGGACCGGTGAAAATGACCGTGACCCAAATTTCGGCCGGCACGCAGCACAACGTGGTGCCCGACGAATGCCGCTACGTGGTAGATATTCGAACTATTGAATATTACTCGAACGAAGAGATTCTCAATACCGTGCGGGCGCACGTGCAGGCCGAAATCACGCCACGCTCCACGCATTTGCAGTCGTCGGGAATCCCGTTGACGCACCCGCTTGTGCGCAAAGCCGTGGCGATGGGCAAAACTACCTACGGCTCGCCCACACTCTCCGACCAGGCGCTCATGCGCTTTACAACGCTGAAAATGGGGCCGGGCGATAGCGCCCGCTCGCACGCGCCGGATGAGTATATTTTACTCAGTGAAATTCGCGATGGAATTGCGGATTATATTGAATTGCTGACTGACTTTACAATTTAAGCGCAAGGTTTCGCAAGGTTAAAACAGGTCGCACAAGGTCTGTTTTAGCCTTGTCTGACTGATTTCTAAACCCTGCGCAACCTATTTTAACCTTGCGAAACCTCGCGCTATGAAAATCTGGGAAAAAGGCTTTTCGGTAAACGACAAAATTGAGCGCTTCACGGTGGGGCAGGACCGCGAGCTGGATAAATACCTGGCGCCCTTCGACCTGCTCGCTTCCCAGGCGCAGGCGAAAATGCTGGCCAGCAGCGGCTTGATTTCCAAAGCAGAAGAAACCCAGCTGCTGACCGGGCTGGCCGAGCTGCGGGCGCAGGTCGAAGCGGGCACGTTCGTTATCGAGCCGGAATTTGAGGACGTGCATTCAAAAATTGAATATTATCTGACCGATAAATTCGGTGATGCGGGCAAGAAAATCCACACGGCCCGCTCGCGCAACGACCAGGTGCTGACGGCTATTCAGTTATTTATCAAGGATTATACCGAAAAAATCGGCGCGAAAATTCTGGAATTAGCCGATTTATTAATTCGGCAGGGCGTAAAATACCAGCACGACCTGCTGCCCGGCTACACGCATTTTCAGGCGGCCATGCCGAGCAGCTTCGGGCTCTGGTTTGGCGCTTATGCCGAGCATTTGCTGCTCGATATGAGCTTGCTGGAAGCCGCGCACACCGTGGCCGACCACAACCCGCTGGGCTCGGGCGCGGGCTTCGGCAGCAGCTTTGGCATCGACCGGGAGCAGACGACGCGCGAAATGGGATTTAGCAACCTGGCCATCAGCGCGGTAGGCGCGCAGATGCTGCGCGGCAAAACCGAAAAAACGCTGGCCTTCGCCATCGCGGGCGTGGCCGGTACGCTCAGCAAGCTGGCCTACGACCTGGTGCTGTACAACAGCCAGGATTTGGGCTTCGTGAAGCTGCCTAAGGAATTCACGACGGGCTCCAGCATTATGCCGCACAAGAAAAACCCCGACGTATTTGAGCTGGTGCGCGCGCACTGCAACCGCCTGCAAGCGCTGCCGAACGATATCATTCTCACCATCAATAACCTGCCCAGCGGCTATCACCGCGATTTCCAGCTATTAAAGGAAATCCTGTTCCGGCCCATGACGCAGTTTGCCGATATTCTGGATATTCTATTGTTTGCCGTGCCGGTGCTGGAGGTGGTGCCGGGCGTTATAAATCAGCCGAAGTACGACGCCATCTTTTCGGTCGAGAACATCAACCAGCTTATTCAGCGGGGCGTACCGTTCCGGGATGCCTACAAGCAGGTGGGCCAGGCGGTGGACGCGGGCACGTACGTGCCGCATAAAGAATTTACAACCAGTCATTTAGGTAGCGTGCACCGGCCCGGCCTGCCGGAGCTGGGAGCGCGGCTGCAACAAGCGCGCGCGCGGCTGCCCTGGGCCGGCGGCGCGGCAGCGGAGTAGGGGCCAGGTAGGATGGCTGTAACCCGGAGCGTAGCTTAGCCGCTACACTGCTGCCATCTCTACTAAAACCCGTATGAAAATCACGAAGCTGCTCGTTGCCAACCGCGGCGAAATAGCCATCCGCGTGTTCCGCGCTGCCTCCGAGCTGGGCATTGCCACCGTGGCCCTCTATACGTACGAGGACCGCAACTCGCTGCACCGCTACAAGGCCGACGAAGCCTACCAGATTGGTCGCGACGACGAGCCGCTGCGCCCGTACCTGGACATTGAAGGGATTATCACCCTGGCTAAGGAGAACGGCGTCAACGCCATTCACCCCGGCTACGGCTTTCTGAGCGAGAACGCCGACCTGGCCCGGCGCTGCCGCGAGGAAGGCATTACGTTCGTGGGCCCGCGCCCCGAAGTGATGGAGGCGCTTGGCGACAAGGTAGCTGCTAAGGAGGTTGCCCTCAGGTGCGGGGTGCCGCTCATCGAAAGCAGCGAGGCTGACCTGGTTGACGCGGACGTGGCGCTGGCCGAGGCGCACCGCATCGGCTACCCGGTGATGCTGAAGGCGGCAGCCGGCGGCGGCGGGCGCGGCATGCGCGTCATTCGCGACGATGAGCAGATGCGCAAGGGCTTTTTCGAGGCCCGCAACGAGGCCCAGAATGCCTTTGGCGACGATACGGTTTTCCTGGAGAAATTCGTGGAGCGGCCCAAGCACATCGAAGTGCAGCTGGTGGGCGACCAGCACGGGCACCTCACGCACCTCTACGAGCGCGACTGCTCGGTGCAGCGACGCTTCCAGAAGGTGGTGGAAGTGGCACCGGCCGTCGATTTGACCGAGTCGCTGCGCAGCCGGCTCTACGAATACGCGCTGAAAATCGGCAAGGCGGTGGGCTACGACAACGTGGGCACCGTGGAGTTTTTAGTAAACCCCGAGCTGGACCGCATTTACTTTATCGAAGTCAACCCCCGCATCCAGGTCGAGCACACCGTGACCGAAATGATAACGGGCGTGGACATCGTGAAAACCCAGCTTTACATCGCCTCGGGCTACCCGCTCGAAGCGCCCGAAATTGGCCTGGGACCCGATGTAGCAGTGCCGCGCGTGGGCGTGGCGGTGCAGTGCCGCATCACGACCGAGGACGCCACCAACGACTTCAAGCCCGACTACGGCACCATCCTGGCCTACCGCTCGGCGGGCGGCTTCGGCATCCGGCTCGACCAGGGCTCAGTGTACCAGGGCGCCATCATCTCGCCGTTTTTCGACTCGCTGCTGGTGAAAGTGTCGGCCCACGCGCCCACCCTGGCCGGCGCGGCCCAGAAGATGCTGCGCACACTCGACGAGTTTCGGGTGCGCGGGGTAAAGACAAATATGCAGTTTTTGCAGAATATCGTGCGCAACCCCGAGTTTCAGGCCGGGCACGCGACCGTCGATTTCATTAAGGACCACCCCGAGCTGCTGCAATTCAAAACCCGCCTCGACCGCGCTACGCGCCTGCTGCACTACATCGGCGAGGTGGTCGTGAATGGTAATCCCGACGTGGCCGGCCGCGTGGATGAGCGCCGCCAGGTGCGCAAGGTGCCACTGCCCCAGGCCGACCTGCACCAGGCGCCCGCGCCCGGCACCCGCCAGAAATTGCAGGAGCTGGGCCCCGAGAAATTCGGCGAGTGGCTGCGTCAGGAGCCGCTCATCCACTACACCGATACCACGCTGCGCGACGCGCACCAGAGCCTGCTGGCCACGCGCATGCGCACCATCGATATGCTGAAGGTGGCTGACCGCTACGCCCGCCGGCACCCGCAGACGTTCTCGCTGGAGGTGTGGGGCGGCGCGACGTTTGACGTGGCGCTGCGCTTTCTGCACGAAGACCCCTGGGCCCGCCTGACCCGCCTGCGCGAGGCCGTGCCGAATATCCTGCTCCAGATGCTGATTCGGGGGGCCAACGGGGTGGGCTACAAAGCGTATCCGGACAACCTGACCGAGCGCTTCGTGGCCGAGGCCGGCGCGAAAGGCGTCGATATCTTCCGCATCTTCGACTCGCTGAACTGGATGAAGGGCATGGAAGCCTGCATCGGTTTCGTGCGCAAGCAAACCACCGGCCTGGCCGAAGGCAGTATCTGCTACACCGGTGATATTCTGGACCCCGGCCGGCCCAAGTACAACCTCCAGTATTACCTGACCCTGGCCAAGCAGCTCGAAGATGCCGGCGCACACATCCTGTGCATCAAGGACATGGCGGGCCTGCTCAAGCCCTACGCGGCCCAGGAGCTGATTCCGGCGCTGCGCGAAACGGTGAAGCTACCCATCCACCTGCACACCCACGACACCAGCGGCCTGCAAGCCGCCACCTACCTCAAGGCCGTGGAGGCGGGCGTCAACGTGATTGACGTGGCGCTGGGCGGCCTCTCGGGCCTCACCTCGCAGCCCAACTTCAACTCGGCGGTCGAGATGCTGCGCCACTCGCCGCGCCACCGCGAGTTCGACCAGCACAGCCTCAACGAGTTCAGCGATTACTGGGAAGCCCTGCGCGAGCAGTATTACCCCTTCGAGAGCGGCCTGCTGGCCAGCACCGCCGAGGTGTACGAGCACGAGATTCCGGGCGGGCAGTACTCCAACCTGCGGCCCCAGGCGGCCGCGCTGGGTTTGCTCGACAAGTTCGAGGAAGTAAAGCAGCGCTTTGCCGACGCCAACCAGCTGCTGGGCGACATTCCGAAGGTTACGCCCTCGTCGAAAGTGGTGGGCGACCTGGCCTTGTTCATGGTTTCCAACAAGCTCACGCCCGAAGACGTCATCAGCCGCGGCCCGAGCCTGAGCTTCCCGGAGTCGGTGCGCGAGCTGCTGCGCGGCGACATCGGCCAGCCGCTGGGCGGCTGGCCCGCCGACGTGCAAAAGGCGGTGCTCAAAGACGAGCAGCCGTTTACCGACCGCCCCAACGAGCACCTGGCGCCCATCGACTTCGACAAGGAGTGGGCCGAGTTTGAGAAAACGCACCCCAATGCGCAGTTCACCGACCTGTTATCGAGCCTGCTTTACCCCAAAGTATTTGCTGAATACTGGGAGTTCCGGCAAGAATACGGCGATGTGAGCCGCATCCAGACGCCGGTATTCTTCTTCGGGCTAAAAGAAGGCGAGGAAACCATTATCGAGATTGCGCGGGGCAAGTCGATTATCATTCGCCTGCAATCCATCGGCCCGGTCAACGCCGAAGGCATGCGCACCGTGTTCTTCGCCCTCAACGGCCAGACCCGCAACCTGGAAGTGCGCGACCAACACGTGGAGGTAAAAACCGTGCACAACGCCAAGGCCGACCGCGCCAACCCCCGGCAGATTGCCGCGCCCCTGCAAGGCATGCTGAGCAAGGTGCTGGTGCAGCCCGGCCAGCAGGTAGCCAAAAACACGCCGCTGTTCGTGATTGAGGCTATGAAAATGGAAACCACTATCACCGCTCCCGCCGACCTCACTGTGGGCACGGTATCGCTCGGTGCGGGCATCCGCGTGCAGGCCGACGACCTGGTGCTGACCTTGGAATAGGCTACGCGTGGCTAAGCATCCCGTTCAGTCAGTAAATTCGCCGCCATGACTATCTTCAAATTTATTTTTCTGGCGCTGGCTGGTACCGGAAGCATCGCACTGGCGCTGCCCGCCTACGGTCAGAATTCGGAACTTGCCCGCGCCCGGGACAGCAATTTCAACAACGGCTACAGCTTGGCGCCGGCCGAGGCTGGCAGCCTGCAAGGCAGCCCGTTCCTGCTGCCCGCCTGGTCGGCCGCCACGCTCAGGCTGGCGGCCGGCGAGCGCGTTGTATCGGCACCGCTTAAGTACGATGTGTACCGCCAAGAGTTGAGGGTACGCCGCCCGCAGGGCGATTCGGTAGTATTGCCCCTGGCGCAGGTGCGCGAGTTCAGTCTGACGGGCACTACCCCGGCGCGGCGCTTCGTGTGCTACCCGCCTACCTCGTTGCCTGCTGAAGTAAGCGGCGCAGCGGCGGAGGTGCTGTTCGAAGGCGCCAATGCCCAGCTGTTGAAGTTTGTGCGTAAGGAAGTGGTTAAGAAAACCATCGACAGCGGCTCGTACGCCACAACCACAACTATAAGTGTGCTCGACGAGCAGACCCACTACTACCTGCGGTGGTCGCCTAGCGGGCAGTTGGTCGGCCTGCGCCTGAAACGGGCCAGTCTGGAGCAAGCCCTGGCTGGCCGCCCCGCCGCCCTGGCCGCCCTCAAAAGCCGCAAGGGCAGCCTGGGCTCGGAAGTGGAGCTGGTGGCGGCAGTGGCTGCCCTCGACCCACTGCTCGCGCCGGCCGGCCACTGAGCCTTTGCTAATTAACTAATATACAATGCGTAGTTTTATTCTGCTTGGCTGGCTAGCCCTCGGCGCGCTGCCGGCGTCGGCTCAGCACCACGCCAAAGTATCGGCCAAAACCGTTCGGCGCGTGCTCAACACCCTGGCGGCCGATGCTATGCAGGGCCGCGCCAGCGGCCAGCCCGGCAACCAGCGGGCGGCCGACTTTCTGGCCGCCGAGTTTACCCGCTTCGGCTTGCAGCCGCTGCCGGGGCAAGTGAGCTTTATGCAGGAATTTTCGGCCTACGAAACGGCCGTGGCCAGCCTGGCCGTAACGCTCAACGGCCAGCCGCTGCCGGCCGGGCAGGCGTTTGCCATCACGACTCAGCCCGCGCTGAGCTGGAGCGAAAAAGACGGCGTGGAAGTGCTGGTGCTGGGGCCCACCGACAAAATCCAGCCGCACTACCGCGACATCTTCCGGCCCGGCAAAAACCTGCTGGTGCTGCTCGACCCGGCCCAGAAAGAGTTGTTCGCCTCGCTGGCCGCGCAAATGACCAGGCCCCGCGTGCGGGCCGAGCAGGCCGCCGGCCCGTATTCGTGCGTGGTGGCGCTGGCCGCCGCGTCCGCCAGTCCGGCCGCGTACCAGGTGACGGCCAGCACCACCACCCGGCCGCTGGCGCTGCGCAACGTGGTGGGCTACCTGCCGGGCCGCGAAGCGGCCCGCAGCACCGAAAAAGTTATCTTCTCGGGCCACTACGACCACCTGGGCATTATCAAGCCGGCCGTGAATGGCGACTCGATTGCCAACGGGGCCGACGACGACGCCAGCGGTACCACCGCCGTAGTGGCGCTGGCCCAGTATTTCAGCAAGCGCCACGACAACGTCCGCTCGCTGGTATTCGCCGCGTTCACGGCCGAGGAAATCGGCGAGTTTGGCTCGCAGTATTTCTCAAGGCAGCTCAAGCCAGAGGAAATAGTAGCCATGTTTAATATTGAGATGATTGGCAAAGTGGCCAAGTTCGGGCCGAATACCGCCTTTATCACGGGCTACGACAAATCGAATTTCGGCCAGCTGCTGCAAGCCAACCTGCAAGGCACCAGATTTAAGTTTGAGCCCGACCCGTACCCCGAGCAAAATCTGTTTTACCGCTCCGACAACGCCATGCTGGCCCGCGTGGGCGTACCGGCGCACACCATTAGCACCGACCAGATTCCGACCGATAAGCTTTACCACAGCGTCGATGATGAAGTAAGCAGCCTGGACGTCAAGAACATGACGGCCGTTATCTCGGCCATTGCGCTAAGCGCCCACGGCATAGTAACCGGCCAGCAGACCCCAACCCGGGTAGCTCCTGAAAAGTAGCCCATAGTACCCAGCCAAGCCCCTTACACCCTTAACCGCCCGGCACTTGCATCTGGAAACGGCGTTAGGCAACTGCTACGGCATTTTGGCCGCTACCAACTGCACAAGCGGCGTGCCCGTGCGCTCGGCACTGGTATAGAGCCGCAGCGTGTCGCCGCTGATGTGGTAGTAGCGCGTAGCGTCGAGGGCCTGCGTAAACTTATGCTCCGTATCCATAAGCGGGCAAGCCATCCGGGTGCTGCCCAGGTTGACAAATTCCAGCTGGCCATCGGTTTCGGCGGGCTTCAACCCGCCCCGGAAGCGGTTGCAGCCACTCATGCCCTCAGCCGTACCCGCATCGCTGATAAGCAAATAAGGCACCTGGTCTGGTGAGGCAGCAGGCGCGAGTGGCTGGCCGCCCATTGCGAAAACCGTCCAGCGGGTTTCGCGCAGGGGCGCATCGGGGGTAGTAACAGCACTGACCATCGGCGTAGTGTTGGCCCGGTCAGTAACGCGCTGGCAGGCAGCGCCAACCAGAACCAGGCAAGGCAGAAGAAAGGCGAAGCGACGCATAAAATAAAGCCAGCTATAATAAGCAAGCTCGAGCTTATACGGTGAGAATGGCCCCAAAGTAATAAACCGCGCTGTTTTCCGGCAGCTGGCCGGGATTTTTGAGTACTGGCAAATATGGTTAATGCCGAGTATAGGCAATATAAGTTATTTTCACGCAAAAAGGGCAGCGAATCAGCTGTTTAGCCTGATTCGCTGCCCCCTGTGTTGCTGATGGCAGCTATTCTTGAGCTTGGCGGCCGAAGCAGTGGCGCAAAACACTGCGCCGGTTACTTCAGCTTAATTGCCACCTATCCGGAAGCTCATGCCCACGCCTACAGTGGTAGCCCCGGCAGCTACCCCACCCATAATACGGCCTAGCGTGGCGTCGAAGCGCAGGCCAGTCCAGGGGCGGTAATACAGGCCGGCATTGGCGCCGGTAGTCAGGTTGTCGCGCCCCCGGCCATAGGCTTCGACAAAGTAGCCGGCTTTATTGCTGATGGGCGCGGTGAGTGCCAGCGAGCCGATATACTGGCCGGCTATCTCGCCGTTGAAAACGTCGGCCAGCGTGAGGCCCGACTGCACAAAGCCGAAGTTGCCTTCGAGCGCCGCGCGGCGGCCCAGCTGCTGGCTCACCAGCAGGCGGCCGGCGGGAGCCCAGGTAGTGCGGCGCAGGCCGTTCTGGCCGGTGTTAGGTATAGCTACCTCGGCCAGCAGCGCTGCCTGAAACCGGCTGGCCCGGTCGGGCGTCAGCATCAGCTTGGTGCCTACCGTAATGGGGGCCCACCCGGCCGAATCAGGCCGCATTACCGGCCTGTCGCCCACAAGGCCCGGTTTGCCGGCCGAATTGCCAAACACATAGGGCTGCGTAATACGCAGTTCCATGCTATTAAAGAAGCCGATGCGGAGCGTGTTTACGTTGCTGCTCACGCCCACGCCGGTTCGCGGCGAAAAGCGTTGGATACCCGTTTCGAGCTGAAACTGGCCCGGCCGCAGCACCCCGGTCGAGATAGTCTGGCCGGGGCGGTCGGGCCGAATATGCTGCACGAAGGGCGCGTCAGCATTTTCATTATTTTCATCCGGCGTGTTCTGGGCCAGGGCGGGAGTGAGGCGGCCTGCAAGCAGGGCAGCCAACACCAGCGGAGTGGTCTTGCGCATGACTACCCGACGCGAAACCCCAGGGGATAGTTCAACGTAGAAGGCCGGTTTTTGGAGAAAACGAATACGGCCGTGGTAGAAATGAATAATTTCTACCACGGCCGTATTCGTTTGAACCAGCT
Organism: Hymenobacter baengnokdamensis; assembly: GCF_008728635.1. Classification (NCBI taxonomy): domain Bacteria; kingdom Pseudomonadati; phylum Bacteroidota; class Cytophagia; order Cytophagales; family Hymenobacteraceae; genus Hymenobacter; species Hymenobacter baengnokdamensis. The sequence continues at coordinate 3,989,064 of NZ_CP044285.1, read as the reverse complement.
CAAGGTGAGTGGCTTACTTGCTCTGCTGAATGGCTTGCACGGCGGCGGCTACCGTGGCCTGATTTTGCGCGGCATTCGGCTTGCCAGCCTGGGCTTCGGCACCTTTCTGCAGCACATTTATCATCATTTTATCGTAGCCCCGCGCTTTAAATTGCGGCGACACGGCCAGTTTTTGCAGCCGGTCTACATCCTCGGCAAAGGCTGTGGGGTCGTTGAGGCGGCCCAGCATCTGGGTCAGCGCCCCGATAAGACCGTACTTGTTACGGCCCGAGGCCGCATCGTACGTTGTGCGGATATAATTCCACTGCTCCGGCCCACCCTGCTGGGCGTAGACGGTCGTCACGGCCTGACCCAGATGGGCATCATTCTCAAACGATTTGGCCCGAGCCAGTGCTACCGTGGGGCTAATTTCGCCCAGGGCTTCGAGGCCGGCACCCTGCACCAGGTACGACTTGCTGCTGAGGGCAGCAGTCAGGATTTTCTCATCCTTCTTGTCTTTCAGCTGGCTCAGGGCAATTAGGGCGGTGGCCCGTACATGGTTTTCGGTTTCGGTGGCGGCCAGCTGGCGCAGGATAGGCGCGGCAGCCTTAGCCACTTCTTTATTATCCAGCTTCAGGCCCTGAATAGCGGTAATGCGCAGCTGGTAAAACTTGTCTTTGAGGGCGGCCAGCACCAGGGCACGGGCTGTCGCATCGGTCGTTTGCTTTTCCAGCGCCGCATCAAGAGCCTCGCGGCGGTCTACGAATAGCGGCGCGTGGCTATATTGATACACGTACTCGCTGAACGGCTTATTGTCGGTTTTCTGCCAGAGCGTAAACTTCTCGGCGTCCACGTTCACCAGCTGGGGCTGGGCCGCCAGCGGCATACTAAACGTCTGGGTGGCCTGGGTCATCATCACGCGCTGGCGCTGCGCTTTGCCATTTACGTAGTAATCAATTGCCAGCGGCAGCTGAAATACCTTATCAGGCTGGGTTTGCTTAATCGTAACGGTCTGGGTCTTGGTGCCCGCGTCCCATCCGTAGTTAATCGTGACTACCGGCTGGCCGCTGCCGAAGTACCATTGGTTGTAAAACCAGTTCAGGTCCTGGCCCGATACCGCTTCCATCGCCAGCCGCATCTGGTGCGCCTCGCCGTTGCCGAATTTGTTGTCGGTGAGGTACTTGTGCAGGCCGGCAAAGAATACGTCGTCGCCCAGGTAGGTGCGCAGCATCTGCACAATGGCCCCGCCTTTCTGGTAGCTCACGAGGTCGAACACGTCCTCCCGCTCATTATAATGAAAGCGCACCAGGTTTTTGCCGGCATCGCGCTGGCTGGCCAGGTACGATTTCAGGTAGCGGTAATTGTGAGCATCCGACGCCTCCTGCCCGTATTTGTGCTGGGCATATAAGGCTTCTGAAAAGTCGGCCATCGACTCGTTTACCGTGATGTTGGACCACGACTCGGCCGTGACGTAGTCGCCAAACCACTGGTGAAACAGCTCGTGCGCAATCACCGACTCGCTCTGGTACTCGCGGTCGAGCAGCTCGCGGGCGTCCATCTGCACCTGCTCGCCGTGCAGCGTAGCGGTGGTGTTCTCCATGGCGCCGCTCACGTAGTCGCGGGCCACAATCTGGGCGTATTTATTCCAGGGAAACTCTACGCCCAGGCGCTGGCTGAAAAACTCCAGCATGTCGGGCGTGTTGCCGAAAATCTGCTTGGCGTAGGGCGCATATTTAGGCTCCAGGTAATAGTTAACCTCCTTATTGCGCCAGGTATCCTTGTAGATTTTAAAGTCGCCCACCGCCATCATAAACAGGTAGGGCGAGTGGGGCAGGTCCATCTTCCAGGTGTCGGTGCGCAGGCCGGGGCCGGCGGGCACCTGGCTCACCAGCCGGCCATTGCTGAGCGTGGTGTATTTGGCCGGCACCGTCATGGCGATTTCCTCGGTTGTTTTCTGGTTGGGCCGGTCAATGGTCGGAAACCAGGCCGACGAGCTTTGCGTCTCGCCCTGGGTCCAGATTTGCACGGGCTTACCCTTTACCGTGCTGTCGGGGTTGATAAAGTACAGGCCCTTGGCGTCGGTGATGGCTGCTGAGCCCTTCACCGACAGCTCGTCGGGCTTGGCAGTATATTCAATATAAGCTATGTATTCCTCGCCCGGCTTAAACACCCGGCCCAGGTTGATGCGCAGGTTGTTTTTATCGGAGTAGTCATATTTGAGCGGCTGCTGGGCGCTACCGCTCATCATGGCCACTGTTTTGATATCCATGCCCTGGGCATCGAGGCGCAGGGTATCGGTAGCGTAGGCGTGGGGCTTGAGTGTTACCCACTCCTGCCCGTAGAGGTAGCGCTTGGCATAGTCGAAGCGCACGGCCAATCTGGTATGCACCAGGTCATTGGTTTTGGTCGACGAAGGCTGGTAGGGCGCATCGGGCGCGGCCATAGGGGTAGAAGGGGCCTGGGCCTGAGCCGCAACGGCCAGCAGCAAACAGCCCGGCAGCAGCGCAGCAAAAAGGGTGGGTTTCATGGAAGAAGAGAAGGTAGCAGACTATGGAAGACCAAAGATGCAGGCCACCCGGCAAAGTTGCCTTTCCGGGCGTCATAAACGCAATGAGCCGGCCGCTAAACTAGTGGCCGGCTCATGGTAGCGGAAAGGTGGCAACAGTACTATTTGGCTACCAGATTGGCGCGAATCTCACCGCCGGGGTTAGCTGCCGTATGAATGTTGGCATACACGTGGCCCATCGTCAGGGAGTCGGGCTGCGAAGTAATCAGTGGGGCAGTAGTAGAAGTAACAGTCGTGAGCGTAGTGGTGCCCGTAATGGTACCGCTGGTAGCCGCGGGTAAGTTTGCAAAAGGCAACCATACGTTGCCTTTATGCTTCGCGTCGCCATAGTGCAGGTGCGCGGAAGTAGGATTACCCGTGAGCCCCGAGAATGTGAGGGTGTAGGACAGCACTTTGGTAGTGGGGTCGTAGGTTCCGGTAAAGCTGCCCGTGGCCGATGTAGCCGTGGTGGCGGGTGTCTCATTGGCCGCACTTAGCGTACCCGTTACCTGCATGGGCGCGGGAGTGGTGCTGCTATCACTTTTTTTGCAGGCTGTAGTTAAAGCCAGACCAGCCAGAGCGGTAAGGAAAAGATTTTTCATGTAAGCTGAAAAGAGGTGGAGATTAAAAGGTTGGGCGTTCAACGTATAACGCCATAAACGGTTTTGCTAAGGTACCCGGATTGCGAAAAGAAAATTAATTTTTGGCTCAACTGCTTAAGGTAGACGCTCAACTGCTTTCGCCGCGATGCTGGTGCCGGCCCTATCGGCAACTTCGGCAGGGTGGCTGGCCAGAGGCAAGTGTTTGTGCGCCGCGCTGGCAGCCGCTGCGCCAGCCAGCGGCCCAGCCCGGCCAAAGTGGCAGAAAACAACGCTTGGTACGCGGCTTGTAACAAGGCCTTCAGCGGCTTCGTAGCCGTTATTCCCAACCCAGACACCTGTCACTTTTAAACTTCAGCACCCGCACTATCATGGGCAAAATCATCGGTATTGACTTAGGCACCACCAACTCGTGCGTCGCCGTAATGGAAGGCAACGAGCCGGTTGTAATCCCCAACTCCGAAGGGCGCCGCACCACGCCGTCGATTGTCGCCTTTCTGGACAATGGCAAGGGCGAGCGCAAAGTAGGCGACCCGGCCAAGCGCCAGGCCGTTACCAACCCCAAAAACACGATTGCCAGCATCAAGCGCTTTATGGGCCGCAACTTCTCGGAAGTATCATCTGAGAGCAAGTACGTGGCGTATGACCTGACGCCCGGCTCTAATAATACGGTAGCCGTGAAAATCGGCGACCGCAACTATACGCCCCAGGAAATCTCGGCCATGATTCTGCAAAAGATGAAGCAGACGGCCGAAGACTACCTGGGCCAGCCCGTAACCGAGGCCGTTATTACGGTGCCGGCTTACTTCAACGATGCCCAGCGCCAGGCTACCAAAGAGGCCGGCGCCATCGCGGGGCTCGACGTAAAGCGTATTATCAACGAGCCGACGGCTGCCGCGCTGGCCTACGGCCTCGATAAAAAGCACAAGGACCAGAAAATAGCCGTGTATGACCTCGGCGGCGGCACGTTCGATATCTCCATTCTGGAATTGGGCGATGGCGTGTTTGAAGTGCTGAGCACCAACGGCGATACCCACCTTGGCGGCGACGACTTCGACCAGGTTATCATCAACTTTCTGGCCGACCAGTTTAAGAGCGAAAACGAAGGCCTCGACCTGCGCAACGACCCGATGGCCCTCCAGCGCCTCAAGGAAGCGGCCGAAAAAGCCAAGATTGAGCTGTCGTCGTCCAACGAAACCGAAATCAACCTGCCCTATATCACAGCCACGGCCAGCGGCCCCAAGCACCTGGTAGTGAAGCTGAGCCGCGCCAAGTTTGAGCAGCTGAGCGACGACCTCGTGCGCCGCTCGATGGAGCCCTGCAAAAAGGCGCTGCAAGATGCCGGCCTCTCGGCTTCGCAGGTTGATGAGGTCATCCTGGTGGGCGGCTCAACCCGCATTCCCCGCATTCAGGAAGAAGTAGAGAAGTTCTTCGGCAAGAAGCCTTCGAAGGGCGTGAACCCCGACGAGGTAGTAGCCATCGGCGCCGCCATCCAGGGAGGTGTACTCACCGGCGAGGTGAAAGACGTGCTGCTGCTCGACGTAACCCCGCTCTCGCTGGGTATTGAGACGATGGGCGGCGTGATGACCAAACTCATCGAAAGCAACACCACCATCCCGACCAAGAAATCGGAAACCTTCTCAACGGCCTCAGATTCGCAGCCTTCGGTCGAAATCCATGTGCTGCAAGGCGAGCGCCCGCTGGCCAGCCAGAACCGTACTATCGGTAAGTTTCACCTCGACAGCATTCCGCCCGCACCCCGCGGCGTGCCGCAGATTGAAGTAACGTTCGACATCGACGCCAACGGCATCCTGAACGTGACGGCCAAGGATAAAGGCACTGGCAAGGAGCAGAAAATCCGCATCGAAGCCAGCTCGGGCCTCACCGACGCTGATATCGAGCGCATGCGTACCGAAGCGGCCGCCAACGCCGACGCCGATAAAGCCGAAGCCGAGCGTATCAAAAAAGTAAACGATGCCGACTCGCTCATTTTCCAGACCGAGAAACAGCTGAAGGAGTTTGGCGATAAGCTGAGCGGCGGCAACAAAACGGCCGTAGAAGGGGCGCTCGCCGACCTCAAGAAAGCCCACGAAAGCAAAGACCTCGGCGCGATTGACGCTGGCGTAGCTGCCTTGAACAAGGCCTGGGAAGCAGCTTCGCAGGAGATGTATGCCGCTGCCGGAGCGCAGGGTGGCCAGCCGGGCGCCCAGGGCTTCCCCGGTGCCGACGGCCAGGGTCAGAGCAGCCAGGGCCAACCCGCCGGCGACCACGTAACCGACGTGGATTATGAGGAAGTAGAAGGCAAATAAATGGCCGACGAGCATCGACTGAATTAATTCAGTCGATGCTTTGAAAAAGGCCGGCAGCGCAAGCTGCCGGCCTTTTGGCGTTTAGCTATATTGCCCTGCTCGCCTGCCGGGCCGGGCTGCCAGGGCGCTACGCGTCAGCCTCAGTAGCCTCCGCGTGGGCAGGCGCCGGAAGCAGCAGCCTGCCCATGCGCAGGCGCCGGAAAGCAGTAGAATGCTGCTTGGAAGTGAGTAGGACTTTTTCAATATTTTATTTTCTGCGGCGGGTCCGTGCGGGAGTGCTATGTCATGCGTGTTGCTACTTGCGGCAAGAGAAATATTTTTACTATTTTCAAAACAAGAATTCGTATAACTTATCTAATTTGGAAGGAACAGTAAAAAATAATAAATAAATGAAAAACAGAAGATTAGCGCAAAAACATTGAACCTAAGCTTTGCATAATTCAGGGTTAGTGACTTGCGCGCTTCGCTGTTGCGGTGTAACTTGCATCATAATTACCAAAACAAGATTATTTGAGTCAACTTCTAATTTGAGTAGTCTCTTCAGGTTGTACTAAGCAAACGTCGGGCAGCAGCGCATGGCCATTGCTTTAGAATAGCCGTAGAGAGGGGAAATCTGCCAGATGCCGAAATTTTCAGCGGCCAAGTAGGTGGGTGCAACCGGTCAAACTAGTAGTCTGGCGAAAATCGCCTTCGGCATGGTTTTTATTTCCTTGTTTTGCCAACCGATTAGCCAAGTCACTACGTAGGTCAGGCCATGAGCATTTCTACTACTATGTTATCTCTCCGCCGCTTTCTGCTTCTGCTACCGGCCTTCGGTCTGCTGCTTGCTACCAGCTGCACCCTGCGCGAAACCCGGCAGGAAGGAGCCCCCAGCGTAGAGCCGCAGATTAAGCTGCGCGGCATTGAGCAGGCCAGCCTGGGTACGCTCGATGTGCTGAACCTGCACACGCCTGCCGACGTGGACCTGCCGCGCCGCAACCAGCTTATTGAGGGCTATGTAAATAAGTCCCTGCCCCTGAAAATGCGGCTTAAGCTGAACGCGTATAACCCTAACCTGGAAGAAACCGCTATTACCGGCCTCGATTATACCGTGCTCGTAGATGGCCGGGAGCTGGGCTCGGGCCGTATGCCCCTGATGCTGGAGCTGCCCCCGCGCGACTCGGTGCGCGTGCCGTTTGACTTTGAGATGAACACCTATAAACTGCTCGGCAACGACGCTTTGCCCGCACTTCGCAACTTTGCTCTCGGGTTTGGCGACTTGCATCGCGAGCGCATAACCCTGCGCCTGCACCCCATTTTGCGTAACGGCCGGGGGCGGCTCAGTACCTTGATTAAGCGCCTGCCGCTGCCTATTGCCAGCAGCAAGGACAAAAATGCTTCTCCCGTGAAGCCTCGCCCGGCTGCGGCCAGCGCCGACTCGCGGGTGAAGCTCAGCCGGCCAGCTCCACAAACGTTATAAGAGTTATATTATATAGGTGTTTTATTGTTTGTGGCGTATCCGGCCCACCGGCCTGTCCCAGTAACCAAGGGCAGGTAGGTGGGCCGCTTTATGTTTACATAGTTCGCGTGCAGCTGGCTGGTACCCCGATAATACAGGCCTCGGCCGATGCAGCGCGCCAAACTATGGGCAGCGCATACTTGTGCTCCGCCGTTTTAAACTTCTTCCGTAGCGGCTTCCTGAATTTTCTCCCGCGATTCGAGCCGGTCGGCGGCGTTGGGCATTTCCAACTCGGCTTCCTGCTCCTGCCAGCCTCGGGGCTCGTAGCTGAGGCGGATAAAGATGGGAAAGTGGTCGGAGCCGATATGCGGCAGGCGCTGAATGCGCTGCAAGCGAAAGTGCGCCGAGTGGAAAACGTGGTCGAGCGGCCAGCGCAAGAGCTTATAATCGGCGTGGAAAGTGGGGAGCAGGCCCCGGCCCACGCGCGGGTCGAGCAGCCGGGCCAAGCGCCGGAATAGCTCGGAAGTATGCGACCACGCCACGTCGTTGAGGTCGCCGGCCACGATGGTTGGTCCGTCGTGCGCCTGAATGGCCCGGCCCACCAGCAAGAGCTCGGCGTCGCGGCGGGTACTGGTCTTGGATTCCTGCGGGGCAGGCGGTTTGGGATGCACAAAGTGCAGGTTGGCCTCAATGCCGCTGGGCAGTTGCACCCGGCCGTGAAACGAAGGAATGCCGGGGTCCAGAATAAACTGAATCTCTTTGTGCACCAGCGGCAAGCGTGAAAACACGAGCATGCCGTAGGTGTTTGCCAGCGGCGCGTGGCAGGTGTGCGGATACTCGCTGGTAATGCCTTCCAGCTGACTCAGCCACCACGCATCAGTCTCAACGGCCAGCACGACATCGGGCTGGTACTCCCGAATGACGCCGAGGCAGCGGGAGGCATCGCGGTTATACATCAGCACGTTGGTTACCAGCAGGCTGAGATGATTAGCCTTGTCGGTAGCGGGGCGCTGGCTGTCTTTAACCTGTTTGCGGTGCCAGGGTGTATAGGGCCACACGCGGGTAAGCTGGTAGAGTACCGCTGCCCCGATAGCCGCTAGTACTGCCGCCGTGTAGGCTGGCCGGGGGCCGCTATCAGTGAGGACCAATAGCAGCAGGCCCAGCAGCAGTCCGGCTAATATCTGAAGCCTGGGAAAGTCACATACCCGAATCCACCAGGCCGTTTGGCGAAGAAGCGGCAGCAGCGTAGCCAGCAGGCCCGCGCCACCCAGCACCAGCCCCAGGCCGTGCAGCAGTAAATAAAGAGTGGGCACGCAAGCGAAAAATAGGTCTTAGGCCGATGAGCAGGCAAAGATGGTAACAACCCGCTAAAGTTGGGCAACAAGGACGAGTAGGGGCGTTTGTCCTGCTTACTGCTTGGCGGTTGTGTTCCCAATACCTTTGGGGTATGGAAATATTGCTCGCCACTGTCACCACCCTGTTCTCGGTTGTCAACCCGTTTGGCGCCATGCCCATGTTTCTGACCCTAACCAGCGATGATACCAACTCGGAGCGCACGGCCACGGCCCTGCGCTCGTGCGTGTACATGATGGCGATTTTGTCGGTGGCCTTTTTCGGGGGGCAGTATATTCTTAACTTCTTTGGAATCAACATTCAGCACTTACGGATTGCGGGCGGCATTCTGCTCATGCGCTCGGCTTTCGACCTGCTGACGCCGGGGGCCAACCGCGACCGCGTGGGCCCCGACGCCCTGGAGGAAAGCAAGCAAAAGGACGATATCAGCTTTACGCCGCTGGCCATGCCCATGCTCTCGGGGCCGGGCTCCATGGCGCTTTGCATCGGCCTCATCCGGCCCACCTATGCCGACAAGGCGTTTACCGTGCTGGGCTTTGCGCTGGTAGCAGTGGCATCCTTTCTGATTCTGGTCTCGTCGCTTCGCCTCACCCGCCTCATGGGGCGGCCGGGCATGGCGGCGCTGGCCCGCATCATGGGTTTTCTAACGCTGGCTATCGGCGTCAACTTCTTCGTAACGGCCGTGAAGGTGCTTTTTCACGTCGAATAGGTTGTCGTTAGCGTTGCCGCTTCTGCCGACGAGTAAGCTACCCGTCAGCAGAAGCGGCTTTTTGCTACGGATTGGTGGACCACAGTCCCGCTTCCTTCACGAAGATGCGGCGGTTCAGCTTCAGCTGCGAAACGACAAATTCGGCAATGTCCTCGGGCTGCATCACCTTCTCGGGGTTGCCGTCGGTGAGGTTGTTGTTGATAGCCAGCTCGGTAGCTACGGTGCTCGGCGCCAGGGCGCTGACGCGAATATTACTTTTGCGCACTTCCTGCATCAGGGCTTCGCTCAAACCCATCACGGCAAACTTGGAGGCGCTGTAGGCGCTGCTGCCAGCTGCCGCGCGCAGCCCCGAAGTTGAAGAAATATTGATAATGTCGCCGCTCCGGCGCTCCAGCATGGCCGGCAGCGCGGCGCGGGTCACGTAGTACACGCCCAGCAAGTTGACGCGGATAATCTGCTCCCAGTCGGCCGGTGCCATATCCATGAACTTGGCAAATGTGCCGATGCCGGCGTTGTTTATCAGGATATCCGCCGGCCCCAGCTCACTCGTAAGGTGGGCTACGGCGGCATTTACGGCGGCTTCGTCGGCTACGTCGGCGGTGGCTACGCTGGTTTTTACGCCCAGCGCCTGCAGCTCAGCGGCTACGGCCTGCAACTGGTCGAGCGAGCGGGCCAGCAGGCCCACGTGCACGCCTTCGTGGGCCAGCGCCACCGCAATCGCTTTGCCGATTCCCTTGCCCGCGCCCGTGACAAGGGCGACTTTTCCGGTTAGTTTTTCCATGGAATGAAAGAATGAATGTGAGGAAAAATAGTCAGGCCATAACCGGACTAAGCGCCTGGAAGTTGGGTGCCGAGGCTGCGCAGTTGCATATTTTATATATATTAAATTTATAATATAATAAATTGCTGTTTTGCCGGTTCGGCACAACGCCCGGCTGCTTTGACTCGTCTTTAGCGGCATGAAAGCTATCGTCATCACCCGCCCCGGCGGCCCCGAAGTTCTCGCCTTGCAGGAGCGCCCGCGCCCGGTGCCGGCCGCCCACGAAGTACTCATCAGGGTAAAGGCGGCCGGCCTCAATCGCTCCGACATTGCCTTGCGAGAGGGCAAATACGGCGGCTCGCCCGTGGCCGGCGTAGTGCCCGGCCTGGAAATAGCCGGCGAGATAGTAGAGGTAGGCGCTAACGCCCCCCGCTGGCAAACCGGCGATGCCGTGTGCGCGCTTGTGAGCGAAGGAGCTTACGCCGAATACGCGGCCGTAGACGCCCGGCACTGTTTGCCGGTGCCGTCCGGCTGGTCGCTGGCCGAAGCCGCCAGCCTGCCCGAAACCACGTTCACGGTGTGGGCCAACGTCTTTCAGGCGGCGGCTTTGCAACCCAGCGAAACAGTGCTGGTGCATGGCGGCAGCAGCGGTATTGGGCTCACGCTCATTCAACTGGCGCGCGCGCTGGGCAGCCGGGCGCTGGCCACCGCCGGCTCAGGCGCCAAGTGCCGCGCCTGCGAAGAGTTTGGCGCGGCTAAGTGCGTAAACTACCGCGAGCAGGACTTCGAGCAGGCGTTTAAAGCCGAAAAAATCAACGTCATCCTCGACATGGTGGGCGGCGACTATACCGCCAAAAACCTGCGCCTGCTCGTGCCCGATGGCCGCCTGCAATACATCAATGCCATGCATGGCGCTAAAGTTGAGCTTAACCTGCTCGACGTTATGACCAAGCGGTTGAGAATGAGCGGCAGTATGCTGCGCCCACGCTCCGCGGAGTTTAAAGCCGCCCTAGCGGCCGAGGTAGAAAAGCACGTATGGCCGCTGGCCGCCAGCGGCCAGCTTCGGCCGGTTATCTACCAGACTTTTCCGTTAGCCGAAGCCGCCCTGGCCCAGCAGCTCATGGCCAGCAGCGAGCACATTGGCAAAATACTGCTGGTGAACGAGCTATAGCAGCTCGAGCCAGCTTTCCGTTGGCGGATTACTTCAGCACCTGGGCGGCGTGCTCCTTGGTATCAGGCCGCTTGATGACCTTCTCAATCAGGCCGTTGGCATCTATTAAGAATGTAGTGCGCACAGTTCCCCAGTAGGTTTTGCCGTAGTTTTTCTTCTCCTGCCACACCCCGTAGGCATTCACGATGGCCTTATCGGTATCGGCAACGAGCGGAAAGTTAAGGTCATATTTGGCCGCAAACCTGCCGTGCGATGCGGTGTCGTCGGTACTTACGCCCACCACGTTGATGCCCTGGGCCGCCAGCTGGCTTTCGTTATCGCGCAGGTTGCAGGCCTGGGCCGTGCAGCCGGGCGTATCGTCTTTGGGATAGAAGTAGAGGGCCACCCGCTGGCCGCGCAGGCTGCTCAGCGTGAAGGGGTTGCCGTGCTGGTCGGGGGCCGTAAAATCGGGAGCCAGGGTGCCGGGTTCGGGGAGCATGTTGTGAATGACTGATGACTAATGACTGATGACAAGTGCGTTATCTCAGCTGTAGTGGCGGGCCTGTAAAGCAATAGCACCGGAACGATGTGGGCCGGTTTTTCGGCCGGCTCAATTGCTGCATGGTGCCTGCCACGACAAACGATTTTCAGCGAAGAAGAGAGAAGAATTACAAATTCAAGGAAATAACCTTCTCATTACCGGCCTGGTCGGCGAGGTGCAGCTCGGCGGGGCCGCGCAGGTGGGGCCCCAGTGAATCGCCGGCCACGGTGAAAAGCGTGGCGTTCTTATACTCGTAGCGCAGCAGCCGGAAGCGTCCGCCGATAAGCAGCTTATACGAAGCCAGGCCCGACAACTCATCGCCTACACGAAAGGTGAGCTGCCCGCCCGCGCGGCCCAGCAGCTGAGCCGTGGGCGGCTTGGTATCGGTGTAGAGCCGGAACTGCCCAAACTGCTTAATGTTGGCCGAAATCTGGGTGCCGTCTTCGTTCCAGGTGCCGCCCACGTAGGCCCGCCCACCATTAGCCGATACGCTATATACGGCCGTGTGCATGTGGTCGGCGGGTGGGGCCACGGGCTTTAGCGTGAGGCGTAGGGGCAGGTAAAGCGGCACGAGCGGCGTGCCGACCGTCCAGCTTTCGGGCGCGGCGGGGCCGGCATCGGCCCGGTGCAGGGTGCTGAGGTAAAAGGTCGAAAACAGCGTTTGGGAGCCGAAAACCACATTCAGGAAAGGCGTCGCGTAGTTGGTTTCCTGGCCGCCCGCAATGATAGCCTGGCGGTCGAAAGCCTGGTGAATATCGCCCAGCAGCAGCGAGTCGGGCAGGCCGGCGCGCAGGTCGTAGAGGTAGGTAGTGGCGGCGCCCACGGTATAGCTGGGGCGCAGGGCCAGCTGCCGGCCGCCCCGGCGCAGCAGCAAATACTGCGGCTGCCCGGCAGAGTCGGTTGGGGCGTGGAGTACGGTGGCCCGCAGCAGATTGCGCGTAATGTCGTAGCTGAGCCTGGCCCGGCCGGCCGCAGCCGCCGCGCCGGGCAGGCGGGCATAGTCGGCGGGCTTTTCGCCGCGCAGTACCAGGTGAGCGGTAGCCTTGTTGTTGTACGAGTCGGCCAGCTCCAAATCAATGCTATAGACCTTGCCATCTTCCACATTGAGCTTGCCCTGGCCCAGGCCCGGCGGGGTATAGAAGGGCAGGTCATTGCCTTCCTCCACCCACAGCTTTTGCAGGGTGCGGCCGTTGGTGCGGGCGTAGGCGTAGTCCACAAAGTTGTTGACCTGCCGCGTGCCGTTCGGAAATGGCACCGCGTCGATAACGTGCTGGTAGTGCGGCTGGCCGTTTACCCGCATCGTCACGCGCTGAATGCCATTCTTATTCCAGGCGTTATCAAACCGGTCGAAGCCCTGCAAAAGCAGGCCTATCTGCCCAAAGCAGCGGATAGTATCGGGCCACGCGGTGGCCGCGCCCGAGGCAGGCTGCACCCTGGGCACCAGCAGCGCGCGCTCGAAGCGCCCCCGCACCCGCGCCGTAATGGCCAGGGGCTCCACGGCCAGCGCTTGCAGCGTAGGCCCGGTATGGTCCTGGATTTCGGCAAAGCCGCCCCATTGCAGAGGGTTGAGCTGGCGGTCCTGGGCATCGCGCACTTCCCAGTGCACGTGCGGGCCGGCCGAGCCGCCGGTATTGCCCGACAGCGCCACTTCTTCGCCGCGCTTCACCGGATATTTGTCTTTCGGAAAAAACAGCTCCAGCTCGTAGGTCTGCTTTTCGTACTGGCGGTGCAGCAGCTCGATGCCGGCCGCGCCCTCAAACTTATTGAGGTGGCCGTATACCGTCGTCAGGCCATTGGGGTGCGTGATATACAGCACGTTGCCGTAGCCAAACGACGACTGCTTGAGCCGCGAGATGTAGCCATCGGCTGCCGCATACACGGGCCGGTTGACCACCCCGCCCGTTTTGATATCGAGGCCACCGTGGAAATGATTGGGCCGCAGCTCGCCCATGCTGGCCGCCAGCAGGCCCGGCTGCCCCGGCGCAATCGGAAACAGGAAGTAGCCGGGCGGTACCTCTACTTTACCGGCCGCCGCGGCCGGCCTGATGGGGCCACTTACGCGGCGGGTATGGGTAGTGGTGTCGTCCTGGCCATCATCCTGGCCGTGGCCGATGGTAGCTACTGCGAGCAAGCCGACCGCAACTGGCAAAGAAACCCGGCCTAATAATCTGAAAGTAAGCAAAATAATCTGTCTTGATAACTAAAAACACTGGCAACGGCTGCCGCGAAGCAGCGGTACGCCCCCTCGTTGCACGCGGCCAAAAGGGCGGTTTCGACAAAGGCATACGCCGGGATGCGTCGCTAGCCTAATCAGCCAGCTCCTAGCGCACGGGTACGTCCAGTATTTTTTCGTCTTCCAGGTAGCCGGTCAGCTCGTCGCCCACTTTTACCGGACCTACCCCGGCGGGCGTGCCCGTAAAAATGAGGTCACCCTGCTTTAGGGTAATATATTGCGATACAAAGCTGAGAATTTTGGCAAACGGGTGCAGCATCAGCCCCGAGTTGCCCTGCTGGCGCACTTCGCCGTTTACTTCGAGCCGAAAGTTGATATTGGCAAAATCGGGAAAATCTGCCACTGGCTTAAATACCGGCGAGATAGGGGCCGAGCCGTCGAAAGCCTTGGCCAGCTCCCAGGGCAGGCCTTTTTTCTTCAATTCGCTTTGCAGGTCGCGGGCGGTGAAGTCGATACCCAGGCCAATGGCATCGAAATACGTGTGGGCAAACTTCTCCTCGATATGCCGGCCGTTTTTGCTGATGCGCAGTACCAGCTCCAGCTCGTGGTGGACGTCGTGCGAGAAAGTCGGCACAAAAAATGGCTGGCCCCGCTGCACCAGCGCGGTTTCGGGCTTGAGGAAGATGACCGGCGCAGCGGGCGTTTCGTTTTGCAGCTCAGCAATATGGTCGGCATAGTTGCGGCCGATACAGATAATTTTCATGGGGAAGTAAGGAGAGAAGGGGAGAGCAGGAAAGCAGAAGCCACCGGGCAGCCAGAAGCGATACGGAGAAAACGCAGGTTGGTAGACTCGCGGCTTGCCGTTCGTTTTCGGCTTTCTTTCTGCTACAAAGTAAACATTTCCCCCGGCCGGTTGCGTATAGGCAGTGCCGTTCAGCATTAAAAAAGGGTGTTGTTTGGCAGACTATCCCACTCTTCTTTTTCTCTCACCTTCACTTTTTTCATGTTAAAGAACTTTGTACTAGCCAGTAGCCTGCTGCTTGCCGCCGGCTGCACAACCGTGCCGATTACGGGCCGGCGCCAGCTCAGTCTGGTGTCGGACAGCGAGATGAATACGCTGGCCATCACGCAATACAAGCAAACCCTGGGTACGGCCAAGCTCTCAACCAATGCCGAGCAAACCGCTATGGTGCGCCGCGTGGGCCAGCGGGTAGCCGCCGCCGTGGAGCAGTATTTTAAGCAGCAGGGCCAGTCGAGCCAGCTCGAAGGCTACCAGTGGGAGTTTAACCTGATTGATGACCCTAAAACGGTGAACGCCTGGTGCATGCCCGGCGGCAAAGTGGCCGTGTACTCCGGCATATTACCCCTGACCAGGGACGAGAATGGCCTGGCCGTGGTGCTGGGCCACGAAATCTCGCACGCCGTAGCCAAGCACGGGGCCGAGCGCATGAGCGACCAGCTGGCCGCCCAGCTCGGGGGCACGGCGCTTTCCACGGCCCTCTCGCAAAACCCCACCGTGACGAATACGCTGTTTCAACAGGCGGTGGGCGTGGGCACGCAGGGGATGCTGCTGAAGTTCAGCCGGCGCCAGGAAAGCGAGGCCGACCACCTGGGCCTGATTTTTATGGCGATGGCCGGCTACAACCCGGAAGGCGCAATTCCGTTCTGGGAGCGGATGGCCGCTCAAAGCCAGACTAACATGCCGGCATTTCTCTCTGACCACCCCAGCGATGCCACCCGCATTGCCGACCTGAAGAGCCTGATGCCCGAAGCCCTGAAATATTACAAGCCCCGTTAGATAAGGCAGATGGGGAGCGGAAAGCCGCTGTTTATCAGCAATTTTTTACTCCCCGCTGCTTTCTGCTTAGCTACTTTCTGCTCGCTTATGACCCGTACGTTACCCCGCTTATTTGGTCTGCTTCTGCTCGGCGTGCTCAGTAGCCTGCTGCTGCTTTGCTCGTGCGAAGCCACCCGCACCCGTGAAGCCAGCAACCCGGCCCATGAGGCGCAGCGCGTAAGCGACGCGGCGGGGGCGGCGCTGTCGGGCGCGGCCAGCAGCCACCAGATTATGCGCCTCGATAGTAAAGGCGGGGTAAAGTACAAGCTGGCGCAGTCGGTAATGGCGGCCGCCCTTATCCGGCAGTTTCACGACGGCACGGTTATCGACCGCATTATGGTGCGTAAGGCGCCCGGCAGCGATGCCGCGCGGCCCGTTTACTACCTTATTGGTATGGGGCACAACAACGGTAGCTACCGGGCGGTGGCCCTGCCTCTGCACGGCACCGACGACAGTACCTTTTACCTCACGCCCAGCGCCAGCCGCTACGTCATCTCGGGGATAGGCTGCCCAAGCTGCTACTTCGATTTCGAGGACGGGCACATTATCGGCACCACCTGCGACGACAACTCGGGCGGCAGCAGCTGCACCCTCAAAGTGCTGCCCGAAAACGAGGTTTTTGCGACCACCCGGCCCGACCCGGCCATCAAGCCCGGCGCTGCTAAATGAGCCGCGCCGCCAAATGGGCCCTGCGCCTGAGCCTGGCCGCCCTGGCTATCTTGCTGGCTAATGACAGCGGCCGGCCACCCCGCCCCCCAAAGCCCGCCGTTTAGCCGGCTTTCTTGCCACAGCAACCGCCCGACAGCAAAAAGCCGTCAGGCCTGCGCGGGCCGGGGGCTGATTGCCAGTGCCCGGCAATAGCAGCAGTGCAACAGAATAATCAGTCCGGTGTGAATCGTCCAGATGTTGCGGTTAAAGGCCATCGAATAGTGCTGCATCATATAGTTGCTGAAAAGCGCTATTTGCAGATACCCCACAAAATACAGGAATAAGCCAATTGATACCCAAAACATTGGCTCTTGCGTCAGGCTCCGGATTTGCAGCTCGTGGAGCAGCTTGCGAAAATAAAGCCCGACCATTGCCAGTATCAGCAGGCCCTGAATAACCTGCTGGCCGGGCCTGAACCGGGTGAGGTCGGCCGCCAGTAAGCTATCGAGTAAGGCATAAGCGGCAAAGCCGCCGACCAGCCACGGTACTACTTTGTTGAAAGCCGCCGATTGCAGCGTGCGCGCGTACACCAGGGCCAGCAGCCAGAATTCACCCACCGTGTATAGTGGCATGATAAACAGGTTGTTGCGTTGCAGCAGCCCCATAATTTCTCCGCCCAGGTCGAGCGGTAGCTCAAACCAGGCCAGCCAGGCCAGGTAGCGCAGGTTGCCCGGCAGCTGGCGATACCGCTGGCCGGCAATGATGGCTGCGCCAATAATAGGCAGCAGTATCAGCACCGCCGTTACGAGCTGCGAGGTGGTAGGAGCGGAAGCAGTCATGCACGATAGGGCAAGTCGAATACCATAAATGACGGCCGGGGCAAATATATAATTCATTATATTTTTGCCCCGGCAGACTAGCCGGCTACTTCGGCCGCCAGGGCGGCAATGTCCAGTCCGTCGAAGGTGCCGGAGGTCATTAGCAGCAGGTTGGTATCGGCCCAGGTCTGCGCCTGCAGGAAGGCCGCCAGCTCGACGCTGTTGGTAAATACGCGCAAATCGGGTCGGGCGAAGGCAGCCGCCACGGCTTCGGGGGGCAGGGGCGGCAAGCGCTTGTGCTCGAGCACGTGCGGGTTGAAGTACACCACGGCCACGTCGGGCGCATCGAAGCAGTGCGCGTACTGCGGCAAAAAGGCCGGGTTGAGCGAGCTGAACGTGTGGAGCTCCAGGCAGGCCACCAGCCGCCGCTGCGGAAACTGCTGCTTGAGGGCCGCCGCCGTGGCGCGCAGCTTGCTGGGCGCGTGGGCAAAGTCCTTGTACACCACCGACGTAGCGCCAGCCTGTACCAGCTCGAGCCGCCGCGCCGCGCCCCTGAAGGTGGCTACGGCCTTATAAAAATCCTTGCCTTTGATACCCAGCTGCTTACAAACTTCCTTGGCCGCCGAGATGTTGCGCAGGTTGTGCTCGCCGAATACCTGGATGGGCACCTCCTCGTCCTTTTTGGTCAGCAAAAACGTGCGGCCATCCCGGATAACGTGCTCGTGGGGCCGTAGCCCACGTAGGTTACATCGGGGCTGGTAGGCACGGCTACCAATTGAGTTTGCTCGTCGTCGCGGTCGTAGATGAGCACGCCGGCCTTGGGCGTCTGGCGGGCAAAAACCTCGAACTGCTCGCGGTAGATTTCCTCGGTCGGAAACACGTTGATGTGGTCCCAGCTGATACCCGAAATTACGCCGATGTGGTGCTGATAGAGGTGAAACTTGGGCCGCCGGTCGATGGGCGACGACAAGTACTCGTCACCCTCAATAATGATAACCGGCGCGTCGTCGGTCAGTTGCACCATCAGCTCGAAGCCCGCCAGCTGCGCGCCCACCGCATAGTCGAATTTGCGTTTGTGAAAGCGCAGCACGTGCAGAATCAGGGCCGTAATGCTCGTTTTGCCGTGCGAGCCGCCGATTACCACGCGCTGCTTGTCCTTGCTGGCCTCATAGATATATTCAGGAAATGAATATATTTTGATGCCCAGCTCCTGGGCGCGGGCCAGTTCGGGGTTGTCGGGCCGGGCGTGCATGCCCACAATCACGGCCGACAAGCCGGCGTGAATCTTTTCAGGATGCCAGCCCTCTGTTTCGGGCAGCAGGCCGGCCTGGGCCAGCCGGGTGCGGGCCGGCTCAAAAATCTCGTCGTCGGAGCCCGTTACGTGCGTGCCGCGCTGCTGCAAAGCCAGCGCCAGGTTGTGCATGATGCTGCCCCCGACGGCAATGAGGTGAATATTTTCCAAAATACTTATTATTAATAGCTTATTGCGAAAAGCTGACCACGGCAAACACCGCATGCGGAGCCCCTGGCGTAGGGAAACTCTGGTGGTAAGCAGCCTACTGCCAGCCCCTTGGGCAAGACGAAAGTACGGCTGGGCCTGCGAGCGGCCCAGGGCAGCTACCCAAATAGCAGAAGGGTGGGAGCTTTCTTTTCGGGCACTTTTAAGTTAGCTTTGTTAGTTCGGGCACTCACCTGCCCGGCTGCTTTTTCCGCAAAGGCTACCTCCGCGCTGTATATCCGTCTTTTGCCCCTGCCTAACCCAATGAATGACCGTATGGACGACCGCCTCAAGCAATCTGCGGCCCGTGCCGCTGCCGCCTTCCAGGGCGTGCGCGGTGGGAGGCAGCCCGTGCCCATGTCGCCCACCGGCAAGCTGCCGCCCCAGCGCCTCGAAATGGAAGCCGCCGTGCTCGGCGCCCTCATGCTCGAGAAGGATGCGCTCACCACGGTGGTCGATATCCTCAAAGCGCACAGCTTTTACAAAGATGGCCATCAGCGTATCTATAAGGCTATCAGCAACTTGTTTGATAAGTCGGAGCCCATCGACCAGCTCACCGTGGTGCAGGAGCTGCGCGAGATGGGCGAGCTGGAGGCCGCCGGCGGCGTGGGCTATGTGGCCGGCCTCACCATGCACATCAACTCGGCGGCCAACATCGAGGCCCACGCCCGCGTGATTCTGGAGGCGGCCATCAAGCGCGAGCTGATTCGCACCGCTACCGACATCCTGCGCGACGCCTACGAGGAAACCACCGACGTATTTGAGCTGCTCGACGCCACGGAGAAGAACATCTTCCAGGTGTCGGAAGACAACATGCGCAAGGGCGTCGACTCGATGCAGGATTTGATGGTGAAGGCCATTAAAGAGCTCGAAGAAAAGAAGCACCAGAAAGACGGATTGACGGGTGTGCCCACCGGCTTCTCGGCGCTCGACCGCGTAACGAGCGGC
The DNA here is from genome assembly GCF_008728635.1 of Hymenobacter baengnokdamensis. Lineage (NCBI taxonomy): Bacteria > Pseudomonadati > Bacteroidota > Cytophagia > Cytophagales > Hymenobacteraceae > Hymenobacter > Hymenobacter baengnokdamensis. The sequence continues at coordinate 3,969,759 of NZ_CP044285.1, read as the reverse complement.
TGGCAACCGTCTGACCTGGTGATTATTGCGGCCCGGCCCGGCATGGGTAAATGCCTGGCGCTGGGTACCAAGGTGGTGATGTATGATGGTACGCTGCGCCGCGTGGAAGACGTGCGCGAAGGCGACCTGCTGATGGGCGACGACTCGACGCCGCGCCGGGTGCTGAGCCTGGCGCGTGGCCGCGAAAACATGTACTGGGTGCGCCAGAATAAAGGCGACGACTACCGCGTAAATGAGAGCCACATTCTCTCGCTCAAGCGCAGCCGCAACGAAGGGCCGCACCGCCACGGCGACGTGCTGAATATAGAGGTTCGTGAATGGTTGAAAAAAGGCCCCAAGTTTCAGTCGAACTACAAAGGCTACAAAGTGGCCCTGGAGTTTGCCGAACAGACGGTGCCGCTCGACCCTTATTTTCTGGGTGTGTGGCTGGGTGACGGCGCTGCCGGCAATTGCCGCATCACCGGCCAGGATGCCGAAATCATTGACTACCTGCACCAGTACGCCGATGAGCTGGGCATGCAGGTAACCACCGGCGTAGTAACCGACCGCTGCAACAGCTACGGCATTACGCGCGGCCGGCAGGGTGGGAGCGTTGCCGAATACTCGGTGCAGGACGAGCTGCGCCAGCTGGGCGTGCTCAATAACAAGCACATTCCGCAGGCTTACCTGGTCAACTCGACCGAGTACCGCCTGCGCCTGCTGGCTGGTCTTATCGACTCCGACGGCCACCTCAACGTGGTGAGCAATGGCTACGAGATTACTCAGAAAAACAAGAAGTTAGCCCGCCAGATTAAATTCCTGTGCGATTCGCTGGGCTTCCGCACGTCGCTGACGAAGAAGCGCGCCGTCATCAGCAAAATCGGCTACGAGAGCGAGGTGTGGCGCGTGCGCTTCTACGGCGACGTAGATAAGATTCCGGTGCGCGTGGCGCGCAAAAAGGCGAATCCCTGGGCTTCCGCTGTCGATTGGCGCATGACCGGAATCTCAGTCGAGTTTGATAAAGAGGACGATTACTACGGCTTCGAGATTGACGGCAATCACCTGTTTCTGCTGGCCGACTGCACCGTGACGCACAATACGGCGTTCGTGGTGTCGGCCATGCGCAATGCGGCCGTCGATTTCAAGAAGCCGGTCGCCATTTTCTCGCTCGAAATGTCGTCGCTGCAGCTGGTCAATCGTCTGATTTCGGCCGAGGCGGAGCTGGATTCCGAGAAAATCAAGAAGGGCAACCTGGCCGATTACGAATGGGCGCAGCTCAACCACAAGATTTCTTCGCTCTCCTCGGCCCCGATTTTTATCGACGACACGCCCGCGCTCAGCATCCGCGAGCTGCGCGCCAAGTGCCGCCGCCTCAAATCGCAGCACGATATCCAGCTCATTATCATCGACTACCTCCAGCTGATGAGCGGCGGCGAGGCCGGCCGGCCGGGCGGCAACCGCGAGCAGGAGATTGCCAGCATCTCGCGCGCCCTCAAGGGAATAGCAAAGGAATTGAATATTCCGGTTATTGCGCTGTCGCAGCTCTCGCGCTCGGTCGAGACGCGCGGCGGCGACAAGAAGCCCCAGCTGAGCGACCTGCGCGAATCGGGCTCCATCGAGCAGGATGCCGACATGGTTATCTTCCTGTACCGGCCTGAATATTATAAGATTACCGAAGATGAGATGGGCAACCCCACTCAGGGCATGGGCGAGGTGATTATTGCCAAGCACCGCAACGGCTCGCTCGAAACGGTGCAGCTCAAGTTTATCGGCCGCTTCACCAAGTTTGCCGACCTCGACGGGTTTGATGGGGGAGGAGATGCGGGCGGCTTCGGCGGCGCACCGGCGTTTTCGTCCAACTCCTTCCCAACCAGTAGCTTCGACTCGGAACCGGCCGGTGGGCCCGCGCCGGGCGGTGGCTTTGCGCCGAACACCATCCGCCTGGGCTCGCGCATGAACGACGCGCCGCCCTCGCCGGTGCCCTTCCCCAAGAGCAACAGCTTTGGCGAGGAACCACCGTTTTAGTGAGGATACTGCTTAGAGCTATTTGTACTCTATACTCCTATAGAAAAAGAAAAAGGAACTGACTTTCGTTAGGTTTGAGGTAGCCGGACAAGTAGCTTTGCTCCACCTTTTTCTTAACTACAATGGAGCCAGTATATACCCTTGACCAAGCGAAGCCTGCCATTTATTCGCCTCGGGTGGTACGGGTTTTCTCCGTCCTATTTAGTGGGCTGGCCGGTGGTATTCTGACATTTCATTCACTAAGAGATGCCGGCCAGCCAGCTGCCGCCCGGCAGGCATTGTGGGCCAGTATTGGCTATACAGCTTTAACGGTACTGTTAGTGAACCTGATTTCAACAAAAACCGGGGGATAGCTCTCGGTTTAAACTTAGGCTGGAGTTACGTACTCGATAGATATTACTTCAAGAAATACCTGCCTGACGAAGCTAGCTTTCCCCGCAAGAGTTGGGTCAAGCCTTTGCTTATCTGGCTGGTGATAAGTGCTTTTTTTGTATGGGCTATGCTAAATCAAGGGATTTGAGTGGGTAACAGCTTAGTCCTCCCCCTCCTATGCGCGGCCTCGCTGCTGGCCGGCCTCATCGACGGCATGGTGGGCGGGGGCGGCCTTATTCAACTGCCGGCGCTCCTGCTTTTATTACCCAAAGTGCCGGTGCCCACGGTGCTGGGCACCGGCAAAGTTGCCAGTCTGGCCGGCACCTCGGCTTCGGCATTTCGGTATTTGCGCGGGTTGAGCGGAGTAGCTATCAACTGGCGCACGGTGGCGGTGGCGGCGGTGGTGGCAGGCTGCTTTGCGCTGCTGGGGGCGCGGGCCGTAAGCGGCCTCAACAAAGACCTGGTGAAGCCGCTGGTGCTGGCGCTGCTGGTGCTGATGGCCGCCTACACCTTCTGGCGCAAGGACTTCGGCAGCTTGCACGCCCCGCGCCTGCGCGGGAGCCGCGAGCTGTGGACGGGCGTGGCGCTGGGTGCCAGCATCGGGTTTTACGACGGCTTCTTCGGGCCGGGCACGGGTAGCTTGCTGCTGTTTGCGTTTGTGGGGCTGTTTGGCTACGACTTTCTGGCGGCTTCGGCCTCGGCCAAGGTAGTGAATATTGCCACCAACATTACCGGGCTGGCCTATTTTATCTCGACCGGGCAGGTGCTCTACTACTACGCCCTGCCGATGGCGGCCTGCAACGTGCTGGGTTCTACGCTGGGCGCGCGGCTGGCGCTACGGCGCGGCACGGGCTTCGTGCGGGTGCTGTTTTTGGGCGTGGTAAGTGCGTTTATTCTCAAGCTGGGCTATGAGGTGCTGCAAACTGCCTAGCATCAGCCGCCAGGCCCTGCACAAACTGCCAGCCCGGCCCCGCCATAGCAAGGTGCCAACCCAACCTTACGCCCGGTAAAGCGGTTAGCCAGCTTCACGCGTGCGCTACCCAATGGCTACTCCAAAACCAACCATCCTTATTACCGGGGCTACCGGCCAGATAGGCGGCGATGTATTGCGCCGCCTGCAGGCCGATGATTCCTGCACGCTGGTAGCTGCCGTGCGCTCGCCCGACAAGGCGCTGCCGCTGACGGCGCAGGGCATTCGCAGCGTTATTCTCGATTTTGATAAGGAAGAAACGCTGGGCCCGGCTCTGCAAGGCATCGACCGGGCGTTGCTCGTGACGGGCTACACCGTAGATATGCTGCGCCAGAGCAAGGCATTTCTGGATAAGGCGAAGGCGGCCGGCGTGCAGCATATGGTGCACCTTGGAGCCTGCGGCCGCGACGATACTACGGTGGCGCACTGGGCCTGGCATCAATTAGTGGAGCGCTATATTGAGTGGTCGGGCTTCTCGTTTACGCACCTGCGGCCCGAAACCTTTATGCAAAACCTGCTCAGCTACGGCGGTACGCAGGTGGTGCGTGCGGGTGTTATTGAGCAATACACCGGCGATGCCCGCCTGAGCTGGGTTGATGCCGAAGACGTGGCCCTGGTGGCAGTGCAGGCGCTGCTGCATCCGGCGCAGCACGCCGGGCAGACCTATCGCCTCGGCTACGATGCCAAATCGTACGGCGAAATTGCCGCTGTTATGGCGCAGGTGCTCGGTCAACCGTTTCGCTACCAAGCCCTGCCACCCGAGATTTTTTTGGAAAATATGCGGGCAGCCGGGGCCGAAATGGCCTACATGCACTGCGTGTACGAACACTACAAGCGCTACGCGGCCCACACCTTGCCCGGCGCCGATGATACGTTCGACAACTTCTTCGGCATTACCGGGCAGGCGCCGGTGACGTGGACGGATTTTGTAGCGAAGCACCGGGCGTCGTTCGCGTATTAATGACCACAGCACCAAACCGCCTGCCTAAAAGCGATAAGTGATGGTGGTCAGGAGCTGGCGGGGAGGTATAGGGTTTATGCTATATCGGTCGTGCACCAGGTAGTTCAGCTCGTTGGTGATGTTGGAGAGCTTGGCCAGCAGGGAGAAGCGCTGATACGTGTAGCCGGCCGATAAGTCGATGGTAGTGAAGCTGGTGAGTGAAATAAGGCGGCTGTATTCTTTGCCTACGGGGTCCTGCCCCACGGTGTTGTTGTTGCCCCCGTAGCGCTGGCCGGTATAAAAAGCCGAAGCACCCACTTTGATGCCGCGCAGGGCCAACTGGCTAAACGTATAAAAGACAGACGCGTTAGCCGTATTTGTGGGGTTGTTGGTGAGGCGCTCACCTTCAATCTGCGACCCCTTTAGCCCGGAGGTATTGGTGTAGCGATTGTAGTTGTAGCCGTAGCCCACGTTGAAGTAGAGGTTTTGGGAAAGGCTGGCGTTGACGTCCACGTCCAGGCCATCGCTGGTTGTCTGGCCGGTCAGCTCCTTCATATTCGTGTCGGTATTGGCTTGGCCGTTAGGTAAAAAGGCGATAAACTGGGCCAGATTGCTATTGCGGTAGCGATACACGCTCAGGCTGGTAAAAACCCGGCCGTTAAACAGCTCCTGCTTGGCCCCCGCCTCATATTGATCTACGATAGACGGGGCCAGGGCCTGCTTGTTTGTGTCGTAGCCGGTATTGATGGTAAAATTGTTGGTGTAGCTGCCGTAAAATGACAGCGTGGCCAGCGGCTGGTAAAGCAGGGCGGCCTTGGGCGAGAAGGCTTTATCAACCTTCTCGACGCTGGTGGCCCGCTCGCGCTGGGTAGTCTGGTTGAAAACGCTGACTGGCTGCGCCTTTTGATACGACCACCGCAGCCCGGCCAGCACTTTGAATTTAGGCGAGAGCGTAATCAGGTCCTGGGCATAAACGCCGACGCGGTACGACGGCGTGCGCGTGCGGGCCGTATCAACAAAGGCCGGCATATCGGTGCGTTCTACGTATTTGCTGCGGTCCAGAATATTGATTATATCATAGGCCGGACCCACGTTGCCCGCCGCATCGGTGTAGCGAAAGGCGTTGCTCTGGGTCTCAATCCGCACTGCGTCGCTGCCGGCCAGCAGCTGGTGCCCCAGAAAGCCGGTGTCAAACCTGCCCGTCAGGTTTAGCTGCCCCGTGAAGTCGCGCTCGCTCGTTTTCACGGCGCTGAGCGTCCGGCTAAAGTCGCCGTTGGCAGCAATAGCCGACGGCACCCCCACCCCGAAGCCCAGCACGCGCGTGTCCTGCCAGCCGGCAATGGCATTCAGCTTCCACAATTCGTTAAAGCGATGAGTAACAACCAGCGAGCCCGAGTATTGCGTGGTAGTATTATATGCCCACACCGCATTGATAAAGCGTGAGCGCGGCGTATTGGCCGGAATCTCAGCCGTAATTCCGCTGTTGACGACGCCCACGCCGGCATCAGGGGTCACGTTCGATTGCAGGTAGTCGCCCTGCAGCAAAAGGTCCGTTTTCTCGCCCAGCTTATACAGTAGCGAAGGGTTGACGTACGCGCGCTTCGACGTCACTACGTCGCGGTAGCTGCCGGCATTTTCGTAGGTGCCCACTACCCGGAACGCCAGATTCTTGCTGATGGGCCCGTAAATGTCCACCATCGGCTTGTAGAAACGGTAGCTGCCCGCCCGCATCTCTACCGAGCCGCCCCAGTCGAAGCGCGGCTTTTTAGTTATCATATTGATAATAAGGCCGCCCGATACGTTGCCGTAGAGCAGGGCCGAGCTGCCTTTCAGCACCTCAATCGACTCCAGCGTGCTGGCATCGGGAAAGCCCTGGGTGTTGGAAATAATACCATTTTTGAATATGCTGCCGCCCGCCCCGCCAATGCCGATGCTGAAGCCCCGCGCCGAGAACGTTTCGGCAATGCCCTGGCGCTGCTGCGTCAGGGCCACCCCACCTACGTTGCGCAGCGCGTCGCCGAGGCGGTTTACCTGCTGGTCGGCCAGAACCGTGCGCGAAATTACGCTCACGCTCTGGGGCAGGTCGAGGGGCGCGATACCCGCTTTACTGGCCGTGGTGGGGCGAGCGGCCGCGCTGCCGCCCGTCACGACCACTTCGTCGAGCTGCCGTGTGCCGCGTACCAAGGTCACGCTCGGTAAGGTAATAACCTGATGGGGCGCTACCTGCACCGTTATTTCCTGCGCCGCGTAGCCCAGGCCCGTAAACGTGACCACCTGCCAGCCCGCCGGCGCGGTCAGTCGAAAATTACCGCGCGCATCAGGTGCCGCCCCGTAGGCCGTGCCACGCACCAGCACCGATACGTGGTCGGCGCTCTGCCCGTCGGCCAGCGTTACCCGACCTGCAAGGGTGCCCAGCCGCCGATGCTGGTGCGGCGCGTGGTGGGCCAAGCCGGGAGTAGCAGAAGCCTGCCCCAGGCAGCCCAGCGGCAAGGCCAGAGCCAGGAGCGAAATCGGAAAGAAAAGCTGAGGCATAAGCTTATTTAGAATCATTCAACGCAGCGCAAAGGTCTGCCTGAGTTTAGAACGATTCCAAATAGTTTATGCAGTAAACTGCATCCAGCTACCGGAGCTTTAAGCTGACGTATAAGGTAAAAATGCTGCTTATGAGGTGGTTGACACTAAAAAAGCCTCCCTGCCAGGGAGGCTTTTTATTTAGAAAAATACTGAATAAGGCAGTTTTCACTCATCAAACCAAGGCTTCCTCGGCTACTTTCTGGGTTGTCGGGACCAGCTCGAAGGCCTCGGCCAGCAGCTCGTAAGAACGCAGGCGGTCGTTAAAATCGGCGGTGATGCTTACTGCCGTCACTTCATCGATGTCATAGGCAGCGGCTAGTTGCGTCAGCTGCTCGCGCACCTGCCCGGGCGTGCCGCTCACTACCCGGCCCTGGTGGTAGCGCAGGCGCGCCTGCTCCTCGGGGCTGAAAACGTAGGCGGCCGTTTCGCTGGCGGTGGGGTAGGGGCCCCGCCGGCCCTGGTCGAAGCGTAATAGCTGAATAAATAGCGCTTTAACCAGCGCGTTGGCTTTCTCTTCAGTATCGGCGCAGAGCACAAACAGCGCTACGTTGGCTTGGGGATACGCCAGCTCGGGCGAGGGTCGAAACTGTGCCCGGTAGCGCTGCACGGCCGCCGGCCCGCCGTGGGGCCCGATAAATTGCGCAAACGAAAACCCCATACCCAGCTGGGCCGCAAACTGCCCGCTTTGCCCGCTTGAGCTGAGCAGCCACAGGTGGGGCTGAGTAGTAATTTTAGGAATAGCCTGCACCCGCTCGTGGATGGTTTCGGGCGTGGTGTCGTCGCGCAGATAGGCCTGTAGGTCAAGCAGCTGCTCAATAAAATCCTGCTCGTTGAACTGATTATTAGGGTTGAGCGCGTAGGCCGTGAGGCGGTCGGCGCCCGGCGCCCGACCCAGGCCCAGGTCGATGCGGCCGGGGTGCAGCGCTTCGAGCAGCTTGAAATTTTCGGCTACTTTCAGGGCCGAGTAATGGGGCAGCATAACGCCGCCCGAGCCCAGCCGGATATGCCTGGTGTGCGCTCCCAGGTGCGCCAGCAGCACTTCGGGGGCGGGGCCGGCCAGCGAGGTGGTATTGTGGTGCTCGCTCACCCAAAACCGGGTGTAGCCGAGGCGGTCGGCGAGGCGGGCCAGCTCGGTGGTTTCGAGCAAAGCCTGCCGGGCGGTGGCACCGGGGCGCACGGGCGACTGGTCGAGCACGCTCAGGCGCAAAGCAGGGGAGGCAGGCATAGTATCGCTACTAGAATAAATAGTAAAAACAAGCTGTACGCTCGTAAAACAACCACCCTGACCGCCTTGTTCCGGCTCCGACTTTACCACTCCTTTTCCTCTTCTTATATGAGTACCCCCAACTCGCTGGTGCTGCCCGTAGCCGATGGCACCGAGGTGCACGCCTACGTAGCTCAGCCCCCGGCCACTACTGCCGCGCCCGGCATCATCCTCTGCCAGGAGGCGTTTGGCGTAAACCAGCACATTCGCAGCGTGGCCGACCGCCTGGCCAGGGCGGGCTATGTGGTGGTGGCACCCGAATTGTTTCACCGCACGGCGGCCCCGGGGCTGGAGATTCCGTACGATAGCTTTGCCAGTGCCATGCCGCACTATCAGGCTCTTACCAACGAAGGCCTGACCCAGGATGTGCAGGCAGCCTACGAGTGGCTGCAAGCTCAGCCCAACGTGCAAAAGAACAAAATCGCCGCCATTGGCTTTTGCCTGGGCGGGCGGGTAGCGTTTTTGGCCAATGCCGTGCTGCCGCTGTCCGCCGCGGTGTCGTATTATGGAGGCGGCACCCACCTGCTGGCCGACCACGCCAAAGACCTGCACGCGCCGCATCTGTTTTTCTGGGGCGGCCTCGACCAGCACATCAGCCAGGACCAGATAAAGCAAGTGACCGATGCCGTGGCGGCGGCCGGCAAGCCTTACATCAACACGGTTATCTCCTATGCCGACCACGGGTTCAACTGCGATGCGCGCCCCAGCTACAACAAGGACGCCGCCGCCGAAGCCTGGGCCCTGACGCTGGCTTTCTTCCAGGAAAAGCTCGGTAATTAATCGATAATAAAGGTGTAATGCGGGCTTGGTGAGGTAGTTAGCTTTGCCAGGCCCGCATTGCTTTTTAGCAGGCAAAGGAGCCGATGCAACCTTTCGCCTCCCAAACCCATACAGGGTAGCATGAAGCCAACTTCTCGTACTACCTCCTGGCTCTGGGCCGCCGGATTCGGCGTTGCTGCCCTGGCCACTACCGTTTGGCGCAACCGGCGCGGCTCGTATGAGCTGGCGGGGCGTACTGTGCTTATTACCGGCGGCTCGCGTGGGCTGGGCCTGGTGCTGGCCCGCCGGGCCGTGGCCGAAGGCGCCCGCGTGGCTATCTGCGCCCGCGACGAGCAGGAGCTGGCCCGCGCCCGCCAGGATTTGCTGCGCTACGGCGCGCCCGAAACCAGCGTGCTGGCCTTCAGCCGCGACCTCACCGACGCAACGGAAGTACGCACGCTGGTAGCGGAGGTCGAAAACCGCCTGGGGCCGATTGATGTGCTCATCAACAACGCCGGGATTATCCTGGGTGGGCCGCTCGAAAACATGGACGTCCGCGACTTCGAGGATTCCATGAATACGCACTTCTGGGCGCCGCTCTACGCCATGCAGGCCGTGCTGCCGGGCATGCGGCTGCGCGGCGAGGGCCGCATTGTCAATATCTCGTCGCTGGGCGGCAAGGTGGCCATTCCGCACCTCACGGCCTACAGCGCCAGCAAGTTTGCGCTGGTGGGCTTGTCCGAAGGCTTCCGGGCCGAGCTCAACCAATACGGTATTTTCGTTACTACCGTGTGCCCCGGCCTGCTGCGCACCGGCAGCGCCGGCCACGCCGAGCTAAAGGGCCAGCACGAAAAAGAATACGCCTGGTTTAGCATCGCCGATGCCCTGCCGGGCTTCACCATGAGTGCCGAAGAGGCCGCCCGCAGCATCTGGAACGCCTGCCGCCGCGGCGATGGCGAGCTGATTCTGACCTTGCCCGCCAGGCTGCTGGCTGCTTTGCACGGCCTCATGCCCGGCACTACCACCGACGCCCTGGCCTGGCTCAACCGCGCCCTGCCCGCCACCGGCGAAAGTCCGGTCGGCTACGAGCGCCGTACCGGCGCCGAAAGTGAAACGCCGCTCACCCGCTCGTTTCTCACGGCGCTTAACCGGGAAGAGGGGGCGCGCAACAATGAATGATATTTTATATATAATAAATTAATAATATAATTTCAAGAATGGCCTGGTCTGCTACCGGGCCATTCTTGCGTTAGTGGAAAAGCGCGGACTAAAGTATTTTTCAGCAGCCGAATTAAACCGCTTGGCTTACCGCAAGTCTATATAAAAGCCGACTGAGCTATGACCCCACGCTGCCGTTAAAAACATGAAATACCCTTTGCTCACCCGCTTACCCCTGGTATTGCTGCTCCTGCTGGTTACAAACGTGGTAACTAGTGCCCAGCCGGGTGCTGGCCATCAGGCTGGCCCCAGCCAGCCACTGCGCCAGGAAATTAAAGCTTATTTAAACGCGACGGTCCTGCCCGTGCTGCGGCAGCAGCGCCAGAAGCTGGAAGCCCAGCTTGCCCCGGCCGACCAGGCGCAAGTAGTGACTTACCGCGCCCAACTCCAGGCCCTGCGTGCCCAAGGCCAGGCATTGCGCCAGCGCATTATGCCGGCCGAAGCGCCAGCCGGAACCCGCCCCACCTTCACGGCCGACCAGCAGCAACAGGTGCACGCCCTGCGCTTGCAGGCGAAAAGCATTATGCTGAGCGTGGCCCAGCTGGCGCTGAAGTACGACGCCAACATTCAGAAGCTAACCCAGGAAATAGCGCCGCAAAAAGCGCAGTGGGCCACCGACATAAAAGCGATTGTGGCGAAGAATACTACGCCCGAGCAGCAGGAAAAGCTGGCGAAGTGGGCGGGCCTGGCCGCCCGGCGCAGTGGCCTGCGGAAGCTGTTCCGGCCGGCGGCCTTTCTGCTGCTCGACCCCACTGCGCCGGCTGACGGTAATCTTACGAGCACTAACCTTTACCCAAACCCCGCCGCGGCCACCACGCAGCTGCAATACGACGTGAAAAAAGCCGGTCCTGTCAGCGTTGAGCTGTTGGATGGCAACGGTGCGCAGCTCCGTACTTTATTGGCGCCGGTGCAGCAGGAGCGGGGCTCCTACACCCAGCAGCTCGATTTGAGCGACCTGCCCCATGGGACCTATTATTATAAAATCACGACCAAAGCCGGCACGGAAACCAAGCGCTTTGTGAAGGACTGACGTTTGTAGCGCCGTCAGCAGCAAGGGCCGGCCGAGCATCGCTCGGTCGGCCCTTGCTGCTGACGGCTGGCTGCCTGCCTCAGGGCGTGAGCAACGCCGCCAGCTGGCGCAGCGTTATCTCCGCCGATTTGGCGGCGTAGCGGTAGTTTACGAGCCGGTAGCCGGCATCTTCGAAGCTCTGCTGGGCCAGCTTTACATCGACCAGGGTGGAGAGGCCGGCATCGAGGCGCAGCTGCACCAGCTTCAGAAGCTGGCGGGCAGTGGTATAGCTCTGCTCGGCAGTGGTCACGAGGCTGAGCTGCTTTTGGTATGCTTCCCAGGCTTTGAGGGCATTGAGGCGGTAGTTGCGCTGCAACGCATTGCTTTGTAATGCGGTGGTGCGCGTGTTAATCCTGGCAATATCAACCTGCCGCCGGTTTACGCCGCCCGCGTAGAGGGGCACCGATAAGCCCAGCCCGGCGTAGGGACCATAGCTTTGGTTGAAGAGGGTGGTGCCCACCGAGTTTTGGCTACGGGCGAAGTTGGTGCCGGTATTTATGCCAATGGATGGGTAGCGAGCGGCCCTGGTTTCGCGCTCAATCAGCTCGTTGACGCGCACCTGGCGCTCGGCCGCCAGCAAGTCGGGGTTCTTGGCGAGCGAGCCTTCCAGCTCGGCCCAGCTCAGCGAGCGATTAACCGGAATGGTGTCTTCGACGGCTACGGGCGTGTTCAAATCCAGGGTCAGGGCGCGAAGCAAATCGGCCGTAGCCTGCTGGGCAGCCAGCTGCTGCTGCTGCTGGGTTTCGAGCTGGGCATTCAGGTCGAGCTGCGCCTGAAAGCGGTCGGCGTTGTTGGCCAGGCCCACACTCTGGCGGGTTTCGATAAGGCGCAGCTTCTGGCGCGATACCTCCACCGAAGCTTCGAGGGTGCGGATATAGCGCTGCTGCTGCACCACGGCGTAGTACTTCAGGCTCACATCGGCCAGCACATTCTGCACGGTCGAGTTGAGCTGCAGCTGGCTTATTTGAGCCAGCTCATCCAGCCGCTTGCGGGTGGCTACTACGTGGCCGCCGTTGTAAAGAAGCAAGGTGCCGGCCAGCCCCACGTTGTACTGGCTGAATACTGCCCCGGTGCGGGAGACGCTGCTCCCGGTATTAAATTCCTGCTGCGTGTTGTTGACTACCGCGTTGTTGCTGGCAGTAATACCCACCGCAGGCAGCGCGCCCGCAAAGCCGGCATTGTTGCGCAGGCCCTGCACGTCCACGTTATTCTGACTAATTTGAATATCGAGGCTGTTTTTGAGGGCCGTTTGCAGGGCGTCGTGCAGGGTAAGTACCGGGCCAGCGCCGGGCCCGGCCGGCGACTGCGCCGTGGTGGGGGGCGCAGTCTGAGCCAGCAAAGAAGCAGGTAACAGGCAGGTTAACAAGCAGAAAGTTCGTTTCATTATACGTTAAAACGAAGGAATACTTCGTTTGTCATTAAACAAGTCGGGCGAGCCGAGCCGGTGCAGCCTAATCGGCTGCCGGCTCCGCTTTTACATTCAGGCAGTTACGGGCTCTTCCTGCACTATTGCTTCCTCCCCCAGCTCCAGCGGCTTGCGGTCCTTGGCGATAAACGTGTAGATGGCCGGGATAACAAGCAGCGTGAGAATGAGCGAGAACAGAATGCCGCCCACAATCACGATACCCAGCGGCCGGCGGCTGGTAGAGGCCGCGCCCAGGCTAAGGGCGATGGGCAGCGCCCCAAGGGCCGTGGCCAGCGAAGTCATCAGAATGGGGCGCAGGCGCTGCTGGGCGGCCAGCTGCACGGCCTGGCGCAGGGGCACGCCGGCATCGCGCTGGTGGTTGGCAAACTCCACAATGAGAATACCGTTTTTCGTGACCAGGCCAATCAGCATAATCATCCCGATTTGGGAGAAGATGTTGATAGTCTGGCCAAAAAGCCACAGACTGAGCAGCGCCCCGGCCAAAGCCAGCGGCACCGTGAGCAGAATGGTAAGCGGGTCGCGGAAGCTCTCGAACTGAGCCGCCAGCAGCAGGTAAATCAGCATCAGCGCCAGCCCGAAGGCGAAGGCCGTGTTAGAGGAGCTTTCGGCAAAGTCGCGCGACGAGCCTGAGAGGGCCGTCTGGAAGGTCGGGTCGAGCGTTTTGTCGGCAATGGCCTGCATGGCCCGCACGCCGTCGCCCACGGTTTTGCCTTCGGCCAGCTGCGCCGACACGGTGGCCGATTTCAGACGGTTGAAGTGGTAGAGCGTGCTGGGATTAGAGTCCTCAATCTGATGCACCACGGCCGAGAGCGGAATACTTTCGCCCCGACTGTTGGTCACGTAAAGCCGGCTGATGTCAGTGGGCGCGCTGCGGTTGCCCTGCTCCACCTGCCCAATTACCTGGTACTGCCGCCCATTGATGAGGAAGTAGGCCATGCGGCGGCCTCCAAATGCGCCCTGTACGGCCGCCACTACGTTCTGAGTAGTCAGGCCAAGGTCCCTGATTTTCAGGCGGTCGAATGTTAGCTGTACCTCCGGCTTGTTGAATTTGAGGTTGGCATCAACGTTTTGGAAAGTAGGGTCCTGGCGGGCCGCGGCCAAAAATTTAGGCAGCGCCCCGCGGATGCGGGCCAGGTCCACGTTTTGCAGCACGAACTGTACGGGTAAGCTGCTTTTCGACCCCGAACCCACGGCAATAGTCTGCTCCTGCACCACAAATATGCGCGCATCATTAAAGCGCTTGGTATTCTTGGTCAGGTACTTGCCGATAGCTTCCTGCGAGCGCTTACGCTCATCGGGGGGCACAAGGCCAATGCGCACCTGCCCATTGTTGACGCCGCCCCCGCCGCCGAAGCCCGGCGTAATACTGAATACAAAGTCATTTTCCGGTACCGAGTCGGTTGCAAACTGCGCTACCTGGTCGCTGATTTTCTGCATTGCCCCGAAGCTGGTGCCCTCGGGGCCCGTCAGGGTAAGGCGCAGGCTGCTGCGGTCTTCGAGCGGAGCCAGCTCGGTTGGGATATTTTTACCCACAAAGTAGATGAGGCCGGCGCATACCGCTACCACTACCCACGCCAGGCTGCGCACGCGCAGAAAGCTGCCGACCAGCCGCCCGTAGGCGTTTTCCATGCCCGTAAAGAAGGGCTCGGTACGGTCGTAAAACTTGCCGTGGCCTGCGCCCTCACGGTGCAGCGCCACGTTCAGAACCGGCGTAATAGTCAGCGACACGAAGGCTGAAATCAGCACTGCGCCAGCCACTACCACCCCAAACTCGCGGAACAAGCGTCCGGTAAAGCCTTGCAGAAAAATAACCGGCAAAAACACCACCGCCAGTGTGAGCGAAGTTGAGATAACGGCGAAGAAAATCTCCTTACTGCCCTCCAGCGCCGCCTTGCGGATATCCATGCCTTCTTCCAGCTTACGGAAGATGTTCTCCGTCACCACAATGCCGTCGTCGACTACCAGGCCGGTGGCGAGTACAATACCAAGCAAAGTTAATATATTGATAGTAAATCCTGCCAGGTACATCACGAAGAATGTCGCAATCAGCGAGATAGGAATATCAATAAGCGGGCGCAGGGCGATGAGCCAGTTGCGAAAGAAGAAAAAGATAACCAGCACCACCAGCCCAAAGGAGATAAGCAGCGTCTCGATTACCTCATCAATCGAGTTGCGAACAATCTTGGTGTTGTCGGTGAGCACCCGCATTTGGATGTCCGCCTTATTTTCCTTCTGCACCTCGGCCAGGCGCTTGTAAAATTCTTCGGCAATCTGCACGTAGTTGGAGCCCGGCTGGGGCACAATGGCCAGGCCCACGGCGTAAGCCCCGTTTACCTTCCAGCTTTGCTCGTAGCTCTCGGGCCCAAGCACCACCCGGGCCACGTCGCCGAGGCGCACGATACCGGTTTTATCTTCCCGCAAAATCAGGTCGCGAAACTGCTGTTCGGTCGTGAAGCGGGCCATCGTGCGAATGGTCAGCTCCGTTTTGCCGCCGTAGATTTTGCCGGCTGGCACCTCCACATTTTCGGCGTTGAGGGCATTTTGCACATCGGTGAAGGAGACGTTGTACGCATCCATCTTGCTGGGGTCGAGCCAGAGGCGCATGGCAAAGCGCTTCTGGCCGAAGATGTTGACTGCCGATACACCGTTAATGGTCTGGAAGCGCTGCTGCAGGTTGTTCTCGGCATAGTCGCTGAGGTCGAGCAGGCTCTTGGTGCGGCTGGTCACGGCCAGGATGAGGATGTTGTCGGAGTTGGCGTCCGACTTGGCCACCACCGGCGGGGCGTCAATATCCTGCGGCAGCGAGCGCACGCCCTGGCCCACTTTGTCGCGCACGTCGGAGGCAGCGGCCTCCAAATCCACGTCGAGGTTAAACTCGACCGTGATGTTGCTCGACCCCAGCGACGAGCTGCTCGTGATGGAGCGAATGCCCGGAATGCCATTAATCTGCTTTTCGAGCGGCTCCGTTATCTGGTTCTCAATTACATCGGCGTTGGCGCCGGTGTAGGCCGTGCTGACGCTGATAATCGGCGGGTCGATGGCCGGGTAGTCGCGCAGCGCCAGAAACGAGAAGCCCACCCCGCCAAATAGTATCAGCAGCAGGTTGAACACCGTCGCCAACACGGGTCGCTTTAGAGATAATTCGGAGATATTCATACTATGCTTATTGCGCAATAACCTAAAATTGACCGTCAGGCTTAGCGGGCACGCGCTTACCCAAGCATTTCACTCGCGCCGCTGCTTAGTAGCCTAACGACAGGGGCGTGGATGTTTCGGCAAGCGGCCGCTGGATAGGCCTGCTATTTTAGCATTTCATTACTGACCCTGTTGATTATTCTTGGCCTTACGCACTTTCACCGGCTTACCGGGCTGGGTGAACAGCACGCCATTCGTCACAACTGAGTCGCCGGCGGCGATGCCGCTGACCACGGCAATCTGCTCATTCTGGCGGTCGCCGGTTTTTACATCCTGCATTACCGCTTTGCCATGCTTGACCAGCACTACCTGGTCCGATTTATCGCCGGGCATAATGGCGTTGGTGGGCAGCAGTACGCTGCGCCGCGCCGCGCCGGTGCTCACGCTCACGCGGGCAAACGTGCCGGGGCTCACCTGAGCGCCGGCGGGCAGCAGGGCGCGCACCGTGAGGTTACGGGTAGTCTGGTTTACCTGGCTTTCCTGGGCCTGAATGGTGGCGTTGTAGCGGCGCGGCGGGTTGCCGGCGAAGCGCACCGTCACGACGGAGCCCGGCTGCACGATGTTGCCATTGGCTTCGGGCAGCGTAAAGTCTACTTTAAGCTTGGTATCGGCCTGCAGGGTGGCGATGATGGTAGCGGGCGTTACGTAGGCACCGGGGCTTACCTGGCGCAGGCCCAGCACGCCGGCAAAGGGCGCCCGGATAACCGTTTTGGCCAGCATGGCCTGGGTGTAGGCCGCATCGGCCTCGTTGCTGCGCACCTGGCTCACAGCCAGGTCGTAATCGGCCTGGTTTACCCCCTGCACCTTCAGCAGCTTCTCAAGACGGTCTTGTGAGAGCCGGGCTACCTGCAGCAACGCGTTGGTTTTTTGCAGCTGAGCCCGCAGGTCGGCGTCGTTGATGCGGGCAATAATGCTACCCTGGCTTACGTGGCGGCCCTCGCTGACATTGAGGGCAATAAGGCGGCCATTTACCTCGGGGTGCAGCTCAACAAAATCGTTGGCGACCACCGTGCCGTTGGCCTCAATCGAGTCGGTTACGGAGGAAGGGTGGGCCACCAGCACGTCGACCAGGGCCGGGCCATTATTCTTTTTAGAATCTTTACCGCCTTTCGAGTCGTCGGTTTTGGAATGGCAGCCGGCCAGCAGGGCCAGCGCGCCGCCGGCCAGCACGAGCTGGGCCGAAGTGAAAAAGCGCATACGGGAAATAAGGTGAATAGCAGCAGCTTGTGCAAAATTACGCACAGCCGCCGGCCGAAGCTCGGTCAACAGCACGCACCAGGTTCGGGTTCAGTGCGCGGGCAAGGACGCGGCTTCCAGGCCAGGGTTGCGCTGCCGGCTGTCCGCGCTCGTATTTTCACCCCATGAAAAAACCTGCCGCTTTACCGCCTGCTGTCCGGGCTCCCGAGCGCAACTACTTTGCCGATGTGCACGAGGTAGTACGGCTGGTGCCGCCGGGCCGCGTCACGAGCTACGGCGCCATCGCGCACTACCTGGGGGCCCGGCACGGCTCGCGGGCCGTAGGCTACGCGCTCATGGCCGCCAACCTCGACGCGGCTACGCTCCAAAAAGATGCGCCCGTGCCCGCCCACCGCGTGGTAAACCGGCTGGGCCAGCTTACCGGGCGCCACCATTTTCCTACTCCCACCGCCATGCAGGAGCGGCTCGAAGCCGAAGGCGTGCGGGTAGTGGACGACGTGGTGGTCGATTTCAAAAAGCTGTACTGGGACCCGGCCGTGGAGATGGGGTAGCAAGCAATACCTCACTTGCGGAGCTTGTCGAGCTCATTGAGGTCAGCTTCCCCCTGGGTGCTGGTCATCCACTGCCAGGCTGGGCCTGGGCTTTGCGAGTCTACTTTTAAATAGCTTTGCCGAGCAGTATTAGGAACCAGATACTGGCAGGGTGCGTGCATAGGTAAGCCATCGAGGCAGAGCCGCAGCGGCTTTGCATACTGCGTCCACGGGATTTCCAGATATTCGCCTGGCTGGATGCGGCCAGCCTCCCGGCCATTTATCAAAACCATCACCGGAGCAGTTGCTTTGGAGACGGGACGGTATACATACACATAAGCGGTGTCGTAGCGAGTAGGGGCCCGTAGGCCAGGGTAGGGAGCCAGTTCGCCAGTTCGCATATCAAGCGCATAGGCCATTGGTTCTGCCGTATGGTCATCCACTCCAACCGGGGCCACCACGGTAAACTGGGCCCGGGCCTGAGCATTAGCCCTAGCCCGAGCATAATTAACATCCGCGGGTGCCTCTCCAACAAAGGTAAAGTAGCTGCCCTGACGCATTAACGGGAAAAACTGTTTGTTGTACTGCACGAAAAGCTGCTTCCCATCGCAGAACCCCCACATACCAGTAGGCACACTAGGATGTCTGGTGCCGGCAGCAGTAACTAGCGGGCGTACTCTGGCCACGCCCAGCCACTTAGCGGCAGCCAGCGGACTGCGAAAGTACAGTCGCAAAGTATCCAGGGTAAATGCCAGACTGGTATCGGGCCGGTTAGCCAGAAACTGCTCGAACTGGTAATAAATACCCCGCCGCAGGGGCTCCCGCAGAATGGGTGGTGCTGGTCCGCGCCGTCCACCGCCCGCTAGCGCCGCCGGTAGGTCGGTAGGTACCTGGGCCAGGGTGAGAGCCGGGCGGC
This sequence comes from Hymenobacter baengnokdamensis, assembly GCF_008728635.1. Classification (NCBI taxonomy): domain Bacteria; kingdom Pseudomonadati; phylum Bacteroidota; class Cytophagia; order Cytophagales; family Hymenobacteraceae; genus Hymenobacter; species Hymenobacter baengnokdamensis. The sequence goes on along the minus strand of NZ_CP044285.1, from coordinate 3,951,325 downwards.
TGGTGGCCGCCGACCAATCGGCCGTAGTAAACTGGCGCAGGCATTTAGTTAGGAGCAGCGCGAGGTTGGCAGGGTGGCTGTGCGTGCCATCAAATGCCTTGTCGCTGGTATGCGCTCCAGTGCTTTGTGTAAAATGATAGCCATCTGGCAGATGAATATAGACATCAAGCGCCAGGTCGGCACTCTTTTTCTCGCTGAAGCTGCCAATCTCCTCGCTCACGCGAAGCTGCCGCACACATAGTAGTACCCGCTGGTCGGTAGGGCGAGCGGGTAGTTGAGTCTGTACAAAAGCCGTCAGGTCTTCTTCCAGGCTGTGGCGAAATAGCACTGCCACGGCTTTGTTGCCCAGTCCGTGGTAGACAATACCGATAGCCGGATGCCCTTCGCGCCCATCTACTACCTGCTCTATGGCAATTTTCCGCTCCGGTAGCTCGAGGTGTTGGCCGTGTAGATTCAGGTAGTACACCTGGGCCCGAACCGGAGAAAATACCCAGGCAAGCAGTAATACGATAAAGCTTATTCTCATTGACCAAAATAGATTTCTTAGTCAAATATGAATACATTTTGCCGGACTTTCTATCGGACTGCTTGGCGCTATACAGCGGCATTCATATGACATTCCTTATATTTCTTCCCGCTGCCGCAGGGGCAGGGCGAGTTGCGGCCCAGTACCTTCTTCTTGGCCCGCAGCTGGCGTAGCCACTGGCGCGGGTCGAGGTGATTGCCGTGGGCGGTCAGGGTTTGCTCGGGGTGCTGGTGCAGGGCCTGGCTGAGCAAGTCGAACAGCTCGGGATGGTTTTCCCGGAGCTTTTCGGGTCGCTCGAAAAAATACTCATTTACTACCGCAAAAAACTCGGCTTCACTGGTGCCGCCGTAGGCGTCGATGTCGGAGTGCCCGGCCCGGATGGCGGCCAGCTCGCGCTGCATTACCTCGGCCCAGGGGCGGCGCAGCGCGGGGGGCAGGCCCGTGGCAGGTATGCCGTCTATCTGCCCATCGGCCTCGTCTACAAGGTGGGCAAACTCGTGCACCCCCACGTTGCGGCGGTCTTCGGCATCGGCGAAGCCCTGTACCAGCGCGGCCCGCGACAGGCGCATGTACTGCGAGGTCTGAAAGCGCTGCACCGAGCCCAGCAGGGTGCCCTGCAAAGGCAATACCTCCTGGTCGGCCCGGGTTGCGAGCTGCCAGGCGTCGGGTACTATCAGTACCTCGTGCAGCGTCGGGTATTCCCAGCCGGGAAACCCAAAGACGGGGATAACCGCCGCGGCAGCCGTGAGTATCCGCGTCAGGTCATCGACTTCGGTTTGAATGCCCGTAAGCCGCGTGCGGGCCAGAAACAGCTGCATGCCCTGCTCGAAGCGAACCCGCTCGGCGGGCTCCAGGCCGTTGTAAAAGGCGACGTGCGTGCTTAGCAGTGTGCGCCAGGCATCAGGAAAGGCAAGAGCCAGGGCGGCCGCCCGGCGGCGTCGGTCGGCCGTGAGGTAGCGGTAAAAAAGCAGCAGCGGGCCCAGCAATACCACAGCGGCCAGTACGAAAGAAAAAGACATGCGCCGCTTAACGGCGCAGCAGCCCCGGCGGTTGGGGCGGCCGATTGCCGTTTCATGCGCAAATTTGTACCCTATCTTCTTCTTACGTGTCTTTCCCCTGCCTGCCCCGATGAACGCCGCCGACCTGAACGCCGCCCTGATGGCCCTGATTGAGAAGAAAGCCGAGCTTCACACGCTCACCTACGACGACGCCCGCTACGACGACGTGGAAGAGTCGCTGCACGACCTCGAAGACGATTTTAACGATGACTTTGGCCCCGACCTCGAAGCCGCGCTCGAAAAAGTCCACCTCGACCTGAAGTCGGATACCGACGTGCTGCTGCCCACTGCGTACCTGCCCGCCACCGACAAGCCTCAGAAGGAAGATGGGGTGTGGATAGACTCTGAAAAGTACCCCGGCCGCGTGCGCCTCGTGCTGCGCGCCAATCCGCCCCGCTTCATCCTCACCACCAGCAAAGGTCAGGAGCACGAGCTTTGGAAGGCGTAACTGCCTGTTGGTGAAAGCCTGGCAATGCGAAAGAGTGTCATGCTGAGCTCCGCGCAGCCGCCCGAATCGTTGGATAACTAACCCAATGACGTGAGCGAGCTGCTGCGCGGGGCCCGGTATGACGCACTTCTTTGTGTAGTGCAGCGCACTACACAAAGTCGCTCAGCTCCAGCCAGCGCTCCCCTTTTTTATCCAGCTCTTTATCAACCGCCTGTAAGCGGGCCGGCCAGTCAATCAACTCCTGGCGCGAGCCCTGGCCGGTGGCCAGGTTGGCTACTAGCAGCTCCTTTTCTTTCTCCAAAGAGGCAATATCCTTCTCTAGTTGCTCAAACTCCTTTTTCTCGGCGAAGGAGGCGCGGCGCTTAGCAGGCCCGGCAACTGGTACCGGTGCCGGGGCAGCGGGCGCTGTTTTAGCGGCGGCGCGGGCGGCCTTGGCGGCTTTTTCCTCGGCTTCGAGGGCAGCCTCGGTTTCGCGCTCGGCCAGGTAGTCGCGGTAGTCGGTGTAGTTGCCGGGAAAGTTGAGCACGGCCCCGCCCGGCTCCAGCACAAACAGGTGCTCGGCCAGGTTATCGAGGAAGTAGCGGTCGTGGCTCACGATGAGCAGGCAGCCCGAGAAGTTGAGCAGAAAGTCTTCCAGGATGTTGAGCGTGCTCAGGTCGAGGTCGTTGGTAGGCTCGTCGAGAATGAGGAAGTTGGGGTTTTTCACCAGCACGCGCAGCAGCTGCAGGCGGCGCTTCTCACCCCCGCTCAGCTTGCTTACCAGCGTGTACTGCTGGGCCGGCGGAAAAAGAAACAGCGTCAGAAACTGGCTGGCCGTGAGCACATCGCCGTTGGCCAGCTCCACTACTTCGGCCACTTCCTTCACGATGTCAATCACGCGCTGTGAGGGGTCAAACTCCAGCTCGGTCTGGGTGTAGTAGCCAAATACGGTGGTCTGGCCCACGTCTACGGTGCCGCTGTCGGGCTGAAGCTTGCCCGTCAACATATTCAATAAAGTAGATTTTCCGGCCCCGTTCGGTCCCACCAGGCCAATGCGGTCCTTTTTCTTAAACACGTAGCTGAAATCATCCAGCACCACCTTATCGCCGAATTTCTTGTTAAGATGTTCGGCCTCAATAATTTTGCCGCCCTGTCGGGTGGTTTTCACGCTCAGCTCCAGCTGTTGCTTGCTGAGGTTGGTGCTGGCTTTTTCCTTGGTAATGTAGAAGGCGTCGATGCGGGCCTTCTGCTTGGTGCCGCGCGCCTGGGGCATGCGGCGCATCCACTCCAATTCCTTGCGGAAGAGGTTGCGGGCCTTTTCTACCTCGGTGGCCTCACGCAGCTCGCGCTCGGCTTTTTTCTCCACAAAGTAGGCGTAGTTGCCCTGGTAGCGGTACATGGTTCCCTTGTCGAGCTCCACAATCTCGTTGGCTACTTTATCCAGGAAGTAGCGGTCGTGGGTCACCATCAACAGCGTGAGGCTGGGCGAGTTGAGGCGATTTTCGAGCCATTCGATGGTAGCCAGGTCGAGGTGGTTGGTGGGCTCGTCGAGCAGCAGCACGTCGGGCTCTTCGATGAGCACGCGGGCCAGCGCCACGCGCTTGCGCTGCCCGCCCGAGAGCTTGCTCACGTTGCGCGTCAGCAGCTCGCCCAGGATGCCCAGCTTGCCCAAAATCTGCTGCACCTGCGACTCATAGTCCCAGGCGTTGAGGTTATCCATGCGCTCCATCACGCGCTGCAGGTCGTCGGGGTCGTGGTTGGGGTCGTTGACGACGTGCTCGTAGTCCTTCACCGCCCGCAGCGTATCGTTCTGGCTGGCGAAGATGGTTTCCTCCACGCTCAGGCTTTCGTCGAATACCGGCTGCTGGCCCAGGTAGGTCACCCGGATGCCCTGGCGGCGCGTTACCAGGCCGGTATCGGGGTTTTCGAGGCCCGCCAGCACGCGCATAAGGGTGGTTTTGCCCGTGCCGTTGATGCCCACAAAGGCGATGCGCTGCCCTTGCTGCAGCCCAAAGTTCAGGTTTTGAAACAGCCAGCGGTCGGCGTAGTTCTTCGAGATATTCTCGGCAGATAGCAAATTCATAAGTACCCGCAAAGGTACGGCCGGGGCGCGGCGCGGAAATTTGCTGGGCGGTAAGAAGCCTAAAAGCGGTTGCCCTTGCGAGCGTGCCAGGCAAGGACAACCGGTTGACTTTAGTACCTTAAGCCGGCCAGGCTTTTCTTAATGCGCGCAAAGGCCTCCGTCAGCTTAGCATCGGCGGCGGCGGTGCTGAATCGAACGCAATCCGGGGCGCCAAATGAGTCACCGCTCACGGCGGCCACGTGCGCGTCGCGCAGCAGGTAGAGCGTCAGGTCCGACGAATTAGTAATAACACTGCCATCGGGCGCGGTGCGTCCGAAGAAAGCCGTCACATCGGGGAAGATATAAAATGCGCCGTCGGGCGTGGGCGTGACGAGGCCCGGAATGTCTTTTACCAGTTCCAGCACCAGGTCACGGCGGCGGCGGTAGGCCCGCACCATCTCATCGGCCGAGGCGCGGCCGCCTTGCAGGGCCGCCAGGCCGGCGCGCTGCGCGATGGAGCAGGTACCGGAAGTAACCTGGCTTTGGAGCTTTTCGCAGGCGGCAGCCACGGCCGGGTGCGCAGCCAGGTAGCCCAGGCGCCAGCCCGTCATGGCGTAGCCCTTCGAGAAGCCATTGATGGTGATTACCTGGTCTTTCACCTGTGCAAACTGGGCCAGGCTTACGTGCTCATTGGTAAAATTTATATATTCATAAATCTCATCGGCAATGGCAAAGATGCCGGGGTGCTGCGCCAGCACATCGGCAATGGCCCCTAATTCCTGGCGGCTGAACACGGCCCCGGTTGGGTTGCAGGGCGAGGAGTACATGACAGCCTTGGTGCGCGGCGTGATGGCCGCGGCAAACTCAGCAGCCGTCACCTTGTAGTCGTTGTGCAGGCTACCCATAATGGGCACGGCCACGCCCTCGGCCAGCTCCACCTGAGCGGCGTAGCTTACCCAATAGGGCGAGAAAATAATGACCTCATCGCCAGGGTTTATCAGCGTCATGATGATATTGCTGAGCGCCTGCTTGGCTCCGGTGCTCACTACAATCTGGCTGGGCTGGTAGGTCAACTCGTTGTCGCGCAAGAGTTTATCGCAAATAGCCTGGCGCAGGTCGAGGTAGCCGGGTACCGGCGTATAAAACGTGTAGCCGTCGTCAATCGCCTTCTTGGCCGCATCCTTTATGTACTGCGGCGTCTGAAAATCGGGCTCGCCGAAGCTCAGGTTAATCACATCGACGCCCTGCGCAGCCAGCTCGCGGCTTTTCTTGGCCATGGCGATGGTAGCCGACTCCTGAATCTGAAGAATGCGGTCGGCGAAATAGGCACTTGGGTCGGCCGGGGCAGTAGCCGCAGAAGCACTAGGGGTCATAGACTTATTCGATAAGTTAAAGGAGCGAGTCGCAAAAGTATTGAAAATGTGGGGTAAGCCTCAGCTTGCCGGGTCTTTTGTCACAAAAAAGCCAGAATCGCTCTGCCCGGCTACCATTTGTTTGTTATGACGAGCCGCCGAGTCGGCGCCAGCCCCGGGCCAATATGCCCAGGTCGAGGCTGGGCTCATAATCCTGCGCATAAAGCAGCTCCAGGCGGCAGCGGGTAGCCTCAGAAAGCAGTGTCTCGGCAGCGGCGGTGTCGGCGGGCGAGAGCACGGCGGGATGGGAGCCGGCTTCGGGCAGGTAGCGTAGTCCTACCCAGCTACGCCGGCCCCGCAGCACTAGCCAGACATTGCGCAGCAGGCCGCCCGGCCGGAACTGCCCCCAGGCCAGTAAAGGGCTGGCAGCTAGTATCGTGAGGGAGGCGACCAAGTCGAGCAGGCGCTTGTTGCGGCGCTGGGCCGGCTGGCTCAGCTGCCACGAGCGGTCGAGGGCGTAGTAGTCGCCGGGCGCATCCTTATCGCTGCTGCCGATAATGTACTGGCTGCCGGCCGGCAGAATCTTATACGTCACAACCGGCTCGGCTGGCAGGCGGGCCATGAGGTCGATAATCTGGCTGGCGGGCAGGTCCTGGCCGCAAAAAATAAGCTCCGTAAGGCCATAGAGCCGCAGCAGGGCCGGCAGCTCGGCCACCGTACCCAGGTGGTCGGGGGGCACAGGCAGCGCGGCGGGTAGCGGCACGGGCGTGAGGTAGCCGATAATTTTGGCAGGTACCTGCGCAGCGCCGAGCAGCTGGCGCACGCGCTGGCTTTCGGAAGCTGAGCCAACGATAGCCACGGTTTTTGCCCGGCCTTCGCTCAGGCGCAGGTTGCCGTGGCGCAGCCAGTGGCTAAACAGCCGCCGGGCAATGAGGGCAGCGGCTGCCCACACGCCGCCCAGCACGATAAGCGCCTTGGAAAAGCGCCAGTTATCAAAAAAATTGGTGGCCGCTGAAATCAGCACTGTGCCTACGGCCAGGCCCCGCACCACGCGGCTGGTGCGGGCCGGCTGGTCGTAGCCCCCGCTTAGCCAGGTGGTAGTCAGCCACACGGCAATGTAGAGCGGCACCGCCACCAGCATGTACTGCGGCGGGTAGGGCATGCGCACGTACTTCTGGTTGGTTTCCCAGTATACTTTGAGGGCATACATGCCCGCGTAGAGCAAGCCCGTGTCGAGCAGTACCGGGGCGGCGGCCGTGGCCAGGCGCTGCGCCACGGCCGCGCCTGCCCGCAGCCAGATGGCGCTGTTAATCAGCGCCGAAAACAGGCCGGCCCGGTTCGGGGCAAAGTGCTTTTGGGCAAAAATGACCATGGCCCGGTAAAACACAAACACGTAGTTAACGCTCGTGCGCTTGGTGCTTTCGCCCTTGTAGTGCAGAATGCGGGCGCCCGGAAAGTACCAGTTTTGCCAGCCGCCCCGCGTGAGGCGATACGAGAGGTCAATGTCCTCGCCGTACATAAAATAGTCTTCGTCGAGCAGCCCTACCTGGTCGAGCGCGGTTTTGCGCAGCAGCATAAATGCCCCGCTCAGCACCTCAATCTCGTGGGCCTGGTCTTTAGCCAGAAAGCCCAGGTGGTAGCGCCCAAACGTGCGCGACTTCGGAAAAAGGCTCGCCAGCCCGAAAATCTTATAAAACGCCACGGCCGGCGTGGGCAGCCCGCGCTTGCTTTCGGGCAAAAACCGGCCCTGGCCATCGAGCATCTGCACGCCCAGGCCGCCGCAGCGCGGGTGCGCATCCATAAAGTCGCAGCAGCGCCGAAAGGTGTCTTCCTCTACCAGCGTGTCGGGGTTGAGCAGCAGCTGGTACTGGCCGGTAGCCAGCCGCAGGGCCTGGTTGTTGGCTTTCGAAAAACCCGGATTATCCTGGTTGGCAAGCAAAATGACTTCGGGAAAGCGCGCACGCACCATCGCCACCGAGCTGTCAGCCGAATTATTATCGACCACAAACACCTCGGCTGGCTGGCCCAGCGCCGCTACGGCCGTGCGCACCGAAAGCAGCGTCTGCTCCAGAAAGTAGCAGACATTGTAATTAACAATGACGACGGACAGCTTCACCACGGGAGGGCGAAGTTAAAGTAACGCGGAGCTTCCGCTGCGATGGCCGGCCGCTGGGAAGAGCAGCTTTCTTTTCGGCGGGCTACCGCGCCTGGCGCTGGCGCTCTACTATCGAGCGGCCCAGGGTAATCTCATCGGCATATTCCAGCTCGCCGCCCATCGGAATGCCGCGGGCAATGGTACTGAGGTGAATATTTTCGAAGTCGCGCAGGCGGCGCGAAAGGTAGAAAGCCGTGGTGTCGCCCTCCATGGTGGGCGAGATGGCCAGGATAATCTCCCGGATTTCCGAGTCTTCGGCCGCCGCGCGGGCCACCAGCGAATCGACCTGCAAATCGGCCGGGCCGATACCCTCGATGGGCGAGATAACGCCGCCCAGCACATGATACACGCCCTTGTACTGGCCCGTGTTTTCGATGGCGATAACGTCGCGCACGTCGGCCACCACGCACACCTGGGCGTGGTCGCGCAGCTGGTTGGCGCAGATAGTACACTCTTCGCTGTCCGAAATACTGTGGCAGGTGCGGCAGTACGTGATATCGAAGCGCATTTTGGCCAGCGCCTCGGCCAGGTTGGCCGTGGTATCGCTTTCGGCCTTCAGCAGGTGCAAAGCCAGGCGCAGAGCCGTTTTTTTGCCGATGCCGGGCAGGCGCGACAGCTCTACTACCGCGTTTTCAATAAGTTTGGAAGGAAAATCCATTTTTTAAATGTGCGGAATGTATGAATGCAAAAGATGTGAAAATGAATGAGGGGAAAGGCATGAAGCGACCCTGCCCATTTCTACATTTCCACATTCAACATATTTCCGCATTCTAAACGATATCGGCCGAGATGCCCCGGTCGTGGATGGCCGAGCAGCGCGGGGCCAGCTCGTCGAAGGTGCCGTTTTTGACCGCGCACTTGCCCTTATAATGAATAAGCAGGGTGCATTGCTCGGCCTGCTCGGGCTCGTGGCCGCACACATCGATGAGCGTCTGGATAACGTGGTCGAACGTGTTCACGTCGTCGTTGTACACCACGAGCGTGCGCAGCTCCTGCTCTTCTTCGAGCAGCAGTACATCGTCTTCGTAATCAATCTGCGGGCGGGTAGCGGGGAAAGCCATGGCACAAAAATACGGCAGCCCCGGCGAAGAAAGGGGCCGCCTGATAACTCCGCAGGCCGCCATTTCGTTCGGAATAATAAGCTCATACCAGCGTTTGGCCGCTACTTTTAGCGAAGAAACAGGCGGCCCGTGCGCGCCGTGCCTGCTTAGCCCTATGCCCGTTCCTTCCGCCGATTTTAAAAAAGCCGTCGCCCGCCTTTCCGAAAAGGAAAAGGAGTCGCTCATTTTGCGAGCCGTGCGCCGCGACACCGAGCTCTACGATACCTTCAGCTACGAGCTGCTGCCCGATGTAACGCTCGAAAGCGTGTACGAAGCCAGTGCCGACCGCATCCACGAGCTGTTCAACGTGGCTGTGACGGGCCGGCTGCTCAACCGCAGCCTGGTGAAAGCCCTGCGCGGGGCCGTGCAGGAAGCGGCCCGCGCCCGGCGCATCACCAAAAGCAAGCAGCTTGAAATCGACCTGAGCGTATATGCACTCCGGCTAATATTCGACAACTACACCGGGCAGTTCGACAGCGTGTACCAGGGCTTTTTTGTGGGCACGGCGCGGCTGGCGATGCGCCTCACCCAGCTGGTGGTGAAGCACCTGCACGAGGATTTGTGGCTGGAATATAAGAGCGAGCTGGATGATTTTCTGACCCAGCTGCACGGCCGCAGCAAGAGCCGCGAGCTGAAATTTGAGCTGCCCCGGGAGCTGGTATTGCCCAATGGATAATTGGTAATGGGTAATTTGAGTAAGGCGAACACTATCATTCTGCTCTGCTGAACGACATTGCCATTGTTTACTACTCAGTACTCACTACTTACTACCCATTACCAGTTGAAAACATCCTGGCCGCAGGTGCCGCGCCTGCTCACGCTGCGCAACTCGCTGAAAGCGGCCCGCAACCCGATTGGGGCCCTTACCGAGCTGCTGGCGCGCTACGGCGACACGGTGCGCCTGTACATGGGCGGCGTGCGGCCCACGGTGGTGACCCGCGACCCGGCCCTGATTCAGCACATCGTGCAGAAAAACCACCGGCGCTATCATAAGTCCGACCTCACGCACGGGCTGGTGCGCTACCTGGGCCGGGGCCTGCTCACCAACGAGGGGGCCGACTGGCTGCGCCAGCGGCGGCTGGTGCAGCCCGGCTTTCACCGGCAGCGCCTGGCCGGCCTCACACGCCTCATGCGCGCCGTGGCCGACGAGTGGGTAGCCGAGCTGGACGTGCAAACGAGCCTGGCAGCAGGCGTAGAACTGGACACGCACGCCGCCACTACGCGGGTAGCTTTCCGCATTATTGCCCGCTCGGTATTTGGCAGCAGCCTCGACGAAAGCCAGCTGGCAAAGCTCAACGACTGGCTCACCGCCATTCAGGCTTTTTATGTGAATACCCTGCGGCAGCCTTACCTGCGGCCCTGGCATTGGCTGCGCGGCAATTATGAGCGCCACGACCAGCTGGCTACGCACCTGCGCGAGCTGGTGCGCGGGGCCATTCGGCAGCACCAGGCGGCGCAGGCCGCCGCGGCCCCCGGTACACCCCCGCCCGACGACCTGCTGCAAATGCTGCTGGAAGCCCGCTACGAAGACACCGGTGAGGGCATGACCGAAAACCAGCTGCTCGACGAGCTGAACATCCTGCTGGTGGCCGGCCACGAAACCTCGGCCAATGCCCTGGCCTGGGCGTTTTACCTGCTGGCTCGCCACCCCGAAATTCAGGCCCGGCTGGTGGCGGAGATTGAGGCGGCGCTGCCGGCCGGGCAAAGCCCCGAGTTTGCCGACCTGGCCCGCCTGCCCTACGCCCTGCAAGTGGTGCAGGAAGCCATGCGCCTCTACCCGCCAGCCTGGATAATGTCGCGCGAGGCGGCCGAAGACGACGAGTTTCAGGGCCAGCCCATTGCCAAAGGGACACTGTTTTCGCTTTACCTCTACGGCCTGCACCACCACCCGGCGCTGTGGCCCGAGGCCGAGGCATTCCGGCCCGAGCGCTTTGCGGCCGGGGCGCAGCCACCGCTGCCCACCTATGGCTACCTGCCCTTCGGCGGCGGGCCGCGCCTGTGCGTGGGCAATCAGTTTGCCCTCACCGAGCTGCAGCTCGTCCTCATTCAAACGCTGCGGCGCTACCGCGTGGTGCCGGCCGGCCCCGAGGTACCGGGCCTGGCTCCGCTTATTACGCTGCGGCCCAGCGGCAAATTGCCCCTGCGCTTTGAGCGGCGCGAAACAGCCGCATGAGCCCGGTAAAGAAGCCAGCGTGCCTGCTGCTAGCGCAGGGCCAGCACGCGTAGGCTTTTGTAGGTGGCCGCGTCGTCCTGCAATTGCAGATAACGCTCGTACTCGGCTGGCGTTAACACTTGCTCCAGGCACAGGGCTAGCTGCTGTAGCGAGCGGGTCTGGAGCTGGTGGCTCTGCACGGCGTGCTGCACGGCAGTAGTCTGGGCTTTGGAAAGCCGCAGCGTAGCTGCCAGGTAGCGTACCAGGGGGCGGGCGCCAATGCCGCCGCCTTCTACTATGCCCACGCTGGGAGTAGGGCGCTCGGGGTCGTGGGAGGAAGCCAGCGCCGGATGCAGGCTCAGGCCCAGCGCAATAAGGAAGCTGGTGGTAAATAGTGCTTTCATAAGCAAAAAAGGATAGAGTGAAGTAGCAGCCGTCAGGCTATACTGGTCTTGGCAGGACCAGCAAAGCGGTTGACTTTACCAAAGATTGCGTGCCGACTACCCTGCCACCAACCCAACTAGCCCAGTGGCCGCTACAAATCTCTCAATCGACCATTTTACCCTGTGAAGCCTCTGAAATCTTCGTTAAACACTTTTTTTTCTGGGTAGATTACCTAAGTAATAATCGGCTGCCCAGCGCCCGGCGCAGGTCGGGTACATCGTAGTAGCGCAGCACGCCGGGGAGCACCTCCGAATAAGCGTCCTTGGCGGTGGGGTTTTCGAGAAAATACCGGAACGAAGGCGGCCCGCCGCTCACCTGCACCTGCTCGATTTGGGGGCCGAATGCGCTGGCCGGGCTGGTGCCCGGCTGGTCAGTGGCTAACGTAGCCGGCTCCTTCGCCACGCGAGAGCTTAACAGCGCCGCGTGCAGCGCCACCAGGGTCGCCCGGCCATCGGCCCGCAGCAGAATGGGCAGCTGCCCCAGCCGGCTGTCGTTGCGAATAAAGGAGAGAAGAATACTTACATCCATCACGCGCTGCGCCAGCAGTGGCCGGCCGGTGAGCAGCGCCAGCAGCGCATCGCGGTATTCTTGGTTGTAAAACTTGGGGTCGTTGAAGGCGGCCGGGTCAGTGGTTTCGCCCAGGCCGCGTAGGTCGGCCAGCAGCACGGCCGTGCCCTGGCGCTGGTAGGCGGCCAGGCGGGCGGCGCTGTCGCGCAGGGTAGCGGCCATGCCCCGGTCGGGTAGCCAGAGCACGAGGCGGGCCGTAGGAGCCGGGCCGGCGGGCAGCAGGAGCCGGGCGGGCAGCGGTGGCTCGCCGGTGCGGCGCAGCACCAGGTTTTGCCAGTTCTGGCCACCGGGCAGCTGTAGGGTATCGCGCTGGTCGATGCTGGTAGTGACGCCTCTTTGGTTGCTGATGCCCAGCTCCCGGTGAACCGCTTTGGCCAGGGCATCAGGCGAGTAGCTGGGTCGGCTGGCCGCCAATGCCCGTGCTTCGGCCAGGTAAGTAGCCGGCAGGGTTTCTTCGTCTTTAAAGCTGGTGTTGACCTGCCCGGTAGCGGTGCAGCGCAACGTTCCTTCGGGCAGGACTGGCGAGGCGTCTTCGGGCACCAGCGGCCCGCTTACGTGCAGCCAGCGCCGAAACCAGGCCACCGCCGCCGCCCGCTTCGGGGCCGAGATGCCGTGGCCATCGTCGTAGGTGAAGAGGTCGGTTTTTTCAGCGGCACCCAAAGCTGTATAAGCGCGGCGCATGTCGGCAAAAGCCGCTTCCATCTCGGTCTGGTCCACGAAGTCGTAGCGGCCCGTGAGCAGCAGCACCGGCTTGGGCGCGAACATAATGGGCCAGTCGGCCACGTCGAGGCCGGCCGCGCCGGCACCCGGCAGCATCACGCAGCCATCGGCCGGACCGGTGGCGGTGAGGTTGCGCTCGCCGGCGGCTACGTAGCTGCACAGCGCCGCTACCTGCACGCGGTCGTCATAGCCCATAAAATAGGCGGTTTGGGTGGCCCCGCCCGAGTTGCCGAGGCAGCCCACGCGGCCGGCATCTACCTCCGGGCGGGTCAGCAGGTAGTCGAGGCCGCGCACGTTGTCCCAGAGCTCGGCGGCGGGCAGGGTGCGGCCCAGCAGGTTGGCCTCCGCATTGAGCAGCGTGTGCTCGGTGGTGCCGCCGCGCGTGAGCGACTTACCGGCCGCATCGGTCAGTTGCATTCTTTCGCCCTGCGAAACCGGGTCAATGACGAGCACCACAAAGCCGTTGCGGGCGAAGAGCCGCGCCGTTTGCTGGTAAGAGGGCGTGGCCTTGCTGGTATTCTCGTGCCCGCAAAACAGCAGCACCGCCGGTTTGCGGCCCTGTCCGGCGGGCAGGTAGAGGTTGGCCGTGACGTGGTGATGCGGGGTGCTTTCATATAGTATATTTTCTATATTAAACCCGCGCTGCGCTACCGTGCCCGCTACCCGCGCCCGCAGCGGCGTGCGGGCCGGCAGCGGCCCCAGCACCCGCCGGAAGCGCGCCCGCGCCGAGTCGCGGTAGGCCTGCGCGCCCGCCGCCGAGGTCAGCGCCTGGTCGAGCGCCGCCCGGCGCGGGGCGTATTGCTGGTGCAGCTGCTGCAAGAGGTAGGTGGGCAGCGTGGCCGGCGCTTTCCAGTCGATGACGTTGGGGATGGGGGTTTGGGCGGCGGCTCGCAGGGCCAGCAGAGCCAGTAGGGGCAGTAGCAACTTATGCAGCATAATGCACAAACTAACGGCTTTTGGTCTGATTCGCGACTTCACTACCTCAAAAGCTGGCCCCGTGCGCGCCAGTATTATGCTGTTGCCGGATTGGTTAACATATTTAAAATTATAATATATAAATTATAAAATATTTGCACGCTAGGCTTCCTTTCAATAGGTGCATTCCCATACCTGGCAGCCTTAGCGCCTGAAGCTGGCCCTTGAATAATTGTCGTAACGAATACGCGCCGAGGGAAAACAGCCGGTTTTTGGGGTTCTGGGGTCAGTTTCCTCAATAAACCCTGTTTCGGTCTACACTCACCAGGCGCCTGGGCGCACTAGCATCATTATGCGATACCGCCGCATTGAATCAAGCCGGACCTTTGCCCCTGGTTAGCCAAGTAGTGCGCTATTGGCTAATTAAGGGCAATCTGCCTTTTAATAGCTGCTTTTCGTCATTCTCCTTTTTATGAAGTTTTCGCTACGCCTGCTGCCCGCAGCTCATTTTTTGCTCCTGCTGGTCGGGATACTGGCCTTGCTGCCTTGGGCAGCGCGGGCTCAGGCCCCAACTGTAAGCAGCATCCTCAACCCCGACGGCACGCTGCGGGCCGGTGCCAAGGGTTCCTTTAATGCTACCGGCTACCAGCTTAGCTACGGCAAGGGCGGCCAGCCCGTGCTGCACGCGGCGGCCGGCCAAAGCTGGAACGCGCTGGGCGGTAGCCCGGCCGGCACCCAAAACGGCACTAATGGAAACGTACAGGTAGTGGCCGTGAGCGGCACCGACGTGTACGTGGGCGGCGCCTTTACCACGGCTGGGGGCACCGCCGCCAACTACGTGGCCAAGTGGAACGGCAGCACCTGGAGCAGCCTGGGTACGGGCTCGGCCAATGGGGTAGGGAGTAGCGTATCCGCGCTGGCGGTGAGCGGCACGAACGTGTACGTGGGCGGCAACTTTTCTACGGCCGGTGGCCTGCCGGCCAACGCAGTGGCCATGTGGGATGGCACCACGTGGAACGCGATGGGAGCGGGCGTAACCACGGGTGCCTACGCTGGCAACGTGCTGGCCCTGGCTCTGGCTCCCAACGGCACGAACGTGTACGTGGGCGGCAGCTTCGTCACCGCCGGCGGTATCACCGTTAACAACGTAGCCCAGTGGGACGGCAGCACCTGGAGTGCGCTGGGCAGCGGCATGGGCAGCAATGTGTATACGCTGGCTGTGAGCGGCTCGACGTTGTATGCGGGCGGCTATTTCACCACGGCCGGGGGCACCCCGGCCAACCGCATCGCCCAGTGGGACGGCACCGCCTGGAGTGCGCTGGGGGCCGGCTTCGATAATAGCGTAGAGGCGCTGGCCGTGAGTGGCACTACGCTGTATGCAGGGGGATTTTTCCTGAACTCTGGCAGCGTGAGCACCCGCTACGTGGCCCAGTGGGACGGCACCGCCTGGAGTGCGCTGGGCGCCGGCATGAACAACGTAGTGCAGTCATTGGCCGTGATTGGCACCACGGTGTACGCGGGCGGCCAGTACACAACTGCCGATGGCACTACCGCCAACCGCGTCGCCCAATGGAACGGCTCGGCCTGGAGCCCGTTGGTAATGGGCGCGGCCAATGGTACCGATAACAGCGTTTTCGGGCTGGGGGTGAGCGGCACTACCTTGTACGTGGGCGGCAACTTTGCCAACGCCGGCGGTGGTACCGCTAACCACATGGCCCGGTGGGATGGCACCACCTGGAGTTCCCTGGGCATGGGCGGGGCGAGTGGCGTCAGCAACTCCTCTTCCAGTGCGTCGATTCAGTGCGTGCTGATAAACGGCTCCACCGTGTACGTGGCCGGCTCGTTTAATAGCGCGGGTGGGGTACCGGCCAGTGGGGTAGCCAAGTGGGACGGCAGTACCTGGAGCGCCCTCGGCAGTGGGGTCTACAGTGCGACAGCCCTGGCCCTGGGCGCAAATGGCACTGACCTCTACGTAGGCGGCTACTTCACTACGGCTGGCGGAATAGCGGCCAACCGGGTGGCCAAGTGGGATGGCAGCGCCTGGAGCGCGCTCGGCAGCGGGCTAAGTGGGGGGAGTGGGTATAGCATTGGCCCGTCGGCGATGACGATGAGCAACGGCCTGCTGTACGTAGCTGGTATATTCAATTTGGCTGGAGGCATCACGGTTAACAATGTCGCCAAGTGGGATGGCAACGCCTGGAGCGCGCTCGGCGGCGGGGTTACCGTGGGTTCATATACCTCGGGCGTGTTGGCCCTGGCCGTGAACGGGACGACTGTTTACGTGGGGGGCGACTTTTCGGCGGCCGGCGGCAATAGTGCCATTCAACGAGTGGCCCAATGGGACGGCACTACCTGGAGTGCCCTGGGCAGCGGCGTGAGCGGCACGGTCAATTCGCTGGTAGTTGGGGGTACTACCTTGTATGCTGGTGGCTCTTTCACTTCTGCCGGCGGCGCGCCGGCCAACTACATTGCCCAGTGGAATGGCAGCGCCTGGAGTGCGCTGGGCAGCGGCCTCAGTAATTCGGTTTCGGCCCTGCTCTTGGATGGCACCAACCTGTATGCGGGCGGCAGCTTTACCACGGCCGGCGGCAGAGCTGCCAACCGGGTAGCCAAGTGGGACGGCAGCAACTGGACCAGCCTGGGCACCGGCGGCGCCAACGGAACCGGTAATGGCAGCGTCTACTCACTGGCGCTAAAGGGCACCGACCTGTACGTAGGTGGCAGCTTTGCCACGGCCGGCGGGCTGGTGGTCAATAATGTTGCCTACTACGGGGCCGCGCCGACGCCCCTGCCCGTCGAGCTTACCGCCTTCACGGCTACGGCCGCAGGTAATACGGCGGTGGCTCTGGCCTGGGCGACCGCCTCGGAGCAGAACAGCCTGGCCTTCGAAGTAGAGCGCAGCCAGGACGGGCAGACCTTTACCCACGTTAGCACAGTGCCCGCAGCCGGCAGTAGCAGTACTCCCCGCCGGTATGAGTTGCTGGATACCAATCCGCTCGCCCGGCAGTCTGTCCTCTATTATCGCCTGAAGCAGCTGGACGTGGACGGCACCTACAGCTACTCCCCCGTGCGCACAGTGGCCCTGGCAGGTGCCAGCGCCGGCCTGAGCCTGTACCCCAATCCGGCCCCCGGTGGCCGGGCCAGGCTGATGGGCGCGGCTCCCGGCACCCTGGTGCAGGTGTACGATGCGCTGGGCCGCCCGGTGGCCAACTCGCCGGCCGATGCCGCGGGCACGGCCACGCTGGCGCTGCCGCAGGGGCTGGCGGCGGGCGTGTACGTGGTGCGCGCCGGCACGCAGGCCCTGCGCCTCACGGTGGAGTAAGCGGCTGGCTGGTCAGCTAGATATACACAAAGAGGCCGCTTCCTGCCAGGAAGCGGCCTCTTTGGCGTTCGGCGATAATGGTAGCGCCAGGCTACGCTTTCTCGGGCAGCAGCACGGCGTCGGGGTAGTTGCCGAGCACGGGCTGGCTGGGCGCGCCCTGGGTCACGGCCTCCACCAGCAGCTTGCCGCCCACGAAGGCGCCCTTCCAGCTCTCGCCGAGGCCACCGAAGACTTCTTCGCGGTCGCCGCGCGAGCGCAGCTTGTTGATGCCCACCTTGAAGGCGCGCAACTCCTTGGCAGTGCGGTTGGCCCATTTCTCATCGTCCGAGCCGAGGGCGGTGACGAGCGCGCCGTTCGAGATATTCATCTCGCCCACCAGCTCTTCCACGCGGTCGATGAGCACTACTGTATCAATGGGGCCGAAAGGCTCCTTGAAGTACAGCTCGCTCTGGCGCGGCAGGCCCACCAGGGCGCGGGGCGCGCGGTAGGCCGAGCGGTCCTGGCCGGGCAGGAAGAGCGAGTCGTCGAGCTTGCCTTCGTAAAAGGGAATAGCGCCGGTTTTGAGGCCATCGGCGTACAGCCGGTCCAGGTCTTCGGCCTGGCGGGCGTTGATAACGGGGCCAAAGGCCAGGTCGGGCAGCTTGTCGCCGGCGGCATCAACCAGCGTTGGGTTGCCCACTTTAAGGCTGCCAATGGCCGTTGTGTACGTTTCGAGAAACTGCGGAAACAGGCGGCGCTCCACCACCCAGCGCACGTAGGCGGTGCAGCGCTGCTTGCCGTAGTCGTAGCCTTTTACCAGCTGGTCGGCCAGCTTATCCCACTGCGAGTAGTCCCAGATACCATAGGTGTTCACGCCTTCCATCTCGAGCATATACCGCTTGTGGTTTTGCGATAGCGCATCGGCGATGTTGCGGCCGTTGTAGCGGCCGCCCACGAAGGAAAGACAGTCCACGGCGGGGTCTTTCACCAGCACGTCGCTCAGCTCACCGCCGGGGCCGCTTACCAGGGTCACGGGCAGGCCGCAGCGCCGGGCAATGGCAAAGGTGAGGCTCAGGGAGATAAAGCCGCCGTCGGTGGGCGTTTTGGCAATAACCGAGTTGCCGCACAGCACCTGCGTGAGTACCGCGTGCAGCAGCACCGACATGGGGTAGTTCCAGGAGGCAATGTTGCTCACCAGGCCCAGGGGCTGGCGGTCGCCGAGCAGACTTTCTATATTGTCAACGTACCACTGCACGCCCTCGATAGCCCGGTCAATATCGGTAAAACCCAATTTATACGTCTTGCCGATTTCCCAGATGAGCAGCTTGCCCACCAGGTCTATCTGCGGGCGCAGCTGGTTGAGGCAGTCCTGCACGCGGCGCTTGCGCTCGTCGAGGTCGGTAGCAGCCCAGGCAGCGGCTTCGCCCTTGGCAAAGCGCACCGCGCGCAGCGCGGCATCGTGCCTGAGCATGGGCAGCGAGCCAATCTCGGAGCCATCGACCGGCGAATGGAAGGGGCGGGGCTCACCGGCTTCCTGCCAGCGGCCTTCGAGCAAATTGAGGTAGCCGCCGTTAGGAGCGAAGATTTCAGGCGTGGCCTGCTTGATATCGGCCAGCAGCTTGCTGAACTCAACTTCGGGCGAAACGATTTTAGCCATGGGAGTAGCGCGCGGCCAATAGCTGCGCGAATCGGTGAAAAGAATAAGAACAGGTACGAGGGCTGGCGCAAGAACGTCATATCAAGGGTAGTAAAACAACCCGGCCGACTCGGGGAGACGGTGCTCCCACAACTCAGGCAAGGTGCTTTGCTAACCTCAATATGACGTTTTCTATTTATAATAAAAATGCTATTTGCTCGCCACGGCTTGCAGCTCGCGCACCAGCTCCGAAGAGCCCACAAACAGCGGCACCCGCTGGTGCAGGTCGGCAGTAGGGGGCACGTCGAGTACCTCAGTGGCTCCGGTAACCGCCACGCCGCCGGCTTGTTCGCTCACGAAGGCAATGGGGTAGCATTCGTAGAGCAGGCGCAGCTTGCCGCTGGGCCACTGCCCGGTGGGCGGGTACAGGTAAATACCGCCCGTAAACAGATTGCGGTGGTAATCGGCCGCCAGTGAACCCACGTAGCGGGCGGCCATGCGGCGCTCCTTGCAAGTGGTAAGAAAGGTGCGCGCAAACTCCGGAAAGTCAAACCAGTTGCCCTCGTTGCACGAAAACACCTCGCCGCGCTTAGGCATGGTCAGGTGCGGGTGCGAGAGAAAAAACTCGCCCAGGCTGGGCTCGTAGGTAAAGCCTTTTACGCCGTGGCCGGTGGTGTACACCAGCATGGTGCTGGAGCCATAGAGAATGTAGCCCGCTGCCACCTGCGCCCGGCCGCCCTGCAAAAAGTCTTCGGCCCGCGCCGGCCCGCCGTAGCGGCTCACGCGCCGGTAAATGCTGAAGATGGTGCCGGTATTGACGTTAAAATCGAGGCTCACCGACCCGTTCAGCGGGTTGAGGGCAACCACGTACTTGCCCTCGTGGTTGCCGGTGTCGATGATATCGGGGCGGGCCTCGCTGAGCACGGCGCAGCACTCGCGGCCATTGGTGAGGGCCCGCACAAAGCGAATATGGGCCTCCTCGCCCAGCCGGTGGCGCGGGGGCTGCTGCTCGCCCTCGGCGCCAACTACTTCGGCCAGGTTGTTGAGGCCGGCGCGGCTCACCTCGCGCGCCATTATTTTGCTGGCCAGGGCGATGTCGCGCAGCAGCTGCGAAAGCTCGCCGGTAGCAAACGGAAACTCGGCCTGCTTGCGCATGATGTAGCGCTCAAGCGTGGTGCCGACGGGGGTCGCGATGTCGTCGTGCGAAGGCGGGATTGTAGACGGAGACATACCGGTAAAAAACGCCCCGACCGTGGCCGGCCGGGGCAGTAACACAAAAAGCGGAAGTACTTAATCGATGGCCAGCCGGCGGCTCTGCTGGCCGTTGCGCACAATGTAGAGGCCCGGCGACAGGCTGCTCAGGTCGAGCGAAGCGCCGGCAGCGGGCGCCAGCGTACGCACCAGGCGGCCCTGGCTGTCGTGCAGGGTCACGGGCTGCTGGGCATCGTAGCTCACCATCTCTACGCGACCGTGGGCGGGGTTAGGCGCCAGCTGAAAAGCAGCCGCGGCCACCCCAGGGGCCGTAGCCGTTACCACGCTCGGGGTAAAGGTGAAAATGCGTCCGCTCGTGGCCCGGCTGGTAATGGTAGAGGTTTCGGCCGTGGTGCTGGTAGTAGCAGTGAGCTGCAGGTCCGACAGCGAGATAAAGTCGCCGCTGGTTGGCCCGGCCAGGCCCACCGAAGCACTGCGTGTCGAGCCGTACGCGCTGCCGCTGCCCTGCAGGTAATCGAATACGACTACGTTGGTACCTTCAAATAGCTGCACGAAAAACGAGCAGACCGGCCCGGTTGCGCCGGGTGCCCAGCGAACGTTGCGCCACTCAATGGTAAAGACGCGGCTGCCGGCCGAGCCCGTAGTCTGGTAGTACAGGTTGCCATCCACGGTGGGGTCGGGCGGCGAGGCGGCCGTGCCAAACGAGATATCATCCCAGAGCGGCGCAATGACGGGGCGCAGCGTACCCGTAGCCAGGTTATTGACCGGCGTCGCGCTGGTTAGCGCCTGGCCCAGCGTCAGGAAGCCATTGGTCGAGGCCGATACCGTGGTGTACGACGTGCCCGCGAACTTAAAGCTGAAGCCCAGCGGCAGGTTGTTGTAGTAGCCTTCATCCTCGGTGCCGGCAGTGCGCACGGCGGCAGTGGTGGTCGGCTCCAGTACGGTGTAAGCGCCGGCGTTGCTGCCGCTGGCTACCATCGTGTAGGAGCTGGCCTTCTGGGCAGTAGCCGCCAGCGGTAGCGCCAGTGCCAGAAGGGCCAGGCGCGAAACAGATGTAAAAATGCTCATAGGGGAAGAGGGAAAGGGTGAAAAAAGGAAAAAAATAGTTAAGTTGAATCGTTCGGGGTAGCTTATTTCTCGGGTTGCTTCTGCGACTGCCACAGCACTACCTGCCAGCCCTTTTTGGGGTCTTTAATCTGGGTGGTCACGTACTTGATATGCGCCACGTTGGGCGAGCCATCGGGCTTATTGGGCTGGTAGATAACAATCTGGCCGTTGACCACGGCGGTCTGCCCGTCGTTGTAGGCCCGCACGTTAATAGCTTCTACCTCAATCTTATCGTACACGCTCTTGCCGTCGCGGATGCTTTGCAGGTAATCGGTTTTGCCGTTTTGCTTGCCGCTGGCGTGGGTATAGATGAGGTCGTCGGCGAATACTTTTTCGAGGAAAGCGAAATCCTTGCTCACCTGGGCCGCGAAGCGCTGGCGCTCCAGCTTCTCGACTTCCTGAGCGGCAGCCACGTTTTTCTTGTTAGGAGCCTGGGCAAACGTGAGCAAAGGCAGGACCAGCAGGAAAGCCAGCAGGAGCGAAATCTTTCTCATATAGTGAAAATGTTATATTATGTGAAAAGGCGGGCTGCCTTGTCGGAGAGCAGCGGAGTAATCGGCTTCTCGCACCAGCTTTAATCCGTCTCGTCTAGCTTGATGGGCTCCATGCGCGGCACCAGCGTGAACATCAGCACCCAGGCCAGCAAGTAAGCCGCTCCGCAGATAAAGAACATGATGTAGTAGGCCTTATCGAGCTGGCCGATAGACTCGTAATGCACAAACATGCGCTTCTGTACCAGGGCCGTGAGCGCGATGCCGCCCAGGCCGCCGGCCATGCCGCCGATACCCGTGACCGAGGCCACGGCCCGCTTGGGAAACATATCCGACACGGTGGTGAAAATATTGGCGCTCCAGGCCTGGTGGGCCGCCGCCGCAATGCCGATAACCAGCACCGCCAGCCACATATCAATGCTTCCCAGCCACTGCGCAAACACAATTGGAAACACGCAGAAGGCGATAGCCAGCATGGCCGTTTTGCGGGCCTGAAAAGCCGGCATGCCCCGCTTGATAAAGCCCAGCGGCAGGTAGCCGCCGCCCACGCTCCCAATGCTCGACAAGATGTACACCGCCGCCACTGGCAGGGCAATGGCCGTGCCAGTGAGGTGGTACTGCTTGCCCAGAAAATCGGGCAGCCAAAACAGGTAAAACCACCAGATGGGGTCGGTAATAAACTTGCCGATAACGAAGGCCCAGGTTTGGCGGAAGCCCAGCAGGGGCAGCCAGCCCACTTTAGGCTTTTCTTCTACCACGCCCTCGGCGGGCAGGCCCGCCGGAATATCAGCGTTGATGTAGTCGAACTCGGCTTTACTCAGACGCTTGCTGTCGGCCGGCGTGTCGTAGATAAGCATCCAGAGCACCAGCCAGATAAAGCCCAGCGCGCCGGTAATAATAAAGGCCCACTGCCAGCCAATGTGCTCGGCAATCCAGGGCACTGAGAGTGGGGCCACGATAGCCCCGACGTTGGAGCCCGAATTGAAGATGCCCGTGGCCAGCGCCCGCTCGCGCTGCGGAAACCATTCGGCGGTCGTCTTGATAGCCGCCGGGAAGTTGCCGGCCTCCGTAATTCCCAAAAAGCCCCGCGCTACCCCGAAGCCCAGCGTGCTGCTCACCAGTGCGTGGCCCATGGCCGCTACACTCCACAGCGCCGTCGAAAGCGCGTAGCCGAGCTTGGTGCCCAGCTTGTCGATGATGCGCCCCACGCCAATCATACCCACGGCATATGCCAGCTTAAAGGCAATCTCGATGTTGGCATAGTCGCCCGAGTTCCAGTGAAAAGCCTTTTCGAGGTAGGGCTTCAGCAGCGAGATAACCGCCCGGTCGAGGTAATTAATGGTGGTAGCAAAAAATACCAGCGAGCAGATTGTCCAGCGGTATTTGCCAATGGCAGCCGCTGAATCGGTGCCGGGCGGCGAGCTGTGAAGGGTGGGATTCATAGAATAGAGCTTTCGTATTGAATACTTAAAATTCGGTTGTCATTGCGAGCCTGCGAAGCAATCGCATCAGAACGTAATCGTCCGGGTGTCGTGCAGGTGCGATTGCTTCGCAGGCCCGCAATGACAACTGATTAGTGGTTATCAACCAGCCGCTACTTGCTTCTGTAAAAAGTGCATCAGCGGCGCCACGCGCGCCGTAATCGTAGCCGCGTCGCTGGCCCCTTTGAAGAGCTGCGAGCCTACGCCCACCACATTTACCCCGGCCCCAAACCACTCAGTGAGGCTGGCCTCGGTAGGCTCGACGCCGCCCGTGACCATGAGCCTGACGCTGGGCATGGGGCCGCGCAGGGCCTTCACATAATCGGGGCCGACGAGGTTGCCGGGGAAGATTTTGACGAGCTGCGCGCCGAGCTGCGTGGCGGCATAAATCTCATTCGGCGTCAGGGCGCCGGGCAGCCAGGCCACGTCGTGGCGCTGGCAGACGGCGGCCACCTCGGCCGTGGTAACGGGCTGCACGATGAAGGCCGCGCCGGCCGCAATGAAGCGCTCGGCATCGGCGGCGGTGTAGATGGTGCCAATACCCAGCACGAGGTCGGGGCAGTCATCAGCTACTAGCTTGACAAGCTCCTGAAAAACCTCAAAAGCATTGGCCCCGCGGTTGGTAAACTCAAATACCCGCACGCCTCCAGCGTAGCAGCCCCGCACAATGGACTGGGCATACGCGGCATCGGCGTGAAAAAAGACCGGCACCAGCGGCGCTTGCAGCGTGCGGGCGATAACTTCTTGGGAAGAAAGCATAGGAGAAACCCCACCCCCGACCCCATCCCGAAAGGGAAAAGTGCCGGAAGGCAAAGGATTAGAGGCAAGAAAAAACGTAGAAAAATCGGCGGCTTCTCTCCCTTTTTGGGGAGGGGCCGGGAATGAGGTTACCGCAGCAGGCGCCCCGTCAGGTTACCCTGCATGAGGTGCTCCACTTCGGCGGGCGTCACCAGGTTGATATCGCCGTGAATGGTGTGCTTCAGCGCCGAAGCGATGGTAGCGAAGGATAGCGCCTGGGCCCGGTCTTCATATGCATGAGAGCCGTAGATGAAGCCTGAAATAAACGAGTCGCCGCCGCCGATGCGGTCCACCACGGGTGAGATATCGTAAAAGGGCGTCTCGAAGAACTCGCCCTGGTCCCAAAGCAGGCCGCAGATGCGCTCGTGCGAGGCGCTTTGGGTCTGACGGCGGGTAGCAATCACGCGCTTGATTTGCGGAAAGCGCTGCACCAGCTGCTCACTCATCGAGCTAAAGCTGTTGGGGGCAGCGGCAGCGGGCTGCAGGCCAAACAGGTCGTCGGCGTCGCCTTCGGTACAAACGACTATATCGCAGCCGGCTACCAGCCCGGGCATTACGTCCTGAGCCTTCTGGCCATATTGCCACAGGTTGCGGCGGTAGTTGACGTCGGCCGACACGGTAAGGCCCAGCCGGCGCGCGGCCGCGATGGCGTCGGCAGTAGCCTGCGCCGCGGCGGCCGAGATGGCGGGCGTGATGCCCGTCCAGTGCAGCCAGCCGGCGTTTTTCAGAATCTCATCCCAGTTGAAAGCGGCCGGGTCGAGGTGCGCAAAGGCCGACTCGGCGCGGTCGTACACGATGCGGCTGGGCCGCAACGACGCGCCTACTTCCAGAAAATATAAGCCTAGTCGGTGGCCTTCGGTGAAGTGGCAATGGGTGGTATCGACGCCGTAGCGGCGCAGGTGGCTGGCCGCCGCGTAGCCCAGCTCATTGGCCGGGAAAGCCGAAACGTGGGCTGCCGGTACGCCCATCTGGGCCAGGGCGGCGGCCACATTGGCGTCGCCGCCGCCGTAGGTTATGTCGAGGGAGGCCGTCTGGGAGAGCCGGTAGTTCAGCGGCGGCGAGAGCCGCATCATTACTTCGCCGAAGGTTACGACTTGTTTCATGTAGAAGGGGCAAAGCGCCTTTAACCGGTGTTGGTATGGCCAGATTGCGGGTGAAAAATGGGAGTGCGACTGGAAAGGTAGGCTGCCAGAAAGCCGACTGAGCGTGCTGGCGCCATCTTTATTCATGCAAACGTTTCCGGTAGCGTTGCCAGTGACAAATAAGCCTGTTACCAGCCGAAAGCAGCGCTTAGCCCGCTACCAACTCCGTTGCCCCTGCGGGCTGCGCCGTTTTTTCAAAGCCGAAATACTTGCTGGCATTATGGTAGCTGATATTTTCGACCAGCTGGCCCAGCCAGGGCAGCTCGTCGGCCGGCAGTTCGCCGTTCTCCACATCGCGGCCGATGAGGTTGCACAGAATGCGGCGGAAGTACTCGTGGCGCGGAAACGACAGGAAGCTGCGCGAGTCGGTGAGCATACCCACAAACTGACTTAGTAAACCCATGTTGCTGAGCGCATTGAGCTGCTTTTCCATGCCATCCTTCTGGTCGAGAAACCACCAGCCCGAGCCAAACTGAATCTTGCCGGCCACGGAGCCATCCTGAAAGTTGCCAATCATGGTGGCCATCAGGTCGTTATCGGCCGGGTTCAGGTTGTAGATAATCGTCTTGGTGAGCTTATCCTGGTTGTCGAGCCGGTCGAGGAAGCGCGACAGGGCGCGGCCCTGCGAAAAGTCCCCAATCGAGTCCCAGCCCGTGTCGGGCCCGAGTTGGCGCAGTGCCCGCGTGTTGTTGTTGCGCAGCGCGCCAAGGTGAAACTGTTGCGTCCAGCCTTTCTCCCAGTCCAGCTCGGCCAGGAAAATCAGCATGGCCGATTTAAACTGCTCAATCTCCGGGGCGCTGAGCGGCTGCCCGGCGCGGGCTTTGGTGAAAATGGCGGCTACTTCTTCTGCAGTATAGTCGGCGGCATATATTTGCTCCAGGCCGTGGTCGGACAGCCGGCCGCCCAGGGTTGCGAAGAAATCGTGGCGCTGGCGCAGGGCAGCTTGCAGGTCGGCGTAGGTATTGATTGCTACGCCGGCCGCTGCGCCCAGCCTGGCCAGGTACTGACGGTAGTCGGCCGCCTCAGGCGTCATGGCCTTGTCGGGGCGGAAGGTGGGCAGCATGCGCGTGCCAAAGCCCTGGCCGGCCAGCGCCTGGTGAAACTCCAGCGAGTCGGCCGGGTCGTCGGTGGTGCACACCGTTTCGACCTTCATCCTGCGCAACAGGCCCTGCACCGAGTACTCGGGCGTCTGGAGCAGGGTATTGCACTGGTCATATATGCGCCGGGCACTATCCTTATTCAGCAGCTCCGTGATACCAAAATAGCGGCGCAGCTCCAGGTGCGTCCAGTGGTACAAGGGGTTGCGCACGGTATAGGGCACCGTTTCGGCCCATTTCTCAAATTTCTCCCAGTCCGAGGCGTCGCCCGTCACGTAGCGCTCGTTCACGCCGTTGGCGCGCATTGCCCGCCACTTGTAGTGGTCGCCGTAGAGCCAGATTTGGGTGATATTCTCAAACTGCCGGTTTTGGGCAATCTGGTCGGGCGGCAGGTGGCAGTGGTAGTCAATAATAGGCTGCGGCGCGGCGTGCTGGTGGTAAAGCGTGCGGGCCGTTTCGGTCTGGAGCAGAAAGTCGTCGGAAAGGAAGGGCTTCATAATTCAGCTATCAATTAATAGTGAGCAATTATCAATGAAAATTCATATTGAAGAATGCCATGCTTCGCTGCGCTCTGCATGACGTTCTTCAATAGAGTGGCTGCACCTGTCACCTACAAAGACACCCCGCGCTTCCACGGAATAAAGTCGGTCTGGCCGTGGCGCACGGCGCTCACTTCCAGGCCGCTGGCTACCTGAATCACGTAGTCGAGAATGCGCTCGCCGGCCTGCTCAATGGTTTCCTCACCGTCGATAACGGTGCCGGTGTTCAGGTCGATGATATCGGGCATGCGCTCGGCCAGCTTGGTATTAGAGCTGATTTTGACGACCGGCGCAATGGGGTTGCCGGTGGGCGTGCCCAGGCCGGTGGTGAAAAGCACCACGTTGGCGCCCGAGCCGACTTCGGCCGTGGTGCTTTCCACGTCGTTGCCGGGCGTGCAGAGCAGGTTCAGGCCGGGCTTGGTTACCAGCTCGGGGTAGTCGAGCACGGCCACTACCGGCGACGAGCCGCCCTTGCGGGCCGCGCCGGCCGATTTCATGGCGTCGGTAATGAGGCCGTCGCGGATGTTGCCGGGCGAGGGGTTCATGTCGAAGCCCGAGCCCACGGCTACGGCGCTTTCGCCGTAGGCTTTCATCAGTGAGGTAAAGCGCTGGGCCGTGTCGTGGTCAACCGAGCGGTTCACAATTTCTTGCTCCACGCCGCACAGTTCCGGAAACTCGGCCAGAATAACCGAGCCGCCGAGCGCCACCAGCAGGTCAGAAACGTGGCCTACGGCCGGGTTGGCCGAGATGCCCGAGAAGCCGTCCGAGCCGCCGCATTCCAGGCCGATAGTCAGCTTGCTGAGCGGCGCGGGCTGGCGCTGCTGCTGGTTGGCCTGCATGAGGCCGGCGAAGGTCTGGCGCAGGGCCGTGCTCACCAAGGCTTCCTCGGTGCCGATTTTCTGCTGCTCCAGAATGAACAGCGGCTTGGCAAAGTGCGGGTCGCGCTTGTTGATTTCGTCCTGCAGCATACTCACCTGCGCATTCTGGCAGCCCAGGCTGAGCACCGTAGCCCCGGCCACGTTGGGGTGGGTGATGTAGCCGGCCAGCAGGCCACAGAGCGTCTGGGCATCCTGGCGAATGCCGCCACAGCCGCCTTCGTGGCTCAGAAAGCGGATGCCGTCCACGTTCGGGAAGGGCTTCACTTTCTGCTGATTCACCTCGGCCGAGTGCAGGTCGGTGGCCAGAATCTCTTCTACCGACTTGCCAGCCTGCATCAGCTCAAGCAGCGCCTGGGTCTGGGGCTGGTAGCTCTTGCGGCGGGCGTAGCCGAGGTCGTTTACCAAAGCTTCTTCTAAAACCTGAATATTTCTGTTTTCGCAAAAAACCAGCGGAATAACCAGCCAGTAGTTGGCCGTGCCCACGCGGCCATCGGGCCGGTGGTAGCCCAGAAAGGTGCGCTCCGTAAACTTACTTACGTCGGGCTGCGCCCAGCTCTGGCGATGCTGGCCTTCCTGAAACGAGTCGGTAGCGTGCCTGATATTGGCCGTGGTGAGCAGGCCGCCCCGGCCCACGGGCGAGGCCATTTTGCCTACCAGCACGCCGTACATGTGCACGGGGTCGCCGGCGGCCAGGTTTTGCAGCGCCAGCTTATGCTTGGCCGGTATCTTCTCGGTAGTGGTCACGGTTTCCCCGTCCCAGGTTACGGGCGTGCCAATGGGCAGGTCGGTGAGGGCGACGAGCACGTTGTCGGCGGGGTGAATCTTCGCAACTAAATGTTTCATAACTATCTGCTTACTATCTGTTAGGTGGTCATTCCGGCCGTCGAAAGGGCCGGGGAGCTCTCAACCAGCCATCCTTAAACAGCTGCGCGCTGCGATTTATTCAATTTAGCGGCCAGAGTAGCCGCTGCACCTTGCTGCTGCAATTGCCGCAGGTACTCGGTTACGGCTGCTGCGAAGCCGGGCAGCAGAGTCAGGTCGCTGTCCCATAAGCCGGCGTTACTGAGCACCGTCTGCGCTACTTCGGCCGCCGGGAGGCGCTGCCAGAGGTCGGCAAAATAGCTGGCCTGCTCATCCTGAATCGGGTATTCGTGGCCCTGTGTTTCGCCGTACCAGACCTTGCCATCCTGGCGGGTGCTGCGCATAAAGAGCAGGTAGGCTGCAAAACCCAGCGCCACGTACTGCGGCACGGCTTTAAGCCGCTCGTAGTAGTGCAGCAAATCGGGGATAACGCGCATCCGTAGCTTGGCCGAGTAGTTGAGCGTAATGGCCAGCCAGCGGTGCTCTACGGCCGGGTTGCGGAAGCGGTCGAGCACCTGCATGCCAAAGCGCTGGCCTGTTTTCTCATCGATAGGGTAGGGGATGCCGGGCAGCAAATCGGCCAGCATCAGGTTGCGGATATAGGTGAGCAGGTAGTCGTCCTCCATTGCCTCGCGCACGGTGGGCACACCCGCCAGCAGCGCCAGCCCGCACGCCAGCGAATGCGTACCGTTGAGCAGGCGCAGCTTCAGCTCCTTAAACTGGTTGATGTCGGGCTGCACAATAATGCCGGCATCTACTTGCTGAAAGCTCAGCACGCTTTTTACCCGCTCGCCGCCTTCTATGGCCCACAGGCGGTAGACTTCCGACATAATAAGCAGCTCGTCCTCGTAGCCCAGCTCCTGCGTTAGGGTAGCGTAGGCCGCTGCATCGGGCTTGCCCGGTACTATGCGGTCGACCAGCGAGTTACAAACAGTATTGGCCGTTTCGAGCCAGTGCAGAAAGCCGCTGTCGGGCACCTGCTGCTCGGCCAGCTCGCGCAGGATGTCATGCAGCCTGGTGCCGTTTTCGGGTATTAGCTCGGTGGGTACAATGACGAGTCCCTTATCGCCGGCGCCGGCAAAAGCCTCGTAGCGGGCCAGCAGCACGGCCAATAGCTTGCCCGGAAACGAGCGTGGCGGCGCGGCCCGCACGTCGTCGTCTTCGTCGAGCACAATGCCTACTTCGGTGGTATTGGAAAGCACAAGCTGCAGGTCGGGGTTGCGGGCAAACTCGAGGATTTCGGCCCACTGGCTTTTGGCCGAAAGCACCCGGCTGATACTGGCGCACACTACGTCCTGGCTCACGGGCTGGCCGTCTTCCACGCCGCGCACGCACACCGTGTACAGGCCATCCTGGCGGGCAAAAGCGGTGGCGTCGCCGCCATC
This sequence comes from Hymenobacter baengnokdamensis, assembly GCF_008728635.1. Classification (NCBI taxonomy): domain Bacteria; kingdom Pseudomonadati; phylum Bacteroidota; class Cytophagia; order Cytophagales; family Hymenobacteraceae; genus Hymenobacter; species Hymenobacter baengnokdamensis. The sequence continues at coordinate 3,921,919 of NZ_CP044285.1, read as the reverse complement.
CGTGCTTTTGACCACTACCACGCGCCCATTAAAAATACCCTGGCGGTTGGCCTGGTCAATCAGAAAGTCGGGCAGGCCGCGCAGCAACACCCCGGTGCCAAATTGCAGCACTTTTTCGGGCAGGTCGAATAAAGCAGCAGCGGGCAGCGCCACGGCCGGGCTGGCGGCTCCGGCCCGCACTAGCTCTTGCGAAAGAGATAACATATAGGTAAGTAGATTATTAGTCAAATTAGTTGGTGGCAGCAGGAGCAGTATATCCCCATTTCTGCTGCCACTTGGGGTATTCGCGGGTGAGCAGCTTTTCGGGCCAGGTGCCGGCATAGCCGTAGCCGGTGCGGCGCTCCACTTCGATATCGGCCAGCTGCGCATGCTTTCTGCTGTCGCGGCCCACGTAAATAGGCTGGTTGGTAGCCAGGTCATAAAAGCGGGCCCAGATGGTACTACCAGGCTCGGAAACCATCACCCGGTCGCGGCCTTTGGGCTCCCGGGGGTCGGCAACGTCTTTTATCGTCATATTCTCCAGCTTCGAAGCCTCAAACCAGGCAATGGCAGCGGTCACAGCGCGGCGTACCTCGGGCGTAGGCTGGTCGAGGCTCATCAGAAACTCGGTAATGCCCACCGACTCGGAGCCGCTGAGCGAAGCCAGCTCAAAGGCCCGCGCCTGGCAGGGCAGCAGCGTCAGGCGGTCGTGCTGGGCGCACCACACCGTGGGCTGGCCCCGGCGCACATATTGAGTTTTTACTATACACTGCACGCCGAGGCTTACCGCCCGCTGCGCCGGCGCTACCAGGGTGGGGTCGATTAGCGCAAAGGCACCTTTCTTTTCGGCTACTGCCTGCAGCACCCGCAGCGCATTTACCATCGCGTTGTCGTTGTAGGTAATCTGGGCGCGGTAAAGCCTGTCGTCGGGAAAATACTGCGGGAAACCTCCGCTGGGCTGCTGCATCTTCAGCAGGTAGCGAATACCTCGTTCAGCCGCTTCCCGATAAGCCGGATTGCCGGTTTGCTGAAAAGCCCCGACGAGGTAGTTGATTTCGCGGGTGGTGGCGTTGTTGTCGATGGTCGCATCGTCGCGGCCGTCATCGCGGCGGGCTGCCTGGAGGTCGGCCGTGCTCATGCGGTGGCGGTAGTCTACTTTGGCATTATCCACCGCTTTGGGCCAGCCCCCCACGCTACGCTGAAAGGCCAGCATCTTGTCGGCAGTAGTATCGGTCGGCTCACGATAAGCCGGCCCGGCTGGCCTATGACCGGCCAGGGCGGTAGTTGCCCACCCCATACTCATACCCAGGAAAAGAGCGACGGCCTTCATGGTGAAAAAGCACTTGCCGGGCAGCGAGCCTAAGCTCACTGCCCGGTAGGAGGTGATTAGTAGCCCGAGTTTTGAGTAAGCGCCGGGTCCACATCGATAGTCGATTGTGGAATGGGCAGCAGCTCTTTGCCAGCGCTGGGCACGTACTCAGCCGCCAGGCCGGTGCCGGTGCTGGGCGAGCCCATGTAGCTGCTGCCGCTGGGTTGTGTGTTGGCCACGTAGGAAGTCGTGATAGAAGCCCCCCAGCTGGCGCTAGTGGTACCGGCCGGAGCCGTTGCCGGGGCGGCTGCGTAGAAGGAGCGCGCGAATTGTAGTCCTCCCGTTACAGGTTTAAAATATATCGTAGCAGGTATGGTTACCGTTATCTGGCTGGGGCCATAGGGCACGGTACCGGCCTGCATCTGGGCAATCTTGGCTTTCACATCGGCCAGCTTGCTTGTGAATAGATTCCAGCGTAGCAGGTCATACTTGCGAATGCCTTCGCCTCCAAACTCGAGGTAGCGCTCATTTACCAGGGCATTAAAGAAGGCATCCTTGCTGGTGAGCGTGAGGCCTGCGGCAGCTTTGGCCGCATTGCCGGCAAAGGCCCGGGTGCGTACTTCGAGCAGCGCCTTCTGGGCGTCGGCGGTGGGGCCGTTCAACTCATTTTCGGCTTCGGCAAACAACAGCTCCACGTCGGCGAAGCGAATCAGCGGCCAGCTGTAGCCCAGGTAGTTGCTCGTGCCGGGCAGCGCCGGCACGCGCCATTCGCGCCGAAACTTCCCATCGGTGCCGTTGGCCAGAGTGGTAGCGGCGTAGGCGTTGGTATTGCTGATAGTGTAGAGCGTGATGGTAACGTCGCGGCGCACATCGGTCGAGTCGAAGGCGTAGAAGTAGGGCGGCGCAATGGTAATAGCGCCGCTCGAAGAGCCAAAGGTGGGAGACGCGCTCAGGCGGGGCCCGTCGTAATACCCCAGCTTGCTGTCGCTGGCCGAGCCCGAGCCACCCATGCCTACGGTCATCATCAGCTCGTTGGCTGCCTCGGTGCGCAGCTCGTTGATGCTCTTGAAGGTTTCCAGGAAGCTGCTGTTAAGCGTATGCTCCGAGCGGTGGTTCATGATATCGAGGCATTCCTGCCGGGCTATCTTATAGTAGTCGAGGTAGTCGGTGGGGCGCGTCATGACCAGGCCGTGCAGGGCATAGCCGCCGCGCTGCATCGCAATGCGAGCCCGCAGGGCCTTGATAGCCCCTTTGGTAAAGCGCTCATTGGTAACGCCGGCCGCCGAGCGCCAGGGCACCATCTTTTCGGCAATGGCCAGGTCGTCTATCAGGCGCTTAAGGGTAGCGTTGCGGTCTGAGTTGGGCAGGTTCACGTCCTGGCCCGTCACGGTCGGCGAAAACTGAGCCGGCACGTCGCCCCAGTTGCGCACCAGCTCCAGGTAGAACTGCGCGCGCAGGGCCAGGGCTTCGCCGTAGAGGCGGTGCATGGTGGCCGTGTCGGCGGCTACGCTACCATTGTAAGCAGGCGAGAGGGGCAGATTGGCGATGCAGATATTAGCCCGCTCCACGCCCTGGTACAGGCGGTTCCAGGGGTTGGTAATCTCGGTGTTGGTCGAAAACGTTTTGTAGCGCGCAATGCTGCGGCGGCCCCCATCGATGGGGCCGGCTGAGCCAATCAGCTCATCGCTATCATAGGGATAGTACTGAGAGATACGGTTGCCATAGCCCGCATCGCCGGCCAGCATGTTGTAGGTGCCGATGAGGGCCGACGTAGCCCCGGCCGCGGTGCTAAACGTAGCGTCGGTAGTATTAAGCGCAATAGGCTCGATTTCGAGGTAGTTCTTGCACGAGCCCAGCAGGCCCGCCGCGCCGGCTACTACCAGCGCCGAAGCGGCCAGCCGGCCGTACTTACCGGATTTAGAAGAAAATATAGACATGATGGGTGGGGAATTAAAGCGAGAGGTTAACACCGAACAGGAAGGCCTTGCTACGCGGATAAGCAGCGTAATCGACGCCCGGCGTCAGGGGCGTGGCGCGGCGGGTGTTCACCTCCGGGTCGTAGCCCGAGTAGCCCGTCAGGGTCGCCAGGTTGTTCATGGTTACGTAAAAGCGCAGCTGGTTCACCTTGGCGCGCTGAATCAGGCTTTTCGACAGGGAGTAACCCAGAGTGATGTTGTTGAGGCGCAGGAACGAGCCTTTCTCAATGTCTGACGATTGCAGGAAGAACTGGCGGCTGGGAGCTGCTACCGTCGCATTCTGGTTCAGGGCATTGAGGGCAGCGGGGTCGGTTACCAGTACGCCGTTGTTGTCGTAGCTGCGGTAGCGGCCGGCTTCCTCACCCAGCAGGTTGGTGAGGGGATAAGCTGCGGTAGTGAACTCTATCTTGTTGGCGTTGTAAATGTCGTTGCCGTATACAAAGTTCACGAAGATGCTGGCATCGAAGTTCTTATAGGTGAACTGCTGGTTCAGGCCGCCGGTTACCTTGGGGTTGGCATTGCCGATAACGGTGCGGTCGTTGTTGACGTCAACTACGCCGTCGCCGTTGAGGTCTTTCAGCTTTACCACGCCGGGGGCCAGCGAGGTGAGGCCGGTTACGCTCAGGTCGTTGGCTACGGGCTTGTCGGTGCGCAGCTTCCACACTTTGTTTACGGCGTCGTAGCCGCTGAAGTCGTCGGTGGTATAGAAGCCATCGCTCACGAAGCCGTACATCAGGCCTACCGGCTGGCCTACCCGCACTACGTAATCGGTAGGGATGGTAGAGGCGGTCCCGGCCCAGCCCGACGACAGGTAGAACTCGTTGAGGTTAGGGCCCAGGTCTTCGATGCGGTTGCGGTTGAGCGAGGCATTGGCCGTGGCCGACCAGGTAAAGTTTTGGGTCTGGATTACCGTGCCGCTCACCTGAAACTCCAGGCCCCGGTTGGAGGTACGCCCAATATTCTGGAGCTGGCTCGTGTAGCCGAGGAAGGCGGGCACCGGGCGGTTTACCAGCAGGTCGTCGGTGGTGTTGTAGTAGACGTCAGTCGTAAACTGCACGCGGTTGTTAAACATCGCCAGGTCGATACCCGCATCGCGCGAGGTAGTTACTTCCCATTGCAGGTTGGGGTTGGCCAGGCCAGTAGCGGTTGAGCCCAGCACCTGCTGGTGGTTGAGGTAGTATACCGCGCTGCCCGCCTGGAAGAGCTGCGAATACAGGAAGTCATTTATACGGTTGTTGCCGGCCTGGCCATAGCTCAGGCGCAGCTTGAGGTCCGATACGGGCTTCACATCCTGCATAAAGTTCTCTTTCGAGATGCGCCACGCAGCCGAAGCAGCCGGGAAAAAGCGGTGCTGGTTGTTGAAGCCCAGGAACTTAGAGGAACCGTCCTGGCGGCCGGTTAGCGTAAGCAGGTACTTGTCGTCGTACGAGTAGTTGGCCCGGCCAAAAAACGACAGCAGCGTGTAGTCGTTGGGAATGCTGGTAGTAGGCAGTACCGGCTGCGAGGTGGTACCGGCTGGCAGCACGCCCTGGTTGATGTTGGCCAGCGCCCGCTGGGCCGTAATATCGATGGGCAGGTAATTGGTTTGAATGTATTGCTGGCGCGTCTGCTGCTGATAAATTTCTTCACCTGCCAGCAGGTTCAGGGTGTGCTTCTCGTGCCGGAAGGTATAGTCCAGTACGTTCGAGTTGTTAAGGCTCGTTTGGGTAGCTGTGGTGATGGTAGCAAAAGGCAGGTTGTTATAACCACCCGATACCTGGCGGATAGTGGGCGAGTTGCGGCCGTTAAAGGTGCTCGTATTGAAGTCAGTGATGTCGATACCAGCCGTCGAGCGCAGCACCAGGTCCTTCGTGATATTGAGGGCCGCGTTAGCCGCCAGGTTCAGGGTCCGACGCTTGTCCGAGCGGTACTCGTCATTGATGGCTAGTACCGGGTTCACCAGGCTGGAGTTGTTGAAGAAGTCGGCGTCGAAGACGTTGGGGTCCAGGGCTGTGCTGTGGCTGGTGGCGGGCACCGCCAGCGGCACGTACTGAATGGTATTGCGCAGGCGCGAGGTAGTATTCGAGCCGGTTGGTACGGCCTGGCCGTTGGTAGCAGTGCCCACGGCCGCGCCGGTGCCCGCCCCCAGCGACTCCTGGCTGTTGAAGCGCGTGTTGAAGCCGAAGCGGAACTTATCGCTCACCTTATTGTCCATCCGGAAGTTCATCAGGTAGCGGTTGTAGCTGCTGCCCAGCTGAATGCCATCCTCGTTGTTTTTGGTGAGGCTCAGCGAGTAAGTCGTGCCTTTATTGCCGCCCGAAATCGACACGTTGTGCGTCTGCTGCATGGCATTACGGCCAAATACCTGCTTCTGCCAATCCAGGAATGGCGCGTTGCGGGCGCTGTCGAGGCGGGCGCTGTTGTAGTCGGTAGTACCGAAATAGCTCTTAAACGTGGAGAGGCCCCCGGTTGAGGTACCAATCTGGCTGGCCCGCTCATACTGATAGTTGACGTAGTCGGTCGGGTTAAGCACCGGCAGCATCTTGGTAATCTTGCGAATGCCGGTGAAGCCGCTGTAGGTTACCGTGGTGCGGCCTTCCTTGCCGCCTTTAGTGGTGATGATAACCACGCCGTTGGCACCGCGGGCGCCGTAGATGGCTGTGGCCGAAGCATCCTTCAGCACGTCTACCGAGGCTATGTCTTGGGGGGCAATAACGCCCAGCGCATTCTCTACCTGAATACCATCTACCACGTAAAGCGGCGTGTTATCCTGGGTGATGGAGTTACCCCCCCGCACCCGCACCTGGAAGCCCTGGTTGCCGGGGGTGCCGTCCGAGGCATTCAGCTGTACCCCGGCCAGGCGGCCCTGGAGGGCCTCCGCTGCCGAGTTTACCGGTATATCCTTTATCTGCTGGGCATTAACCGATGATACAGCTCCGGTTACATCGCGGCGCTGCACGGCCTGGTAGCCGATAACCACTACATCGTCGAGCGATTGCGTATCGGAAGTCAGGGTAACGTTAAAAGTAGTTTTATCGCCAACGGCTACCTCCTGGCTCACGTAGCCAATGAAGCTGAAGCGGAGCGTAGCCGATTTGCTATCGGTCGGAACGCTCAATGAAAAGCTGCCGTCGGCGCCGGTCGAAGCGCCAATAGTAGTGCCTTTCAGCACTACGGTTACGCCCGGCAGCGTTTCGCCGTCCGAGCCCTTAACTACGCCACTTACCTGGCGCGATTGGGCGAAGGCCAGGCCAATACTGCCGCAAAGCACCAGCCAAAGCATTAGAAGATGTTTTTTCATAAAAGAAGCAGCCAAAAACAGGGGGTGGGAAATTGAAAAAAATAAAAATTTAGCGGAGGTCCTGCAGGGCTACAGGGTCCATGTCGGTGTATTCGAGGTTTTCGCCGGCCATGCCCCAGATAAAAGCATAGGCCGTGCTGCCGCAGCCGGTGTGGATAGACCACGGCGGCGACAGAATAGCCTGCTCGTTGCTCACCCACAGCGGGCGGGTTTCCTGGGGCTCACCCAGCAGGTGCAGCACCCGCTGGCCCTGGGGCAGGTTGAAGTAGAGGTAGGCTTCCATGCGCCGGTCGTGCACGTGGCTGGGCATGGTGTTCCACACCGAGCCGGGCCTGAGCTGGGTCAGGCCCATCACGAGCTGGCAGCTGGCGATGCCTTCGGTATAGATGTACTTGTAGATAGTGCGCTCGTTGGCCGTTTCGCGGGCGCCCATCTCCACGGGCGTAGCCTCGGCCTGGGTGCGGCGGGTGGTTGGATACGCCTGGTGCGCCGGGGCCGACAGCAGGTAAAACTTGGCCGGATTGGCCGCGTCTACACTATGGAAGACGACCGACTGGCTGCCTTTGCCCACATATAGGCAATCCTGATTATTTAGGTCGTAGGCGGTGCCATCTACGATGATGCGGCCCGCGCCGCCCACGTTGAGGGCCCCCAACTCGCGGCGCTCCAGAAAGTACCGAGCCTTGAGGCTGGCCGGGCAGGGCAGGGGCAGCGAGGCATCAGCCGCGGGCTGCGCGCCGCCCACAATCATGCGGTCGTAGTGCGTGTACGTCAGCACTACTTCGCCAGGGGTGAAGATGGTTTCAATCAAAAAGTGCTCGCGCAAGCCGGCTGTATTCAGGCTGGCCGTTTCGCGCGGGCCGATAGCAAAGCGGGAAGTCATTTTTAATGGGTAATTTTTTAATGGTTAATGGGTAATTTTTAGTCAGTTGTGGCGCATGCAGACCAGACGACACTGACCAGTAAAAAATTAACCATTAAAATCTAGCGTCCCATCCAGCCGCCATCGACGGTGAGGATAGTGCCGTGCACGTAATCGCTGGCGGCCGAGGCCAGAAACACGGCTGGGCCCTGATAGTCGGCGGGAACGGCCCAGCGGCCGGCCGGAATCCGCTCCAGAATGGCGGCCGAGCGCTCAGCATCCTGGCGCAGGGCGGCCGTATTGTCGGTGGCCACGTAGCCCGGAGCAATGGCGTTCACATTCACGCCTTTGCCCGCCCACTCGTTGGCCAGGGCCTTCACCAGGCTGCCCACACCGCCTTTGCTGGCCGCGTAGCCCGGCACATTAATGCCGCCCTGAAAAGTGAGCAGCGAGGCCGTAAAGACAATCTTGCCCGAGCCCTGCTTCACCATTTGGCCGCCAATGGCGCGGGCCAGGCGGAACGGCGCGTCGAGGTTGATGCTGAGCACGGCATCCCAGTCTTCGTCGGAGTGCTCGGCGGCCGGAGCGCGGCGGATAATGCCGGCGTTATTAAACAGGATATCAATGACCGGAAAATCGGCCTGCACCTGCCGGATAAACCCCTGCAGCTGGTCGAGGTGCCCGAAGTCGGCCTGGTAGCCCTTAAACTCGCGGCCCAGGGCCCGTACCGCCTGCTCGGTTTCGCCGCCTTCGGGCATGTGCATGGAAACGGCGATGATGTCGGCCCCGGCCTCGGCCAGGCCAATGGCAATTGCCTGGCCAATGCCCCGGTCGGAGCCCGTAACGAGGGCACGCTTGCCAGACAGGCTGAAACGGGAGGAAAGGCTCATAATAAAGCGAGCGGGTTTAATTTTAAGAAGAAGAAAATGCCTGCTGCTGCAACCCCAGGGCAGTTTGCAGTGTCGAAGTTTAGCGCCTAAAGCGAACGCACTGGCTACTGGGGACCGTTTTTATTTGCGCAATCGTTATCGGCAACGTTTCCACGCGGCGGCGGCTGGCCCGGTTCACAAGCCCAATAGCTCGAAAACCTTCATTTAACCTTTATCTTTAGCCGCGAAAACCACCTGCTTTTCAGGCGTTGGTAATTGCATTTTAATTAGAATCAGTTTGGAAGCCGCTACTCTCAAAGATATTGCCCGGGAACTCAACATCTCTGTATCGACGGTGTCGCGGGCGTTGCGCGACAGCTACGAAATCAATCCCGAAACCAAGCGGCTCGTGATGGAGTGCGCTGCCCGCCTGCATTATCGCCCCAACCCCATTGCCCTGAGCCTGAAAGGCAGCAGCAGCAAGGCCATCGGTGTGATAGTGCCCCAGATTGCGAATTATTACTTTTCGCAGGCTATTAATGGGATTGAAGAGGTAGCAAACCAGCGGGGCTACGACGTGCTCATCTTCCAGACGCACGAGGCCTACGACCGGGAAGTGGCCAATTTGCGCCAGGCGCTGGCCCGCCGGGTCGATGGCCTGCTGATTTCGCTGAGCAGCGAAACCAACGACGTATCGCACCTGCAGGAATTGCAGCAGCAGGGCACGCCCATCGTGCAGTTCGACCGCGTGTCGGCGGCGCTGGATACGCCCCGCGTGGTGGCCGACAACTTTGGCGGGGCCTTTGCCGCTACCGAGCACCTGCTGCAGTCGGGCCGTCGGCGCATTGCCCACCTCACCATTCAGCCCTGGCTCAATATCACCCAGGAGCGCCTGGCGGGCTACCGGGCCGCGCTGGAAAAATACGGGGTACCCTACGACGAAACCCTGGTGCGCTTCGGCACTTTTGGCCCCGATGAGGTAGGCCCGCTCGTAGATGAGCTGCTGGCCCTGCAACCCCGGCCCGATGCCTTCTTTACGGCCAGCGACCGCCTGGCCGTGGGTTGCCTGGCCGCGCTGCGCCAGCGCCGCATCGGCATTCCCGATGACATATCACTTATCGGCTTCACCAACCTCACCGTGGCCGATATGCTCTCCCCTTCAATGAGCACAGTAGAGCAGCCGGCCAAAGAAATCGGGCAGGAAGCCGTGGGCCGCCTGCTCGACCTGATTGAGCAGAAGCACCGCGCCGCGCCGCCCGCCACGCTTACCATTCCCACTACAATGGTAGTGCGCGAGTCGTCATCGAGGCCGGCCGTAGTAGTCTAGAAATCACTAATCGAAGCAAAAAACAGGTGGGTTTAACAAACGTTGCCGGCAACGTTTGCATAAAAAAAAATCCCTTTTCGGTAGTAGGTAAGCGCATCCTGGTAGCAAATTGCAGGCATTATTCGTATTGGTGGCTGCCTTGCAGTACCTTTAATTTATTCACCCTCACTAATTTTTCATTAATGAAAAAGCAATTACTTTCTGCCCTATTGCTTACTGGCAGCCTGGCGGCCGGTACTATCAGCACCGCCGCGGCTCAAACGCCCGTATTCGCGTACTGGCCCCTTACCGTTAACAGCGCCGACAGCGCTGCTTTGCGCTCGGCTAATACTACCGTCAATGCGCACACGCTTCGCCACTTCGTGGTAGCCGATGGTGCCAACACAGTAACGTTATCGGGCGCAACCACCGCCACCACTATCAAGCCTTACTCTTCGGCTTTCGGCGAAGCCTTTGCTCCGTTGGCGGCTGGTGGGGGCTGGGGCACGTCGGCCGGCGGCCCGGGTGGCGCCCTCAAGCGTCCTTTTTCAGCCCAGTTTAGCGTAACCGCCCCTGCCGGCGGCGCAGGGCTGCGGGCCGATTCCCTCATTGTTACTTCAGGCTTTATCAGCACTTCCAGCAGTACAACGATGGGCGTAGTATACTCGAAAAGCGGTTTTGCCAGCGATTCGGCTGATGTGACGGGTAACAAGGGCCCCGGGGCTTTTGTCGCTACTACGGGCGGATTTGCCACTCCTATTACCCTGGCTCAGATTACTACTCTGCCTAATAAAACCAATACTTATCGCATTGCGCTCAATGGCACTACCGGTGTTACCATTGCGGCGGGGCAAACCCTCACCGTGCGCATCTATTTCAGCTGCTCGAGCAGCGGCGCTACCAGCCGCTATGCCACGCTACGCAATGTTATGCTGAAAAGCACCCAGGTGGCCCTTGCTACCCGTGCCGTAGCCAACACCAACCTCGGCGTGTACCCTAACCCTGCCCAGAGCCAGCTGACGGTTCCGCACACGGCGGCCAGCCGCGATGCGCAGGTGCTGGTGTATAATACTACGGGTGCCCGCATCTTCAGCCAGGCAGTGCAGCCCGGCTCGCTCGAAACTACAGTTAACCTCGACGCACTCGCCAAAGGTCTCTACCTGGTTGAGTACGCCGATGGCGGCCAGCGCAGCACGGCCCGCATCGTGAAAGACTAACTCCTTAGTCCACTTACGCTCAGGAGCGTAAGCAGCAAAAAGCGTCCCCGGCTACTAGCCGGGGACGCTTTTTGTATGAATAGCAGCTATGAAATAAGGCCTGGTGCTAGTGCCCGGCAGGGAGCCAGGGGGAAGGAGCGTTAAATATATTGCTTAATGAATATGTTTTGGCTTCCTTGGCCGTGAGCTGATGGGCCCACTTAACGCGGGCGCCAGGATTGGCGCCGGGGCCGGTAGACTGGTACTCGGCGTAGTAGGCCGTCTGCTCGTTGGCCGGGTCGCGCCAGTTATCCCAGCCGCCGGGCAGAATGTGCGCGCCCAGCTCGCAGCGCAGGTACACGGTGCGCGAGTGGGGCCGCCAGGGCCGGCCCAGAAACACTTTATGCGCGGCCGTATCGGCGGTGAGACGGCAGTCCATAAACACAAAGCCGTAGGCCTGCCGCTCGGTGGTGGCGGCCGCCGCGATGTAGGAGTTGCGCTTGCTGCGAATCTCGCAATGGTCAAACACGGCGGTAGCGGAGCCAAAAATAAAATCGGTAGTACCCTCGATATAGCAATCCTGATAATATTGGCGGCTGTTTTCCACCGCCGGGAAAAGCGTGTCCTGGTTGCCCAGCATGCGGCAGTGGCGGAAAATGGCGCGGTCACCATCGACGTGCAAAGCCACTGCCTGGCCCACGGGGCCGGCCGCGTTCTCAAACGTAATGTTCTCGGCGGTGAAGTCGTTGGCCTGCACCAGCACCGTCTGCGACGAGTAGGTATTGTGGCCGGCCGCATCGCCGGTATGGTCGGCTCCGGTAATAATAGTACCAACAGCGCTTTCGCCCACCAGCCGTATGTGCGTCTTGTGGGAGGGAATCAGCAGCTTTTCCCGGTATATACCGGGCTTAAGCTGAATAGTAACCATTACCTGCGATAAGTCACGCACGGCATTAACCGCCTCCTGAATGGTACGGTAGTCGCCGCTGCCATCCTGCGCTACGCGCATGAGCAGCACCTGGGGTGGTGGCGCCGGGCGCGCGGGCGGCATCCCCAGGCTACTGGCGGCAGGCGTAGTAGACTGGGCAAAGGCTGGCGTCAGCGGCAGCAGGCAGCCGGCCCAAAGCAGGCGACGGAGCATGAGTAAGGGCGTAAAACGAGCAATCAGGTAAAAAATAAACCTCCGTAAGTTGCAACTGCTATCAGGTTGGTCACCGCTGGCGCCGGGTAGTGGTTCTTGCCAAAAGCTGGCTACACTCTAGCTGGTGAGTTACTTAGGCCACTTGGGTTCCCAGCCACGCAGCACGGCGGTGCGCGTGTAGGCTTTGGCCTCATCTTTGGTGAGCTGGTGCGACCACGGCACGCGGGCGCTGGGGTTGGCACCCGGGCCGGTGGATTTGTACTCGGCGTAGTAAGCAGTTTGCTTGTTGCTGTCTTTGCCCCATTCGTCCCAGCCGCCGGGGCGCACGATGGCGCTCATGCTGCACTCCAGGTACACGGTTTTGGCATAGGGCCGCCAGGGCCGGCCCAGCGCATAGGAGCCGGCCGGGGCATCGCCGGTAAGCTGGCAATGATGAAATACGTAACCGTAGCGGGTGGTATCGGGGGTGGAAGCGGCGGTAAAGAAGCCGCCTTTTTTGCCTACCAGCTGGCAATTCTCAAACCAGGCTGTGCTGGAGCCGAAGATAAAATCGACGGTGCCTTCAATGTAGCAGTCCTCATACAACTGCCGGCTGCCGTAGCCATAGGTATAAAGCGTGTCCTGAAAGCCCAGAAAGCGGCAGTGGCGGAAGCTGCTGCGGTCGCCGCTCACCCACACCGCCACGGCCTGGCCCACCGGACCAGCCGAGTTTTCAAACGTAATATTCTCGGCCGAAAAGTCGTCGCCGTAGAGGTGAATGCTGCCGGAGCCCGACGTGCCGATATTTTTGCCAGTGGCCGGGTCGATGCGCTGGTTGTAGTCGTCGAAGGTAAGGATGGTACGGGCGGCGTCTTCGCCCACCAGACGCACGTGGTTTTTGCCCTTGGCAAGGGTCAGCTTTTCCTTATAGGTGCCCGGCTTTACCACGATGGTAAGCCACGTTGGGTTGGCATCGGGTACGGCGTCGAAGGCGGCCTGTACGGTCCGGTAATCGCCGCTGCCATCGGCCGCTACCACCAGGCGGCGGCTTTGGGCGTGCAGGCAGGTAGCGCTGGCCAGCAGGCCACACGTCAGCAAAGGGCGGAAAGAGAGCATAAAACGCAAAAATGGCTAAGCGCAGCAGAGCTGAAACAGCCGCCGGGCCGGGGGTATACTATAAAAAGAAAGCTGTTACCCAGCTGACTTGGGCACCTGCTGGCATGGCTAATTAACGGCCTGCTCGGGCTGCCAGCCGCGCAGCACCCGCTCGCGGGTGTAGAAGCTGGCCTGTTCGGGGGTGAGCTGGCGGCCCCAGGGCGCCCGCAGCTTGGGCGTAGCCCCGGGGCCGGTTGACTTAAACTCGGCAAAAAAAGTATCCTGCTTGTTGCTTTCCTTGCCCCAATGGTCCCAGCCGCGGGGGTTCACCACCGCATCGAGCACGCAGTTGAGCAGCACGGTTTTGGCAAAAGGCTTCCAGGGGCGAGCCAGGAAATAGGCGCTGGCCGCCGCATCGCCCGTAATATGGCAGCGCTGCAACACAAACCCATAACGCACGGTATCGGGGGTAGAGGGCGCCATCAGGCAAATGCCGCCGGGCTTGCAGAACACGGTGCAGTCTTCAAACAAGGCCGTGGCCGAACCCAGGATAGCATCGGTGCTGCCCTCAATATAGCAATTTTTGTATAATTGCCGGCTGCCGTAGCCATACGGGTACAGCGTATCGCGGAAACCCAGGAAGCGGCAGTTCTTAAACTGCGCCCGGTCGCCATAAACCCAGGCCGCTACCGCCTGCGAGCTTGCGCCGGCCGTATTTTGAATAGTCAGGTTCTCGGCCGCAAAATCAGTAGCGTACACGCGCAGCGTGGCCGAATTGGAAGTGCTGAGCGTGTCGCCGTTGACGAGGCGGCCCTTAAAGTCGTCAAATGTGAGCACAACGGCGGCAGGGTCCGAGCCCTCGCCGAGCAGTTTCACAAAGTCTTGCTTCTTGTTGAGCGTCAGCTTTTCATGGTAAGTGCCGCGCCGCACAAAAATGGTAAAGGGCGTATGGTTGCCCTTGGGAACGGCATCGAGGGCGGCCTGAATAGTGCGGTAGTTACCGGTGCCATCAGCCGATACCACCACCTGCCGCGATTGGGCCAGGGCCGTAGCCGAGCTGGCTGCGAACAGCCACAGAAGTATGAGTAACCTCATGGGAAAAAGAAAATAGGTGGGAAATGGAATGCTGGACGAGGGGTAGCGCCGGGCGCTGAGGCAGTGCGATAGGTGTAATCATAGCAGTCAGTATAAAGGATAGGCCACGCAAGATAAAACCGACGTGGGAGCCGACAAGTCAAAAAGAGCGAACGGTCTGGCGGGCCACGCCCAAGCCCGTAATCCCCAGCTCGACTACATCACCAGGGGCCAGAAAGCGGGGCGGCTTGCGACCGCTACCCACGCCGGCGGGCGTGCCCGTCGAAACAATATCGCCGGGCAGCAGCGTCATAAACTGGCTGATGTAGCTGATGAGGTAGGGCACCCCAAAGATGAGGTTGGCTGTGCTGCCGCTCTGGTAGGTTTCGCCGTTTACCTTCAGCCAGAGGCGCAGGTTGGCGGGGTCGGCCAGCTCATCGGGTGTAACCAGCCAGGGGCCCAGCGGCGCGAAGGTGTCGCAGCCCTTGCCTTTGTCCCAGGTGCCGCCGCGCTCCAGCTGATAGGCGCGCTCCGATACATCGTTGAGCAGCGCGTAGCCCGCCACGTAGTTTAGCGCATCGGCCTCATCTACGTAGGCCGCCCGCTTGCGGATAACGACTGCCAGCTCAACTTCCCAGTCGGTCTTAACCGAGTTTTTGGGCAAAATTATCGCATCGTTGGGGCCGGTCAGCGCCGAAGGGGCTTTTAGAAAGATAACGGGCTCGGTCGGCAGCGGCAGGCCCATTTCCTGGGCGTGGTCGGTGTAGTTGAGGCCGGCGCACACAATCTTGGATGGCCGCGCTACCGGCGGGCCCAGCCGCTGGGTTGCCGGTACGGGCAGCAGCAGCTCACGCTGCACATCCACGAAAGCGGCCAGGCGGCGCAAGCCATCGGTAGCAAAGAAGCGCTCATCGTAGTCTTCGGCGAAGTCGCTAACGTCGTAGTGCTGGCCGTCGAGAACGATGCCAGGTTTTTCGTGCCCAGGCTGGCCGTGGCGGATAAGAAGCATAAGAAAGGCAGTGAGCAGGTAGTAGTGAGCAGTGAACAGCTGGCAAAAGAACGTCAGACCAAGCGAAGGTCAACTGCCTTGCTCACCCAACTGGTGAGCTACTACCGCTCACGAGCTGCCCGCTGCTGCTCCGTAGGATGTTATCACGAGTCATTATATTCACTGTTCACTATCAACTGCACGCTGCTCACTACTACCTGCTCACTACTTCAGCAGCCAGCGGCCCAGGTCTTTGCCGGCCTGAAAGTTCTCGAACGAAGCCGGAATCTTGCGGCCGTCGGTGTATTCGTTGTACAGCCACGGGTCGCCGAGCGCAAACACGCGGCCTTTGCCCAGCTGCGCCGTGGCCATGATAACCTTGCCGTTGTTGGTTACCAGCGGCTGGGCCGGCGCTTGCAGCGCCAGTACTGCCAACTCCTTAATATACCCAATTTTAGCCTGCTTAAAAACGGCCGCGCCGCTCGTCAAGTCCACTCGGCCCTGCTCAAACTGGCTGCCCTGCACCATGTTCACGCTCTGGTCGGTAAACTGCACGCCGAAGTTGCGGGCCAGCTCATTAAAGTGCCGGATTTCGCAGTTGGCCGTGTCGTTGGCCAGTAGCACCAGCGTGCCCCCGGCACGCACCCAGTCGGTCACGACCTTGCTGTCGGCGGCCGAGATGTAGTGGGGCTGCGGGGTTTCCTTTTTGGTGTCGGGGTCCACTATTACGTACACGTTCAGCGCCTTGAGGCTGGCGGCGGTGGGCGCGGCGGGTACGGCTACCGTTTTGGCTCCCAGCTCGCGCAGCTCGTTGCCCCACAGCCAGAAGCCGCCGTGCGTGCGCTCTTCCCAGGTGTAGTGCCACTGCTCGGGCTGGCCGGTGAAGGCATTTTTGCGCAGCTCGTGGTTGAAGTAGTAGTCGAGGCCCACGGTTTTGCCCTGGCCCACGGCGTTTTCCTGGGCAATCTCCATCTCGGTGCTGGCCAGGATGAACGGCCCTACGCCCTTCAAATCGTTTTTGCGCAGCGGCTCGCTCAGGTAGTACTGAAAGGAGCCGTCGCGGTAGGGCTTGCCGCCCAGGCCGCCCACGCTCACTGTGCCGTTGAGGGCCAGCGCGCCGTTTTCGGTAGCTACGAAGGTCTTCAGAATGCCTTCGTAGCCTTTACGGGCCACGGCGGCGTATTTTTTATCGAGGTAGCCCAGGCGCACACCTTTTGCCAGCGCGTACACAAACATGCTGCTGCCCGAGGCTTCGGCGTAGTTGCCTTTCTCACTTTCGTGGCCCATTACCAGGCTCCAGGTACCGGTTTTGGCATCCTGGTACTTGGCCAGTACCGGGGCCAGGCGCTGCAAGTCTTTGATGAGGGCTGCACGGTTGGCATTGCCGGCCGGCAGATAGTCAAGGGTTTCGACCAGCGCCATGGCATACCAGCCAATGGCGCGGTCCCAGGCATTGGGCGACTGGCCGGTGGCTTTATTGGCCCATTGCTGCTCGCGGCTTTCGTCGTAGCCGTGGTAAAGCAGGCCGGTTTTGGGGTCCACAAGGTGCTTTTCGATGAGCGCAAACTGCTTGGCTACGTCGTCGAGGCCGGCCGCATCGCCGGTTAGTGCGCTGTACTCGGCGTAGAACGGCTCAGCCATGTACAGGCCATCGAGCCACATCTGGTTGGGATAGGTTTTTTTGTGCCAGAAACCCCCTTCCTTGGTGCGCGGCTGGCTGGCCAGCTGCTTGCGCAGGGTGGCGGCCGCCAGCCGGTACTTCTCATTGCCGGGCACCGACAGCTGGCTCAGCAGCAGCAGCGCCGGGCCGGTGGCAAGGTTATCGAGCTGGTATTCATCGGCCTTATACGTGCGGATGCTGCCATCCTTCTGCACAAACTGGTCGAGGTCTTTTTGAATATAGGTAAAATACCGGGCGTCGCCGGTGCGCTCCCACACGCGCTCCAGCGCCCGCAGCATGAGGCCCTGCTCGTAGTCCCAGCGCGCGGTTTTGCGGTTGCCGATAACGATAGAGTCGGGGTGCTGGGCAATGAAGGCATCGGCCATGCGCTGCGACATGGCGGCCGGGGCATTCTGGGCCGGAGCCAGCAGCGGCAGGGCCAGCGCAGCACTAAGGAGAAGACGAGCGGAAGAGGTCATGAGGGAATTTTGGGTTTCGTAACAATGGGGGCCGGGGGATGAGGCGCCCCGTTGGCAAAACAAAGCTTACTTCGCCGCCACCTGCACCACCTTTTTACCTACCTTATCGCCCAGCTCCAGGTCTTTTTTGGCGAGCTTGGTGTTGGTGTTGGTGAGGCGAATGTCCTGGCTGCGGTCGCCGCTCACGCGCAGCAGCAGGTTGGCCCCGCTGGGGTACTTAATGCCGTCGAGGCTGATGTTCTTGCTGTTCTGCACTTCCATTACCGGCTGGGTATTGGCCGTGAGCAGCGTCACGTTTTTGAGGCGGATGTTTTCGGCTTCCTGGCAAACCAGCCCTTTAGTAGCCTCAATCACAATGTTTTCGAGGTTAATATCCTTAATGGCCATCTCGGGCAGGCCGCGTACCAGAATCGCGGTTTCGGCCCCTTTGCAGGTTACGTTTTTGATGTAGAAGTGCTGGAACTGCGGCGTGCCCTCGTTCAGGGGCTGGGACGCGATGACGGGCGGCGCCACCGACTCGCCGGTCTGCGGCACCGGGTCCTTGGCCATATAGTACATATCGAATAGAATGGCCTGCCCGGCAATATCGGTCATGGTAATGCCATCAACCCAGATGTTTTCGACCATGCCGCCGCGGCCCCGCGCCGTTTTGAAGCGCAGCCCTACGTCGGTGCCCTGGAAGGTGCAGTTGCGCACTATCATGTTGCGCACGCCGCCCGACATTTCGGAGCCAATCACGAAGCCGCCGTGGGCGCTGTACACTTTGCAGTTCTGAATAAGAAAGTTTTCGGTAGGCACGCCGCGCTTACGGCCCTCGGCGTCGCGGCCCGATTTAATGCACAGCCCATCGTCGCCCACGCTGAACACGCAGTCATCGAGCACGCCGTTGCGGCACGATTCCACGTCGATGGCGTCGGTGTTCTGGCCATACCAGGGGTTGCGGGCCGTTACGCGGCGCACGGTCAGGTCCTGGCACAGCAAGGGGTGAATCGTCCAAGCCGGCGAGTTCTGAATGGTGAAGCCTTCGAGCAAAATCTGCTGGCAATCGGTAAGGCTCAGCATATTGGGCCGCAGAAAATCGCGAATATCATCGAAATCCTTGGGGTTGAGGCTTTTCCGGGGGGTGTTGGCAGCGGCCAGCATATTGCCCTTGAGCGAGCTGGCCGACGGATACCACGAGTCCTTTTTGTCGTTGAGCACGCCGCCGGTGGCCAGTAGCTTTTTCCACTCGCCCTCGTTGAGCTTACTTTTCTTTACCGGCCGCCAGCTGTCGCCGGCCCCGTCAAACGTGCCGTTGCCGGTGATAGCGATATTTTTCAGGCCCGTACCCGAAATCGGGGCCTGGCTGCGAATGGCTTCCTCGCCCTCCCAGGTGGTTTTGATGAGCGGATACTGCTGGTGGTCGGTGGTGAACTGCACGAGTGCGCCGGTGGACAGGTGCAGGTTTACGTTGTTCTGGAGCACGATGGGGCCCGTGAGCCACAGGCCCGCCGGCACCAGCACTGTGCCGCCGCCACTTTGGGCGCAGGCCACAATAGCTTGCTGAAACGCCTGCGTATTAAGCGTCTGGCCATCGGCCACGGCCCCGTATTTCTGAATATTGAACGTGTCGGCCTTGAACTTCACCTGCCGCACGGCGGGCAGAGTGGGCGGGGCCGGCTGCGCTACGGCTCCGCGGTTAGCCTGGGCCAGGGTAGGGGTGGTGTGCCAGGTGGCCAGCGCCAGCAAGGCGCCGGGAAGCAGCGAAAAGCGAATCATAGAAAAGCGGGTGGGAGAAAAGTGCAGCCCGGTGGCCGCAACCAGGCAATAAAGCGATTAATATAGTGAAAACCTTATGTAAAACGGGCTTTGGCAGCGGAATACTAGGGCCATTTGCCGGCATCTGCAAGCAAGGACGATGATTTATTTGCGCTATCGTTCCCGGCAACGTTACCGCCCCCGCATTTCCGGGTCGGAGGTTATCACTTCAGCCAAAGAGCCGGCCCAGGCGGCTGTAGGCAATGCTCCGCAAAGCCGGGCAGAATATCATCAGAATTAGCTCAAAGCAGCGAAAGCGGCCTTGTTTGCGTAGAGCGCAATTCAGTATTTTATCTTATCCTATGCGTTCCCTTTTCTCTTCACCCCGTACCCTTCTGCTTGGCCTGCTGCTGAGCAGTGCTACGCCCGTGCTGGCGCAGGTGCCCCTCAGGCCGGCCGCTACGGCCCCGGCCGATACTACCCATAAGTACGAAAACCCGCAGGGTGCGCCTACCGGCCTTAAAAAGCCTTTTCTGAAAAGCAAGGTTTTTAAAGCGGTAGCTATTCCGGCGGTGCTCATCGGCTACGGGGCTTATACGTTTAATGGGGGCGGCTTTTATACCAACCAGGACGCCCAGCGCGATATTCACCGCCTGTTTGCCAGCTCTACCACCCGCATCGCCGATGCGCTCATCTTCGTGCCGTATCTGGAGCTGGGCGCCGTTGAGCTGTTTGGGGTAGAGTCGCGCAATGACCGCGTCAATACCCTGCTCATTATTGCCAAGGGCGAAGCCATTATGCTGGGTAGTACGTTCCTGGTGAAGAAAGTAAGCCACGAGGAGCGGCCCGACGGCTCCGACAATCTCTCGTTTCCCTCGGGGCACACGGCCCAGGCGTTTCTGGCGGCCAGCATTGTGCACACCGAGTTTCGCGATAAAAGCCAGTGGTACGGCGTGGGGGCCTACGCCGTGGCCACCAGCGTGGCCGGCCTGCGCATGATTGTAAACAAGCACTGGCAAAGCGACGTGGTAGCCGGCGCGGGTTTCGGCATCTTGTCGGCTCACCTGGCATACCTCACGCACCGCAACCGCTGGGGCCGCAAATCCATCGGCCGCGATATCGGCATTATGCCCACCTACTACGGCAATACGCCGGGCCTGTGCTTTACCTGGCGGCCCAAGTAGCCAGCGCCGGGAAATAGCTTACTAGAAAAGGTCAGCCGGATACTGTAGTCCGGCTAACCTTTTTTTGCTAAATGAGGCAAATCGTCTGAATTAGAACGGTTGCCTGGTTCATATATAGTTGTTGAGCGTCTGGTGTAAGCAAGGTATCTTAAAGCCAGACGCAAAGTATTGCGTCTGTGCCCCCTATGGCTGGCAGCAGACCAGGGAGCAGCGGGTACGCGATTGGTCAAAAGCAGACAGACAACGACCTCTAGATGTCGTTTAGCCCCGGCAAGCCGAGCAAGCCAGCAGCGCGCCGCGCCACGGTTTTAATACCGGCCACATCCGGGCCGGTGATGGTCAGGTGGCCCATCTTGCGGCCTGGTCGCGCCTGCGCCTTGCCGTACAGGTGCAGGTGCAGGCCCGGCAGGCTCAGTACGCTGTGCCAGTCCGGCTCACGCGGTTGCCCGCTGGCGTCAAACCACACGTCGCCGAGCAGGTTGAGCATGATGGCCGGGGAATGCTGGCGCGGCTGCGGCAAGGGCAAGCCCGCCATAGCATGCACCTGCAGGTCAAACTGCGACGCGTCACAGGCGTCCAGGGTGTAGTGGCCGCTGTTGTGCGGGCGCGGAGCCATCTCGTTGACCACCAGGCCGCCGTGCTCACTGCCGTCGTCCACCACAAAAAACTCGACGCACAGCACCCCAACATAGCCAAGCTGCTGCGCTATGGCAACGGCGGCGTCACGGGCACTGGTTGCCAGGGCTGGCGGCATATTGCCCTCGTAGGCGTGGGTCACGGCCAAAATGCCCTCGACGTGCACGTTGCGCTGCGGGGCGAAGCTAACGACCTGCCCGTTCCAACCGCGTGCCACCAGCACCGAACACTCGGCGGTTAGCGTCAGCATCTTTTCCAGCACGCAAGCGGTGCCGCCCAGTTCGGCCCAGGCAGTGGCCAGCTCAGCGGCGGTCCTGACGCGGACCTGGCCCTTACCGTCGTAGCCCATGCGGGCGGTTTTCAGGATGCCCGGCAGCAAATCGGCCCGCTCGGCCTGGACGGCCTGCAACTGGGCCGGCGTTTCAATCACTACGTAGGGCGCGCAGCTCACTCCCGACACGTCGGCGCAGGCGGCAAAGTGGGCTTTTTCCGCGATGCGGTCCTGGGCAATTCCTACTGCGGCTGCCCCAGGCGCCACGGGCCGGGTCTGCGCCAGTGTTTGCAGGGCTTGGGCGGGCACGTTTTCAAACTCAGTGGTGATGGCCTGGCACAGGTGAGCCAGCCGAGCCAGACCAGCCGGGTCGTCGTAGGCGGTCTGGATGTGCTGGTGGCTCACCAGCCCGGCCGGACTTTGCGCGTCGGGCTCCAGTACGGCGGTGAAGTAACCCAGCCGCTGGGCGGCATGCACAAACATGCGGCCCAGCTGGCCGCCCCCCAGCACCCCCAGGGTGGCTCGCTGGCCAGCGGCGTCTGTACTGCCGGGGTAAATCGGGGTCATGGCGTCCTTGTGAATATCGGGGTTCATATCGGCAGCGTCATGGCGCGGGCGGCTTCGGTTTGTTCGATGCGAAAAGCCAGCAGCTTGGTGGCGAGGGCTGCGTCGTGCAGGGCCAGCAGGCTCACCGCGAACAGCGCGGCATTGGCCGCCCCGGCATTGCCGATAGCAAACGTGGCTACGGGAATTCCTTTGGGCATTTGCACGATGCTGTGCAGCGAGTCTACCCCTTGCAAATGGCGACTGGCCACCGGCACCCCCAGCACGGGCAGCGTGGTTTTGGCGGCCAGCATGCCCGGCAGGTGGGCAGCGCCACCAGCGCCAGCAATGATGACCTGCAAGCCGCGCGGGCCAGCTTGTTCGGCGTAGGCAAACAAGTCGTCGGGCATACGGTGGGCCGACACTACCCGCGCTTCGTGGGCCACGCCAAAATGCGTGAGCATCTGCACGGCATGCTGCATGGTGTCCCAGTCGCTGCTGGAGCCCATGACCACGCCGACCAGCGGCTTGGGAGTATCGGAGTTGAAAAGAGTACTCATAGGTAAGTAATTTTTATAGAACGTCATGCAGAGCGCGGCAAAGCATCTCGCCTGAGTGCGCTAGCAGGTCGTTGGACGAAGCGTCACTCCGTTCAGCATAACCGTCTTTTAATGTGTCGGACAGGCTATAGTTCTTCGCGCTCCAGCAGGATTTCCGTACCTAAAATTACCAGGTCTACCCGGCCTTTCAGCGTCTGGTCGATAAAGGGCGTGTTCTGGGATTTGGATTTCATAAACTCCCGCGTAAAGGTTGTTTCGGCTTCGGTGTCGAACAAAACGCAGTCGGCGGACTGGCCAACTGCGATGCTGGGCACCGGCAGGCTCATCAGGCGCCGGGGCTCGGCCGAGTAGCGCTTCACTACCAGGTCCCACCCGAATTTGCCGGGCGCCACGAAGAAGTGATGGAGCGAGACGAGGGCCGTATCCAGGCCGGTGATGCCGTTGGGCGCGCTGATGAAATCCTGGGCTTTTTCGAACGGCGTGTGCGGCGCGTGGTCGGTGGCAATAAGGTCGAAGACGCCTGCGATGAGGCCTTCAAGCAGCGCGTCGCAATCGGCCTGCGTGCGCAGCGGTGGGTTCATCTTATAGTTGGTGTCGTAGTCGCCGATGTGCTCGTCAGTAAAGAGCAGGTGGTGCGGGGCCACTTCGGCTGTCACCTTCACATCGCCGCGCGATTTCCACCAGCGGATGGTTTCCATACCGAGCTTGCTGGACACGTGCTGGATATGCACATGCGCGCCCGCCGCCCGGGCCAGGCGGATGTCGCGGTCGATAATGATTTCCTCCGCGCACGCCGGCGAGCCCTTGATGCCGAGCCGGTAGCTCATCACGCCTTCGTTGAGGGCGCGCGGCCCGGCCAGCTCCGGCACCTCGCAGTGGCTGGCGAAAAACATCCCAAATTCGGTGGCGTACTGCATCGCCCGCAGCAGCACCGCCGGGTCGTTGGTGGTGTCGCCGTCGTCGGTGAGCATCTTCACCCCAAGGCCGCGCATGCCCTCGATTTCGGCCAGCTCCTTGCCCTCGCGGTTTTTGGTAACGCAGCCGGAGGTGTACACCGGAATGCGCGACCGGTCCTTCGCATTTTCCAGCACGGTGGCTACGGTAGTCGCCGAGTCGAGGGCCGGGCGGGTATTGGGCATCATTACCACGCCGGTAATGCCGCCGTTGATGGCCGCTTCGCTGCCCGTGGTAATGGTTTCCTTGTTCTCAAACCCGGGGGCGCGGAAATGGACGTGGGCATCAAACATGCCCGGCAGAAGGACGCGGCCCCGCGCGTCGATGACGCGGGCGCCCTCGGGAATGGGCAGTTTGCTGCCGATATCCTGAATTTTTCCTTCCACAATCAGGACATCGCTCTCAAGAAGCACGGGTGAATTTTCGGAGGCGATGCGGGCATTTTGTAGGAGAAGCATGAAGTGATAAGTAGTATAAACCGCCAGGGTTATGGAAGATGTAAAGAAGAGATAGCGTTAGCCAGCACGGCCGGTGCCTAGGGAATAAGTAGCGCTGAGCCAGTCCGCTGCCGCGCGACATACGATTCCTGCTTTGGGAACTCTCCGCCCGGTGTGAGCCAGTCGAGCACGGCCATGCGAATGGAGATGCCGTTTTCGACCTGGTTGGTAATCAGGCAGCGCTCGTAGTCCATCACGGCGTCGCACAGCTCAACCCCCCGGTTCACGGGGCCGGGGTGCATGATGTAGAGGCCGCGGTCACGGATTTCCGCCAGCCGGGTGTTGGTGATGCCGTAGACGCGGTGGTATTCGCGGACGCTGGGGAAAAACTGCACGTCCTGGCGCTCCAGCTGCACCCGCAGCAGATACACCACATCGGGCGCCCAGGCCATGGCCGCCTCGTAGTCGGTGAAGCGGCGGATGCTTTCCGGCACGTACTTGGGCACCAGCGAGCCCGGCCCGAGGTAAGCGACCTCGACACCCAGCTTTTGCAGCAGCGTGCTGGTAGAGCGCGCCACGCGGGAGTGCAGAATATCGCCGATGATGAGGACTTTTATGCCCCTGGGGTCGGGAAATTTCTCCCGGATGGTGAAGGCGTCCAGCAGAGCCTGGGTCGGGTGCTCGTGCGCCCCGTCACCGGCATTGATGACCGACGCCGTGGTTTGGCGGGCAATCATGCCGGGCAGGCCGGGATGACTATGGCGAACAACGATATAGTCGGTGCGCATAGCCTGGAGCGTCTCAATCGTCTCGCGCACCGACTCGCCCTTGGTGATGGAAGAGTGGGCGACGTCGAAATTCGTGACCTCCGCCGAGAGGCGCTTGGCCGCGACCTCAAAGGAGGAGTGCGTCCGGGTGCTGGCCTCGTAAAACAGCATGAGCACGGACTTGCCCTCAAGGGCGGGGATTTTTTTCACCGAGTGGGTGAAGAGTTTTTTAAACGACGTGGATTGGTCGAGCAAAAACTCGATTTCCTCCCGGTGGAGGGAGGCAATGTCGAGCAGGTCTTTACGTGCCATACCGAAGTGGAGGAAAATGAGGTTGACTAGCTAAATCGGACAATGTGAAGTCTTATCTGCCGCTACCCCGCCTGCGGGTAGCCTGGCTGGCGGCGCGGTGGCTGCCAAACTCAGCGGACATAAAAAAACCGTTTCGGAATCCGAAACGGTGGCGGGGCAACAATCAGAAAAAAGAACGGAAATGCCAAAGGCAAAATCGGGAAAACCGATGGTGACGAAGACCTTCCGGTCCATTCGCGGTTCCCAGCCGAGGAGGGTCCCGCGCTTCATCAACAAGTTTTTCGGTTGAAGCACGATGCAAAATTACGGCATTGTTATGCCCGCCCATTCATTGGCAATGTTAATTTTTTTCGCACTGCTTTCCTCAAATTTTATTTTCAATCTAACGAGTTGAACGACGCACTTTTTGTCATTCTTTTCGCCATCAAGAAAATTATGGCTCGCGTAACTGCTTGCTTTGCAAGCACAATCCAGCTTAACTTTAGCTTTTTATTCCGCAGCTCAATTGGGGCGGGATGCTACTCTCCGGCGGCAAGCTGCCCACAAGGGCTTAGGCAAAAGCCGGTTGTCCTTGTGAGCGCAGCGCGGCAATCGCCCCAGAACGGTACCGCACGCCTTGTTTGGGCAATCGCTTCGCGTTACTCGCAAGGACAAATCCTCTTGCATAAGGCCTTTATACGTGCAACGTAGGTTGAGCCTGGTGATAATAAGTTTCAGAAAGCAATTCTATTTGGTATAATATTATATTATATAAATATTATATAGGTAATCCTGCTTCATATTTGAGCCTCGCTCCTGATTTTCCACAGATTTGGCTCGTTTTTTCGTAAGCTATTAGTAACGCAGCTTACCAAGCTGTTAGTAACGCAGCTTATCGATGAAGATACTTTTAGTTGAGGATGAGCCGGCTTTGCGCTCCACGCTGATAGAGGCGCTGCGACAGGGAGGCTACGTAGTGGAGGTAGCGGCCGATTTTGCGCAGGCGTATGAGAAAGTCAAGCTTTATCGCTACGACTGCGTGCTGCTCGACCTGACCCTGCCCGACGGCAATGGCCTCGACCTGCTGCGGGCCCTTAAGGCCGAGAGCTCAACTACCGGCGTGCTCGTTATTTCAGCCCGCAACGGCCTCGACGACCGCGTGGCGGGCCTCGACCTGGGCGCCGATGATTACCTGGCCAAGCCTTTTCACCTTTCCGAGCTCAATGCCCGCCTGCGGGCCATTATCCGGCGGCGGCGCTTTCAGGGGCAAAACCACCTGGTTTTTCGCGACCTGGTAGTGTGGCCCGAGCAGGCCGAGGTGCAGGTAAACGGTGAAGCCCTGACGCTCACGCGCAAGGAGTATGACCTGCTGCTTTACCTGCTGGCCAACCCCGGCCGGGTGCTTACCAAGGAAGCTATTGCCGAGCACCTATGCGGCGATTCAGTCGATGCCGCCGATTCGTTCGACTTTATCTACACGCACCTGAAAAACCTGCGCAAGAAGCTTCAGGAAAAAGGAGCGGAGAATTATATTCGTACCATGTACGGCGTGGGCTACAAGCTAAGCGCGGAGTGATTTTTGAATGGGTAATGGGCAGCAGGCAATGGGTAGTGCCGTTTTTTAGCACCTCATTATCAATTCCTTAGTACTCCATTACTCATTACCCATTAGAGAATGAAGCTGCTGACGGCTACCAACCGCTACTACGTGCTGCTTAGCGCGGGGCTGTTTGCGCTGGGCAGCGCCGTGCTGTACGTGGGGGTCAACCACGCCGTGCGCAGCGAGGTGAGCGAGCAGCTGGAAAACCACCGCCGCGAGCTGGAGGCGCGGGTGGCCAGCGGCCGGCCGCTGCCCGAGCCGGTGTACCGGGCGCAGTACAGCCTGAACACGCGCCCGCGGCCCACCGGCTACTCCGATACGACGCTGCTCGACCCCTACGAGCACGAGCTGGTACCGCACCGGCAGCTGACGTTCCGGGTACTGCGGGCGGGCCAGCCGCCGGTGTGGGTGACGCTGCGCAAGTCGCTGGTCGAAACCGATGAGCTGCTGGGCGCTATCCTGAGTACGATGCTGGGCGTGATGGGCCTGCTGCTGCTGGGAATAATAGTAGTTAACCGCTATTTATCGAAGGTGCTGTGGGCGCCTTTTCAGCGCACGCTGGCGCAGCTGCGGGGCTACGACTTGCAGCAGCACCGCGCGCTCGACCTGCCCGCGCCGGCCATCGAGGAGTTTGCCGAGCTGAATCAGGCCCTGACCCACCTGAGCCGCCGCCTGGTGGCCGACTACGAGAGCCTGCGCGAGTTTACGGCCAACGCCGCCCACGAAACCCAGACGCCGCTGGCCATTATGCAGGCGCAGCTGGAACAGCTGCTTCAGCTGCCCGCCCTGGCCGAGGATGCCGCCGCCGCCCCGCTGCTGGCCGACCTCTACGGGGCGACGCGCCGGCTCTCGCGCCTGCACCAGGCGCTGGGCCTGCTCAGCCGCATCGAAAACGGGCAGTACACCCAGGCCGTGCCGCTCGACCTGGCGGCCCTCATCCGCGAGAAAGCCGAGCAGCTGGCCCCGCTGCTGGACGCCCGCGGCCTGGCGCTGCACCTGCACCTGGCCGCGCTGCCCCCGCGCCCGCTGCACCCCGGCCTGGCCGATTCGCTGCTGCACAACCTGCTGCACAACGCCATTCGCCACAACCTGCCCGGCGGCGACGTCGCGGTGCGCCTCACGGCGGATGCGCTGGAGGTGAGCAATCCCGGTCCGGTCGTGAGCGGCGACCCGGCCCGGTTTTTCGAGCGTTTCCGCAAGCACAACGCTGCCTCCGAGTCGCCGGGGCTGGGGCTGAGCATCGTGCAGCACATCTGCGCCTACTACGGCTTCGGGCTGGCCTACGAGTTTGCGCCGGCCGGGGCGCGCCACACGCTGCGCGTCGCCTTCGGCCCCGCGCGGACCCCCGCGAGCCCGCTGACCCGCGCGGCCGTTGCCCGGCCGGCGGGCCTGTAAGGTAGTATTCGACCGGCTTTTGGCCGGGCTGATAGAATAAGTCGGGGCACACGCTCACTTACCTGGTAAGTTTGCGGGATGATTCTACGAGGTACTATTTCCGGGATGAGCCTGAACCGGCTGCTGGCCGGCCGCTGGCTGGCGGGGCTGGCGCTCTTACTCCTGCTGGCGCCGGCCGCCCACGGCCAGGCCCGCATCACGATTAGCGGCACCGTGAAGGATGCTACCACCGGCGAAGACCTCACCGGGGCCTCGGTGCACCTGGCCGAGCTGCCGGGCGTGGGGGCGGCGGCCAACGCCTACGGCTTTTACACGCTCACCGTGCCGGCCGGTACCTATACCGTAGAGGCCAGCTTTGTGGGCTACCAGGCCCAGCCCCGCAAGCTGACGCTCACCAAAAGCCAGCGGCTGGACTTCCGCCTCCGCGCCGGCGGGCAGGAGTTGAACGAGGTCGTCGTGACCGGCCGCGCCGGCCAGGTCAACGTCAGCCGGGCGCAGTCGGGGGTCGAAACCCTGGACCTCAAGCAGATTGCCAAGGTGCCGGTGCTATTCGGCGAGAAGGACGTGCTCAAAACCCTGACGCTGCTGCCGGGCATCAAGTCGGCCGGCGAGGGCAGCAGCGGCTTCTCGGTGCGCGGCGGCAGCGTCGACCAGAACCTGATTCTGCTCGACGAGGCCACTGTGTATAATGCTTCCCACCTGCTCGGATTCTTCTCTACTTTCAACTCGGATGCCATCAAAGACCTGACCGTGTTTAAGGGCGGGATGCCGGCCCAGTACGGCGGCCGGCTTTCGTCGGTAGTCGATATTCGCATGAAGGACGGCAACGACCAGGCCTTTCATGGCAGCGGCGGCATCGGGCTGATAGCCTCGCGCCTGGCTCTGGAAGGCCCGCTGGTGAAAAACAAAGGCTCTTTTCTGGTAACCGGCCGCCGCACCTACGCCGACCTGTTTCTGAAGCTCTCGCGCGATGCCACGACCCGCAGCGCGAGCCTGTACTTCTACGACCTCAACGCCAAGGCCAACTATACCTTTAACGACCGCAACCGCCTGTATTTTTCGGGCTACCTGGGGCGCGACGTATTCGGCATCAACAACTTTGGCACCAACTACGGCAACCAGACGGCCACGCTGCGCCTCAACCACTTGTTCTCGGACCGCTTGTTTAGCAACACTTCGCTGATTTTCAGTAAGTACAGCTACCAGATTACGCTACAGTCGAACGACCAGGATTTCAGCATCGACTCCAAAATCCAGGACTTTCACCTCAAGCAGGATTTTGAGTTTTCGCCCAGCACCCGCCAGACCCTGCGCTTCGGGGTCGATGCCATCTACCACACCATCACGCCGGGCCACGTCACAGCCTCGGCCGCGGCACCCGTCAACGCCACCCCCGACCGCACTAACCACTCGCTCGAAACCGCCGCCTACGTCTCGCACGAGTGGAGCGCCACCGACAAGCTCGACTTTACCACCGGCCTGCGCCTGTCGGAGTTCAGCCTGCTGGGCGCGGGCGACTACTCGACCTACGATACGGAGGGCAACGTGCTGACCACCACGCACTACAATGCCGGCCAGTTTATCAAAAACTACCTCAACCTGGAGCCCCGGCTGGCCGCCAGCTACCAGCTCACGGATAATACGTCGTTCAAGGCCGGCTACGCCCGCAACGTGCAGAACCTGCACCTGCTCAGCAATTCGGCCACGACCCTGCCCACTGATTTGTACGTGCCCACCTCGCTCAACGTGCGGCCCGAGCTGGCCGACCAGCTTTCGGCCGGGTACTACCGCCGCCTGGGCGCCAACCACACGTACTCGTTTTCGGCCGAGGTGTACTACAAGTGGCTGCAGCACCAGATTGACTACCGCGACGGCACCCAGCTGCAAGCCAACCAGGACGTAGAAGCCAGCCTGCTCTACGGCAAGGGCCGGGCCTACGGCGCCGAGCTGCTGCTGCGCAAGGAAACCGGCCGCCTCACCGGCTGGGTTGGCTACACGCTGAGCAAGTCGCAGCGGCAATACACCGACATCAACTCCGGGGCCTGGTTCAACTACCGGCAGGACCGGCCGGTGGACCTCTCCATCGTGGCCATCTACCAGCTCTCGCCCAAGTGGAGCCTGTCGGGCACCATCGTGGGGAGCTCGGGCCAGGCCGTGACCTACCCCGTTGGCAAGTACATGGTGGCCGGCCAGGTAGTGAACCTCTACGGCCTGCGCAACGCCGACCGCCTGCCGCCCTACGAGCGCATCGACGTGGGCGCCACCTACGAAAAGCCCCACCAGGAAGGCCACCGCTTTCACAGCAGCTGGAACTTCTCTATCTACAACCTGCTGGCCCGCGAAAACGCCTACAGCATCACGTTCCAGCAAGACCCCAACGACCCCACCAAAACCCAGGCGCTGCAAACGGCCCTGTTTCGGATGGTGCCCTCGGCCACCTACAACTTCAGCTTCTAAGCGGGCTTCGTACCATGAAAAATAATTTCCTGCCCCGCCTGCTGGCCGCGAGCGCGCTGCTGCTGGCGGGTTCCTGCCAGAAGGTAGTGACGCTCAATCTAAAAGACTCGGCCCCGCAGCTCGTCATCGAAGCCAACCTGGCCGACGACGGGCATCCCTGCACGGTGAAGCTCTCGCAGAGCGTTGACTTCACCCAGACTAATATTTTTCCGGCGGTGAGCGGGGCGATTATTACCCTCAGCGACGACGCGGGCCACTCCGAAACCCTGCCCGAAACCAGCGTGCCCGGCCAGTACCAGGGCCGCGCCGTGCTGGGGCAGTCCGGCCGGCGCTACACGCTGCGCGTGCAGGCCGGCGGCCAGAGCTACGTGGCCGCTTCCACGCTGCCCGCCCCGGTGGTGCCCCTTACGGGGCTGCACGCCCAGAAAAGTAACTCGGGCAACAACATTCAGGTAGTGCCCGAGTACCAGGACCCGGCCGGCGTGCCCAATTTCTACCTGTTCCGGCAGTACCGCAACGGGCTGCTCAACCCGGCCATCTTTTTGCAGAGCGACGAGTTTACCGACGGCAAGGCTAATACTCGGGCGCTGGGCGGCGGGGGCCGGGGCAACAGCGGCGGGGGCAGCGGCACCGACGTCAACAAGCTGGCCACCGGCGACAGCGTGCGCGTGGAGATGCAGAACATCGACTCGACTGCCTACACCTATTTCCGTACCCTGAACCTGCTGCTCCAGAACAACCAGCTGCTGAGCACCACGCCCGCCAACCCACGAACCAATTTTTCGGGCGGGGCGCAGGGCTATTTTAGCGCCCATTCGCGGCGGCAGCGGACCCTGATAGTACCGACTTTGTAATATGCAGAAAAACGTATGTTATAGCCAATTAACAATAGCGCGTAGCATTTTGCTTTCACTTTTTTAGCAGTTGTATGCCTGGTATACAGGAAATTCTGACCAATAATCGCCAGTGGGTGGCCAGCAAAAACGCGGAAGACCCGGCGTTTTTTCAGCGCCTGGCCAACGGCCAGCAGCCGCGCTACCTGTTCATTGGCTGCTCCGACTCGCGGGTGCCGGCCTCGGGCATCACGGGCACGGGTCCGGGCGAGATGTTTGTGCACCGCAACATCGCCAACCTGGTAGTGCATGCGGATATGAACCTGCTGAGCGTGCTGCAATATGCCGTGGAAGTATTAGGCGTGCGCGATATTATGATTGTGGGCCACTACGGCTGCGGGGGCGTGGCCGCCGCGGCCAGCAATAAGCAGTACGGCCTCATCGACAACTGGCTGGTGAGCATCCGCGACGTGGTGCGCCTGCACGAAACCCAGCTGCTGCGCATTCCCGACGAAGCCCAGCGCCTGCGCCGCCTCGTCGAGCTCAATGTGATGGAGCAAGTACGCAACCTGGCCAAAACCAACATCATCCAGAATGCCATGAAGAGCGACAACCCGCCCCGCCTCCACGGCCTCGTCTACGACATTGCCG
Source organism: Hymenobacter baengnokdamensis (assembly GCF_008728635.1). Lineage (NCBI taxonomy): Bacteria > Pseudomonadati > Bacteroidota > Cytophagia > Cytophagales > Hymenobacteraceae > Hymenobacter > Hymenobacter baengnokdamensis. Next base: position 3,890,410 of record NZ_CP044285.1, on the reverse strand, counting down.
ACGGACGCCTCAAGGACCTCAAAGTAGACAACCAGGACCTGATGGCCGATATGGCCCACATTTATGGCATGGAGGCCGGCGAATAAGCCTGGGCTACGACCATTCGCCGCGCGGCAGCGTGCGGGCCAGTATCCAGCGCCGGGCGGGCTCCTCTACCAGCCGGTATAGTAGCTCGCTAAAAACCATCGTCACGAGCAGCTGCCAGCCCACGTGCTGCCGCCAGCCAAACTCGTTGCGCCACCAGATGCTGAGCAGGCCAATCTGCATCAGGTAGAAAGAATACGAGCGCTTGCCCATGGCGTCGAGCAGCCGGGTGCCCAGTACTGCCCGCAGCCAGCTGCGCTCGGTGAGCAGGCCCGCCAGCAGCAGCGTCATGCAAACCGGATAAAACACGACGTTGAGCAGGATGGTCGCCGGCTTCAGGTTGCCGTCGTACCAGTCGAACGGCGAATTGAGCCGTACCAGCACCACGCCGCCCGCCAGCATCAGCGCCAGGCTGAGGGTGGTGCGCCAGGGCCAGCCCGCAACGCTGGCGGTGGGCCGTCCGCCCCACCAGCGGGCCAGCCCGACGCCCATCGTAAACTCCAGCACCCGCCCAAAAAACGTAAAGTTAAACAGGTGGTGAAACGAGCCAAAGAAGCCGTGCAGCGCCTCGTGCCCCCGGCAGATGGCCGTGAGCCCCAGCCCGATAGCCAATACTGCGCCCGCAAACGCCGCCGCCCCGCGGTAGCCATAGCGCTGCCACAGTACCAGCAGCACCGGCAGCGAAAAGTAAAAGCATTCTTCGGCCGTGAGCGACCAGGCCTGGGGGAGGCCCACGTACTTAAGGGTGCTGGAAAACCCGCGCAGCAGGGTTTCGCTAAGAAATACCAGCAGCGCCGTATGTCCGGCCTGCCCGGGCGGCACCGGCCAGTACACGTAGAGCAGCACGGAGGTATTGAGCAGCAGAAAGATGGGATAAACGCGGGCCAGCCGCCGCCAGAGGTAGCGCCGCCACCAGGGGCGGGTAAAGGCTACATCGGACTGGTAGCGCGTGGCCATCACGAAGCCGCTGAGCAGGAAAAACATGCTCATGGTCATGTGAAACTGCTCGATTATCAGGTTCAGCCACTCGGGGGTGTAAACCGGCCGAAAATGCTTGGAAAAAACCATCAGGCACGTCACGGCCCGCAAGCCCGTGAGGGCGGGGTAGTAGGGCCGGGCCGCCGGGCGAGCGGCAGGTAGGGTAGGAGACATCGCTTGCAAAATACTACGCTGCGCCAGTTGCCCCGCCCTTGCCGGCGTTGCCGGGGCTTTTGCCGGCTGCCCGTTGCGTAAAATCAAGCTGGAGTAAGGCGGGTTGATAATACCTTGCCGGCATGAAAAAATTGTTTACGCTGCTGCTTGCCCTGGGGCCTGCCGGGGCTATTGCCCAGGCACTGCCCACCCTTACTGCCCCGGCCGATACCATCCGCTACTGGGCCACCAGCCTCAAGGCGGGCGTTAATGCCAACGAGGCGCTTCTCTCCGACAACTGGAAGGGGGGCGGAGCCAGCTCGGTAGGGGTTAGCTTGCTTTTCAACCGCAAAGCCAATTATCACCGGGGCCGCCACAGCTGGGACAACGAAGCCGACTTTCTCTATGCCGGGCAATATGCCAAGGGCCTGGGCTACCGCAAAACCACCGACCGCCTGTGGCTCGATACCAAGTATGGCCACGACCTGACGCCGCACTGGGGGCTGTTTGTGGCCCTGAATGCACTTTCGCAGTTTGCGCCTGGCTTCGATTATTCCGGCGACCCTACCCGGCTTATTTCCAGCTTTCTGGCCCCGGCTTATATCACCAATGCCTACGGGGCCGAGTACCATCCGAATGCGCGCTTCAAGCTGCGGCTGTCGCCCTTTGCCCCGCGCCTGACGGTGGTGCGCGATGCCGACCGCTTTCGCACCCTGCCCACCGATGTCGTCTACGGCGTAAATCCCGGCCACAACACGCGTTGGGAGGTGCTGGCCGCCCAGATTCTAGCCGAGCTCGACCAGCCCCTTGGCCCCAACGCCAACCTGAAGGCCCGCTACGTGCTGTTTGCCAATTATGAGACGCTGTCGTTCGACAAAATCAGCCACCGCCTGGACCTCACCATTACTGCCAAGGTAAATAGGTTATTGAGCGTAAGCTTCGGTACTATCGTGATTTACGATTACAGCCAGGCCGCCGCCGTGCAGTACAGCCAGAACCTGGCGCTGGGAATTCTGCTTAGCCGCGAGCACCCGGCCAACGCCAAATAGCCCGGCTGTAGGCAGGGGGCACTGTAGCTTTGCGGGGTCATTCTGCCTTTTATGCCCCGTCCTCTACCCCTCGCTTGCTTACTTGTTTTTCCGCTGCTGGCCCAGGCTCAGCGAATTACTACGGTTGCTGATAGCGCACGCCGCCTCGGCGAAGTAACCGTTTATGCCACCCGCCTGGGCCAGCTCTCCGGCCAGACGGGCCGCTACGTAACCGTGGTGCCGGGCAGCACGCTGAGCCGCTACCCCGTTACCTCGCTCGATGACCTGCTGCGCCTGCTGCCGGCCATTGAGGTGCAAAGCCGGGGCAACTTTGGCACGCAGGCCGATATTACGCTGCGCGGCTCTACGTTTAATCAGGTCCTGATTTTGCTCGATGGTATGCGCCTCAACGACCCGCTTACCGGGCACTTCGCGGGCTATTTTCCCATTTCGCCGGCCGAGATTGAGCAGATTGAAGTGGTGCGCGGCCCCGGCGCCGCGCTTTACGGCCCCGATGCCGTAGGCGGCTTTATCAATATCGTAACCAAGACGTTTGCCGCCACTCACCGGCCCGATGGTACCGAGCTGGCCGGCACGTTTCTGGCCGGCGAATATGGCCTCAAAAGCACCAACGCTGGGTTCTACGGCCAGGATAAGGGCCTGCGCCTGGCGGGCGGCTTGCTCAACAATACGGCCAGCGGGCAGCTGCTCGACCTGCCCGGCGGTGGCCGCAATGACTTCAAGCTGAATACGTACTCGCTGTCGGGGGCGTATGAGATTACCCCTAAATTCAGCGCCGCCGCCCGCGCCAGCTTCGACCGGCGCGACTACAACGCCCAGAATTTTTATACCAATTCTCCCGGTGACCGCGCCCGCGAAACCACCGGCCGCGACTGGTACCAGGGTCAGCTGCGCTACGAGTGGAGCGAACGCAGCCGGACCGAATTGCAGCTGGTAGGCACGTCCAGCACCGACTACTACGTGTACACGCCAACTACTGCGCCCAGCGACCACCTCATGCACTACCTCAACGTGCAGGGGCAGCATCAAGTGCAGGTTTCTACCAAGCTGCGCCTTACGCTGGGTGGGCAGGCCGACCGCCGCGCCGTGCTTAGCAACGACCGTGGCGACCATACGGCCTGGCACACCGGGGCCTTTGCCGTGGCCGGCATTGCGCCCGCGGCCGGCCTCAACGTCACGGCTGCCCTGCGCCTCGACCACGACCAAGCGTATGGCACCGAGTTGGTGCCGCAGCTCAACGTCAGCCAGCAGGTGAGCGAAAAGCTGGCCGTGCGCGGCGCGGTGGGCCGGGGTATTCGGGCCCCCAATTTTACCGAGCAGTATAATTCGGCTATCCGGCCGGGTCCCGTGCCCAGTGGTTTTAATGTAGGCAACCCTAATCTGAGCGCCGAGCGCACTTGGAATTACGAGGCCGGCTTCGACTACCAGCCTACGCGGGCCCTGACCCTGCGCAGCACCTACTTCAATCGCTACGGCCGCAACCTGATTGACTACGTAACTGTGTCAGGCAGTCAGGCCGCTGAGACGACGGGCTTTACCAACCTCAACTCCGGCGTTACCTACCGCTTGGCCGAAAACCTGTTCGCCGTCACCACCCAGGGCATTGAAACTGAAGTAACGACCCGCGCCCAACTCGCGCCCGGCCTGCGCCTCGATGGCAGCGTGGGCTACACCTGGGTACACCTCAACGTGGAAGGCGATGTGCAGTCGCAGTACCTCTCCAACGTGGCGCGCCAGCTGGTGTCGGGCAACGTGAGCCTGACGCACCGGCGCTTCACGGCCAGCTTTGGCGGCCTCTACAAGCAGCGCGCCGAACAGCAAATCGCGGCCAGTGCTGGCAACAACGCTGCCGTGCTCACGCCAACCTACGCCGTCTTCAACGCCCGCCTCGACCTGGCCTTGCTGCCCGAGCGGGTGTGGGTCGTCGGGCAGGCGCAAAACCTGTTCAACGCGCATTACTCTGACCTGCTGGGGGCTCCCATGCCCACGCGCTGGCTCATGGCCGGCGTGCGCATCGCGCTGCGCAAGTAGCTGAAAGCTATTGAGTAAACGCGCCTAAGGCGAGCTAAAAAAGAACGTCATGCCGGGCTTGCCGAAGCATGACGCTCGGCTGTGCTATCAAATAATTTGTGCTATATAAAGTTATGCCTAACCCCCTCGCTGCCAGGCCACGAACTATGCTCCTTCTCACCGCCTTCGGGGCCGTGTACCTGCTGTGGGGCTCCACGTACCTGGCCATCAAGTACGCGGTAGCGACCATGCCGCCGCTACTGCTGGCGGGCAGCCGGTTTTTGCTGGCGGGCAGCATCCTGGCGCTGGCGGGCCGGGCCTCGGCCGACTACGAAACGCCCACGCCGGCGCAGTGGAAAACCAGCTTTATCGTAGGTGGCCTGCTGCTGCTGGGCGGCAACGGGATGGTAGTATTGGCCGAGCGCACGCTGCCCAGCAGCCTGGCCGCCCTGCTCATCGCCACCGAGCCGTTCTGGATTGTCATCCTGGGTTGGCTGTGGCTGCGCGGCGAACGGCCCGGCTGGCAAGTGACGCTGGGCCTGCTGCTGGGCTTCGCGGGCGTGTACCTGCTGGTAGGCGAGCAGCTGACGGCCGGTACCAGTCGCGCGCAGCTGCTGGGCGTGGGCCTGGTGCTGCTGGCCGCCTTTAGCTGGGCGGCGGGCTCCATTTACGGCCTTCGCGCGCCGGTGCCCCGGTCGGCGGTGCTGGCCTCGGGCATGCAGATGCTGGCCGGTGGCGCCTTGCTGCTGCTGCTGGGCACGGGCACCGGCGAGTGGCGCGGGCTGCGGCCGGCCAGCTTCGGGCTGGCCGCGTGGCTGGGCTGGGGCTACTTGGTGGTATTTGGCTCGCTGGTGGCCTTCACTGCCTACAGCTGGCTGCTCAAGCACGCCCCGCCGGCGCGGGTGGCCACCTACGCCTACGTCAACCCCGTGGTGGCCGTGCTGCTGGGCTGGGCCATGCTGCACGAAAAGCTGACGGGCCAGATGCTGGCCGGTGCGGCCGTTATTGTCGGCTCGGTGGTGCTGATAACTGCGCAGCAGAAAAGCCGATTTAAATAATATACTTTTATCCATGTAATACCGACCCCGAAATGCTTGCGAAAAAGGTAGTAGGGTGCGGGACCAATCTCCGCTCCCTACTATTCGGTGGTATTAAAGGTATAAAAATTTTAATATTTTAAATATTAAAACAATAAGATAAATCCGAAAACAGATTACTTGAAAAATTATCTCACAATTTGAACTTTTTCTCCAAAAATATCATAGTAGCTTTTATTTTTTTGAAATAACTGATAGTCAACAGAAAATAATCTTGTATTGTCGGGGATTTCTACCAAATAAGTACGTTTATGAGATGATTTTACTGGTAGAATAAGTAGTATGGGCGGCTTGACGCGTATCTCTTTGGGGGTACTGTTACGTACCGTAGCCAGCTGCCTGGGGCTGCTTGCGAAAAGTGTTGATAGGAATAGGGAAGGAATGTAGCGGGTCTAGGCTGCCATTGTCTGCTATTTACCTTCCGTTTCAATGCTTCTATGCTAAAAAAACTTACATCCCGCACGGTAAACAACTATTTTTCACCGGCTTTCTTGCTGCTGGGGGGAACTCTGCTGCTGGCCAGCTGCTCCAAAAACCTAAATGATGAGGCAGCTCCCACGCCCAGCGCGGTCAGCAGCAACGACAGCGACCCCAACGCTAATGACCAGCAGCAGTACCAGAAACTGGTAAACACCTGGCTGCCGGTAGTGCAAAGCGGTCGGGCCGGGGGGAGCTCTACCACCAAAGACTTTACGGCCAGCGCCTTCGACCAAACGGCGCCCGGCTTCGATGCGCAGGCCCAGGCTGCACACCAGACCGGCGACGCAGCGTTCAACCGGGTATTCTCGCTGGCTAAGCTGGCCCCCATCTGGGTTAACCAGAGCTGCCAGTCCTGCCACCTGGGTGGCGGCCGGGCCGCCATATCGAAAGACGGCGTAACGCCGCAGCTCCTGTTTCGGGTAAGCCAGCCGGGCCAGGCCAGCACCGGCGGACCCTCCCCGCTACCCGTGTTCGGGCTGCAGATTCAGCCAGTAGCGCTGGGCCCCGACAGCACGCGGGTAGAAAGCTTCAAGGGGAAAGTGACGACTACTTACGTGGAGCAGCTAAAGGCCTTGGCCGATGGCACGACCGTGAGCCTGCGCCAGCCTACCTACACCTTTAGCGTGCCCCTGCCGGCCGGCGCCCTGTTCTCGCCGCGCACGGGCTCGCAAATGGCGGGCCTGAGCCTGCTGGAGGCCGTGCCCGAGCAAACCATTTTGCAAATAGCACAGATGCAGGCTAATGCACTCTCGTTTGGCATCACTGGCAAGCCCAACTACGTGTGGGACCCGGTGGCGCAAACTACCAAGCTGGGCCGCTTCGGCTGGAAGGCTAACCAGCCTTCGCTGGTGGCTCAGATTGCGGGCGCTTACAATGGCGACCTGGGCATTACCAGCACCCTGTTTCCGATAGAGCCCGATGGCTCGGCTACTGTGGGCGGCGGGGTTGATGTGTCGGATAACGAGCGTACCAGCGTGATGATGTATGCCCGCACCCAGGGCGTGCCCGCCCTGCGCAATACCAACGACCCGCTCGTACAGGCCGGCCGGCTCCTGTTCATGAATGCCCGCTGTGCCGTCTGCCACACGCCGGTGCTGCGTACCGGCGACGTAGCAGGCGTGCCGCAGCTTTCCAACCAGACCATTACGCCCTTTACCGACCTGCTGCTACACGATATGGGCCCCGGCCTGGCCGACAACCGTCCCGATTTCCTGGCCTCCGGCTCGGAGTGGCGTACGCCGCCGCTCTGGGGCATGGGCCTGAGCCAGATTACCAGCGGCCATACCAACCTGCTGCACGACGGCCGCGCCCGCAATGCGATGGAAGCCATTATGTGGCACGATGGCGAAGCGGCCTACTCGCGCCAGCAGGTAGAGCAAATGTCTAAAGCCCAGCGCGACCAGCTGGTGGCCTTCCTGAATTCGCTGTAAGCTGCCGTTCTGAGTTAGGCAAAAGCGCCCGCCGGCTTCTGGCCAGCGGGCGCTTTTGCGTGTCGGCTGTGAGCCGGGTATTTTAAAAAAGGTATACTGCGCTGAGATAATTTACTATTGGGTAGCGGGAGTAGTCAGGCTTTATGCTAAGGCTGGCCCCGACCTTTTTGCGCCGTATTTTTGTTGATTGAGGTACGCGCCGCGCTAATTGGCGGGTGTCTACTCAGCACAAATCTGCCATTCAGCATGAAAGTCTGCCTTGCCGAAAAGCCCAGCGTGGCCCGCGAAATTGCCCAGGTTATCGGGGCCGACCGGCGCATGGATGGCTACTACGAGGGCAATGGCTACCAGGTGACCTGGACGTTTGGCCACTTCTGCCAGCTCAAGGAGCCCGACGACTACCGCCCCGAGTGGAAGCGCTGGAACCTGCACGACCTGCCCATGATACCCGACTCGTTCGGTATCAAGCTCATGCGCCGCGACGAAGGTGTAGTTAAGCAGTTTAATACCATAAAAAGACTGCTCGACGCGGCCACCGAAGTTATCAACTGCGGCGACGCCGGGCAGGAGGGCGAGGTGATTCAGCGCTGGGTTATTCACGAGGCCAAGTGCCGCAAGCCGGTGAAGCGGCTCTGGATTTCGTCGCTGACGGAAGAGGCTATCCGGCAGGGTTTCAGTAATCTGCGTGATGGCAAGGAGTTCGACTCGCTCTACCAGGCCGGGCGTAGCCGGGCAGTGGGCGACTGGCTGCTGGGCCTGAACGCTACGCGTCTCTTTACCCTCAAATACACCAGTTACCAGGACAAGCAGCTGCTGAGCATTGGGCGGGTGCAAACGCCCACGCTGGCGCTGCTTGTGGACCGCTACCACGAAATCCGCAACTTCAAGCCCGAGCCGTACTGGGTGTTGAAGACGGAGTACCGCAATACCACCTTCACGCGCATCAATACTGAAGTCGAGCAAAAAGAGGCGCAGGATGCGCCCGATGAGCAGTCGCGCCTGCGGGCGCTGGGCTACTTTGTGAAGGAAGACGAGGCTAATAAGGCCCTTGCAACGGTGAAGCCGGCGCCACTCACCGTCACGGGCGTCGAGATTAAGAAGGGCCGCGAGTCGCCGCCCCGCCTTTTCGACCTTACCTCGCTGCAAGTGCAGTGCAACAACCAACTGAGCCTTTCGGCCGAGGATACGCTAAAGATAGTGCAGGCGCTATATGAGAAAAAAGCGGTCAGCTATCCGCGCGTCGATACCACGTTTTTGCCCGATGATATCTACCCGAAAATTCCCGGTATTCTGCGCGGCATCGGCTACGGCAACCTCACCGGCCCGCTGCTGGAAAAGAAGATTCCGAAGACGCCTAAAGTATTTAACAACAACAAGGTAACCGACCACCACGCCATCATTCCGACGGGCAGCGGTGGGCCGGGCGGCGGCCTGGAAAGCAGTGTGTACGACATTATCGTGCGCCGCTTTATCGCCGCGTTTTACCCCGACTGCGAGGTGAGCAACACCACCGTGCTCGCCGAGGCGGCCGGGTTCCTGTTTCGGGTGCGCGGCCGCCAGATTCTGAGCCCCGGCTGGCGCGTGGTGTACGGCGACCCCACCCAGCAGGCGGCGCCCAAGCCCGCCGCCCCCGCCGGCGAAAAAGCTACCGGCAACGACGATGACGACCTGGTAAGTACCGTGCTGCCCAGCTTTGTCAAAGGGGAAAGTGGTCCCCACGAGCCGCGCCTCGAAAGCAAGATGACCCAGCCGCCCAAGGAGTACACCGAGGCCAGCCTGCTTCGCGGCATGGAAACGGCCGGCCGCAACATCGACGATGAGGAGCTGCGCCAGGCAATGAAGGAAAGCGGCATCGGCCGCCCCAGCACCCGCGCCGCTATTATCGAGACACTATTCAAAAGAAACTATATTCGACGCGAAAAAAAACGGCTGCTGCCCACGCCCACCGGCGTCGAGCTTATCGGCCTCATTCGCAACCCCACCCTGAAATCGGCGGAGCTGACCGGCCAATGGGAAAAGAAGCTGCGCCAGATTGAGCGCAACGAACTGCCTTCCGACCAGTTTTTAGAAGAGCTGAAAGGCTTGGTGCGCGAGATGGTGCAGGAAGTGAAGCTGGATAGGAGCGGGCGGGCGGTTACGGCTACTTCGGCCACAAGCAGCCAGGCGGCCGCCACGCCGGGTGGTCCACTAAAGACGGCCAGCCCGCCGGCTAGTGCGAGTGCGGGGCAAAAGCCGGCAGGGGCCGGCCCGGCTAACGGCTTGGGAGCGTGCCCGATGTGCAAAGCGGGCCACGTGCTACGCGGCAAAACGGCTTTTGGCTGCGCCCGCTTCCGCGAGGGCTGCCAGTTTCGGCTGCCTACTGAGATTCTGGGTAAAAAGCTGAGCGACTCCCAGGTAAAAAGCCTGCTCGCCAAAGGCCGCACGCAGCTTATCAAGGGTTTCGTGGCCGGCGATGGCCAGAAGCTCGACGGCGCGCTTGTGCTCGATGCCAGCTTTAAGCTGGAGCTGCTGCCCGCTGCCGAAAGCAAGCCCACCACCGCCACCGACCCCGGCCAGATTCCGTGCCCGGCGTGTAAGCTCGGGACCATGCTCAAAGGCAGCAGCGCCTTCGGCTGCTCGCGCTTTCGCGAAGACTGCCAGTTTCGGGTGCCCTTCGAGTGGGGTGGTAAGAAGCTGACCGACGCGCAACTGCGCCAGCTGCTGCGCCGCGGCGAAACAGGCCTTATCAAAGGCTTTCTCTCGGCCAAAACCGGCAAGAAGTACGACGCCGCGCTCAAGGTAGAGGAAGGGCGCGTGGTACCGGTATTTCAGTAAAGGAGCAGTGTGGCTTAGCGGGCTAAGCGGTAGCTCATTTTCAGGCTGAAAATCTGATGCCGGCCGAAGTCGGTGGCAAAATAAGGTTCCAGGCCGAGCGCACTCAGGCCCGTGCCGCCGGGCAGCCGGAGCCTGGCGCTGACGAAAGCCATGCTGGGCGTAGGCTGGTGGGGCGAGTGCGCGTAGCCGGCTAGGATATTGCTACCGCCCAGCGTGCCCAGCCCCGAGCCCAGCGCCAGCCGGGTAGTATAGGCGCCCATCGCATTTTCGGCCCCGTAGCAGAAGTCGGCCTGGCTGTAAAGCACCCGCGGGTTGCCCAGGCTCAGCATCAGCTCGGGCATGAGCCAGGTGGAACTCTGCGAGTGGTCATTATCGAAATAGCTGTAGTAGCCCAGGCTGCCGATGTGCAAGCCGGTGCGAACGCCTACGGATAGCCAGCCGCGGTCGGTTTGCACTTCCCGGTAGAGGTGAATATCGGCCAGCTGGTAGCGCAGCGTAGTATCCTGGTAGGTAGAAGTGTGCCCGCTGGTAGGCACTACCTGAATGCCCACCTGCTGCTGACCTACCCACAGGCCGCCGCCCCAGGTGCCCGTGCCAGTTGGGGTTGTTGTTACCAGCGCTGCTTCGCCGCCCCCAGCGCGCACCCGCTGGTGAAGTGCCAGTAGCTGGCTGCTGCCGCAGCCCGAAGGATTTGTCAGAATATCTTCCTGCGCTTCGTGGTAGCTGCCGAGCATACCACCGCTGAAAACAAGTGTCTGGTGGAATTCGTCAGCACTTGCTGGTGGAGCAGCCTGTTGCGGAGCGGGGGCCTGGGCCATAGTAAGGAGTAGGACGCCGGCCAGCCCTGTCCCCAGCGGCAGGGCTACCAGGCGTGGTACGAGGCGGCTTATAAACGCTAGTGCAGTGTAGCCTTCGGCAAGCAGTACGAGCAGTAGCAGCGCTTGCAGGATAAGTACTTCCGGCCGGCTAAGCACGCCCGGCCCGAGCCGGCTGGTGGCGGCCAGCAGCGCCAGCCCCACCAGGGCCGGGTAGCCAGCCGGTGCGGCAGCCTCGTGTGCGGCTATCTGCTCGGCCTGCTGCCCGCGCCGCGCCAGCCACCCCCAACTGCCCAGCAGAGCAGTAGCTTCGAGCAAAAGCAGGGCTTGCAGCCGCAGCAGCGAAAAGCCCGCCACCAGCACGGGCGCAGCCAGTAAAGGCTCGCCAAGCGGTTCGCGCCAGAATTCAATTACAAAGCGGCCCAGGCAAAGGAGCCCCATCCCCAGCAGGTATTGGCTGCCGCCCGGCCAGGCCACCCGGCGGCTTAGGTGGCTTAGTATCAGGCCAGTGCCTGCGCACAACAGTAATTGGTATAGCTGCGTCGGAACTACCGGCAGCGAGTGCGCGGCCCCCGCTGGTAGCTGGCCCTGGGCCTGCTGCGCCAGATAGGGCAGCGTGCCCGGCCCGTAGCACAGGCCCCAGGCGTGCGGCGCCGCTACCTCGCCCCAGCAGCAGCCGGCCAGCAGGCAGCCCACGCACTGCACGGCCAGCGCCCAGCACAGCGGCGCGGCAAACGCGTCGAGCACTGCCCAGCCCCGAAAGCCCAATAGCCGTCGCAACGCCACTACTGCCAGCAGGCTGGCCGCGGCGCCACCCACCACCGAGCGCGGCCCTTCGCCCAGCGCCCGCGCTATATCGACATCGCCCCGCAGCCAGGGCCACCAGTTGGCCGGTGGCAAAAACACCAGCTGGCAGCCCACTATCAGAGCCAGGGTAGCAGCGGCTACCAGCGGCAGCCAGTGGCGCCAGGGGTAGCCGCGCTGGTAGCCCTGGGCCAGCAGCCCGGCCACAAATACCGCAAAGGCGGCTAGCTGAGCAGTGTTGTAATAAGGGTGCTCAGCAAGAGCGGGCAGGGTATAAAGCAGGGCCATGCAAGTGGTAGCTGACGCGCTGCCAGAGTAGCAGCGGTGGCGGCGAAGCTACGCGAGGGCCTACCAGGGTGGTAGTATTTAGTTTGCTGAAAAAGGACGCTTGAAACAGGTTGTTATACTGAGTAAGAGCCAGATTATCAAAGTCTTGCTGCCTTGATAATCTGACTTTATAAATAGCGACGCTGAGAGCCGGCTACTTCTTTTTCTTGGGCACGAAGGGCTTGCCGTTGAGCCTGGCGCGGCTGCCCGAGCCCTGGGGCCGGCCGTCGCGGTAGGTTACCTGGCGCTCGATGCCATGACCATTCGCTTTATAATATATCCAGTCGCCGCTTTGCTTGCCGTTTTTATACTGGCCGGTCACGGCCGGACTACCATCTTCGTGAAACTCCTCAAATGCGCCCGACGGCAATCCTTTGAGGTAGTTGGCTTCTTTGCGTACCTGGCCGCTCGCGTAAAACTCCTGGCCCGGCCCGGTTTGCAGCCCATTCACGTCAAACTGCTGGCGGGTTTGCACTTTTCCGCTGTCGAAATAAGTCAGGCGCTCGCCCGTGAGCTTGCCATTGGCCGCGTAGGTTTCGACCTGGCGGGGCGTTTTGCCATCGGGGTAAAACTCGCGCCAGGTGCCGGCGGGGCGGTTGCTTTTGTACTGCTCCTCGGCCTGCCGGGGCTGGCCGGCCGCGTCGTAGTAGCGCACTACCTTGCGGTCGCGGCCCTGGGCGGCGTAGTCCGTTTCTTCCTTCACCTGGCCATCTTCGTAGTAAGTGGTGCCCCGGCCGGTGGGGGCCCCCAGGCGGTAGGTAGTCTTGCCCTTCACCTTGCCGCTTTCGTAGTACGACGTGGCCGGCCCGTCGAGGGCCGAGGTGCCGGTGCGCGGTGCTACGCGCTTGGTAAGGTCGTCGCCGAGCGGGTTGCGTACCTGGCGCTCGCGCACGGCGGCGGGCGAGTAGGTGCCTTCGGTCTGCAGCTGCCCGCTGGGGTAAAAGGAGCGGTAGCGCCCCTTGCCGGTTTTCTCGTCCATCACCGTTTCGCTCTCCAGCTGGCCGCTTTCAAAATACGTTTTGTAGGAGCTGGCCAGCAGGCCATTGCGCAGCATGCCTTCGCTCTGTAGCTTGCCGCTGGGGTAATAAAACTTCACTGCGCCGTTGGGCTGGCCATTGGCATACATGACCTCGGCAGCGAGCTGGCCGTTGGCGTATAGCTCGCGCACTGCCCCGTTGGGCTGGCCTTTGGTGAGCGTGGTTTGCAGCTTTATCTCGCCGGTGGGGTGGTAAGTGGTGAGCGGCCCGTTGGGCTCATCATCCAGAAAAGTGCCTTCCTGGGCCACCTTACCGCCAGGGTAATATGTTTTGAATGCCCCCTGGCGCACGCCGGCTACGTAGGTAGCTTCCAGCCGCCGCTGGCCATTTGCATGAAATTCTATATATAGTGAATCGCGCTTGCCGTCGGTGTAGCGCGTTTGAGCTTCGAGGCGGCCGTTAGGATAAAACCGCTTGTACGGCCCCTGCATCACGGTATCGTGGGCTACGAGCGCCCGAAAAATCTCGTGGGGGTGAATCCTAGTTGAGTCGAAATAAATGACAATGCGCTGCGAGCGCTGGGCCTGGGCAGCAAAAGGCAACAGCAAAAAAAGCAACAGGTATCGCATAGCAGGAGTAACGCGGCGCAGGTGTTTTTTAGCGCAAAGTTTCGCAAAGTTGGCAGAGTTTCGCTAAGGTGGATAAAGCCAGCAGCTTGACATTCTCCACAAAAAAGAGTTCCGCAAAGCCAATGCTCTGCGGAACTCTGCCAACTTTGCGAAACTTTGCGCTTACAGCTTTTCGAGCACAATGGAACTGGCCCCGCCACCGCCGTTGCAGATGCCCGTTACGCCGATTTTGCCGCCTTCCTGCTCCAGTACGCTCAGTAGCGTGGTCACGATGCGCGCGCCCGAAGCGCCCAGCGGATGGCCCAAACTCACGGCTCCGCCATACACGTTTACCTTGCTGCCTTCCAGGTTGAGGAGCTTGTTGTTGGCCAGCGAAACCACTGAGAACGCCTCGTTGATTTCGTAGAAATCTACGTCAGCCGCAGCCAGACCGGCGTTTTTCAGCGCCTTTGGAATGGCCAGTGAAGGCGTGGTTGTGAACCATTCGGGCGCCTGCTCAGCATCGGCAAAGCCACGAATGCGGGCCAGGGGCTTGATACCCAGCGCATCGGCTTTTTCGCGGCTCATCAGCAGCACGGCGGCGGCTCCGTCGTTGAGGGTAGAGGCGTTGGCCGCCGTCACGGTGCCTTCCTTGGTAAAGGCGGGCTTGAGGGCGGCAAATTTATCGAATTGCACCTTCGTGTACTCCTCGTCGTCGCTCACCACGGTTTCCTTGCCGCGCACGGTAATGGTCACGGGCACAATCTCTTCTTTCTTTTTGCCGGCCTGGGCAGCCGCGGCGCTGCGCTCGTAGCTCTGGCGGGCAAAGGCATCCTGCTCCTCGCGCGTGATGCCATAGTGCTTGGCTGTGGCATCGGCTGCGTTGCCCATGGCGTAGTCGTGGTAGGGGTCCCAGAGACCGTCGCGCACCAGGCCGTCAATCATCTGGCCATTACCATATTTAGCGCCGAAGCGCGCCTTGTCGAGGTAGTAAGGCACGTTGCTCATGCTTTCCATGCCACCAGCCAGAATAACCTCGGCCTGGCCCAGCATAATGGCCTGGGCAGCAAACATAATTGCCTTCGAACCCGAGGCACACACCTTGTTTACCGTGGTGCATTCCACGGTATCGGGCAAGCCGGCTTTTTTGGCCGCCTGGCGGGCCGGCGCCTGGCCCAGGTTAGCCGAGATTACGTTGCCCATAATCACTTGCTCAACCAGCTCGGGCGCTACGCCCGCTTTGTCGAGCGCTCCTTTCAGGGCAATGGCACCGAGCTCGGTGGCCGAAAGCGAGGCCAGGGCACCACCAAATGAACCAATGGGCGTGCGCACGGCAGCTACAATAACAACTTCTTTTACTTGCATAACGGGGTGGGGTGGGAGGTAAGAAATGACGCCAGAGTACGGGTAAGCGAAGGCGGCTGAGCGGGCCTGCCCCGCCCGACGCCCACAAAAGCTAACAAACCTTCGTTCGTTGGCCCAAAAGTACGACGCCCGGCCGCGCCGGCTCACCAGGTTGGCTGGCCGGCCGGCGGTGTCGTACCCTGGCGGGCGCGGGGGCGCTGCTGTAAATACTGCTGCTCACTGGCCCGCAGGGCTTCCAGCACCTGCCGGGCCTGTTCGGGAGTCAGGTCCATTGCGTTGAGGCGCTCGCGCTGCGTCTGGAGTTGGAGGTCGGTGCTGGTGGCGGCTTCGGTACCAAGCCGGTGGCTTGCGCCAGCGGCGGGCGGGCCTGGCGCCGTAGCGTCAGGGTCGAGGCCGCGCTCTGAGCCGCGGCCAGTCCCGGTCGGAACGGGCCGTTTGGGGCCGTCGGAGCCTGGCTTAACGCCACTGCCAGCGTGGGAGCCCGCACCAGGAGGCGTCGAGCCCTTATTCGGGCTGGGCTTTCCATTGGCCGCAGGCTGCGCGGCCCCGTCTGCACTGCCCGGAGGCGGGGGCTGCGCCGCATCGGGCACTTCACCCGGCTTGTCATTGCCTGGCTTCGGCGTAGGCTCGGGGCGATGGCCTGCCCCTTGCTGGGCGGCCGCTGAGTCTGGGGTGGGCGGCGGGCGGCGGGCGGGCGGCTGCTCAGCCAGCTGGGGCGCAGTGGGCTGAGTATGGTTTATGCTGCTTGCGTATTGAATCAATAGCTCATAGTTATATTTTGCTGTGCTATTGCTGGGATTGAGCCGCAATGCCTCGCGCAGCAAGCCGATAGCCTGCGGCAGCTGACCCTCGCCGGCCAATAAGCCGGCCAGCTGTTGCCGGGCCGTGCTGCCAATAGCCGCGGGTACGTTCTGCGCTATCAGTCGTCCATACGTCGCCCGGGCCGCGGCAGTCTGCCCGGCCTGCGCCTGCGCGTGAGCCAGGTTAAGCAGCAGGGCCGGGGCCAGCCCGTGCCGGTTGGCCAGGGCTACTGCCCGTGCGTAGAGGCGGGCAGCCTCCGCGGGCTGGCCGCGCCGGCTGGCCTGCAGGGCCTGTGCCTGCGCCAAATTCTGCTCCTGCACGCGCACAAGCCAGTTCCAGCCCGGCAGGCTTGTCCCCAATAAGGCAAGTAGCAACGCGAAAAGGCCTGTTTTCATTGTGGAAAACGCAGTACGCGCACGGTAATAAGGCTGTCGAGCAGCAGGAGTACCAGCGCCAGCCCCAGAGGATAGCGGTAGCGGTTATCGGCCACTGCCACCGTGCGGCTGGCCGTGGCGCTGGCCAGGGGGGCCGGCAGGGCTCGCAGGCCGGCCAGCAGCATGGACAAGCCGTTTTCCCGGTCATTGAGCGCCACGTACTGGCCGCCGGTCTGGGCGGCTATCTGCAGCAGAGGAGCCTCGCGCAGCCGGCTTATTACGGTGGCCCCCCGGGCATCGTACAGGGGAGCCTTGCCGCCCGGTGCAGGCACCGCGCCCCCGGCCGCGGTGCCTACGCCCACGGTATATACCCGCGCCCCGGTGCGCCCCAGTGCCTGGAGCACCGGCTCCAGGTTCTCGCCAAAGTCTTCGCCATCGCTTACCACTACTGCCGAGGTCGTGCGGGGCGGAGCGCTGGCTGCGGCTCCACCCGGCGCAGGCACCGGGGCAGCCGGTGCCAGGCGGCTCAGCAGCAGGTCTAGCGGCGCGCGCAGGGTGGTGGGGCCGGGGGCAGTAAGGCGGGTGCTCAGCGTACTCAGAAACAGCTGCAGCGCCGATTGGTCGTAGGTAAGCGGGCATTGCACGTAGGCATCGGCCCCAAAAACGATAAGCCCGAGTCGGTCGGCCGGAAACGCCGCTACCAGTTCGCTAAGCGCCGCCTGCGCCCGCAGCAGGCGCGTCGGCGCTACGTCGGCGGCATCCATCGAGCGCGATACGTCTACCAGCAGCCACACATCCTGGCCACTGTTGCGCACGGCCTGCCGGCGCACCCCCAGGGCCGGGCCCAGCCAGGCCAGCAGCAGCAGCCCGCCCGTAGCCAGGCGTAGCGGCAGTTTCCAGGCCAGCCGGCCGGCTCCCAGGCCGAGTCGCCGGCTCAGCCGCCGGGTGCGGCTGGTGTAAAGCACCAGCAGCAGGCTAAGCAGGATCAGCCCGGCGGCGGCCAGCCAAAAATCGGGGTACGCCCAGGTAAACATGGGCGCAAAGGACGGGTAAAGGGCCGCAAAACCAAAAATATGCCTGGCCAGCCAGCAGCCAGCAGGTTCCGCAGCAAGCAGTTGCGAATCGGCCGGCTAGAAAGTTCAAAAAAAGCTGCGGATTTTCGGGGCATCGCCGTATATTTGCAGCCGCTAAGGCCAACAGGGCGTTAGCAAGCCACTTGTACGGAGAAGTGGGTGAGTGGCTGAAACCAGTAGTTTGCTAAACTGCCGTAGCTCTAAAGGTTACCGGGGGTTCGAATCCCCCCTTCTCCGCAGTAGTTAAGTTAAGAATGAGGAAGTAAGCATTTACACTTCCTCATTCTTAATTAGTTTCCTCGGGGTGTAGCGTAGCCCGGTATCGCGCCTGGTTTGGGACCAGGAGGTCGTAGGTTCGAATCCTGCCACCCCGACATAGTAAAAAATGTAGCATATTCAACAAAGATAATTTTTTTGTTGAATATGCTATTTTTTCGTTAAGACCCCATAGCTCAGCTGGATAGAGCAGCTACCTTCTAAGTAGCCGGTCATTGGTTCGAATCCAATTGGGGCCACTTTATTCAAGTCCTGAAATGGAGCCGGTCTTTACCCGAAAAAAAGCCTCTGCCGGCCCCGGCAGAGGCTTTTTTTGCGCCTGAAAATACCCGGAAAAAGCTGCGCGAAAGCTAGGCTGAATGGAATAAAAACGGTACTTTTGAGTGTTCTCTTCCTGACTGGTTTTTCAGTCGGTTTAACCCCCTCTCTCGCATGAGTGAAGTAGTAGAAAAGAAAGCCCCCGCCGACTACTCGGCCGATAGCATTCAGGTGCTGGAAGGGCTGGAGGCGGTGCGTAAGCGCCCCAGTATGTACATCGGCGACACGGGTATCAAAGGCCTGCACCACCTGGTGTGGGAAGTAGTCGATAACTCCATTGATGAGGCCCTGGCCGGCCACTGCGACCTGATTCAGGTTACCATTAACGAAAATAACTCGGTTACCGTCCGCGACAACGGGCGGGGTATTCCCGTCGACTGGCACGCCAAGGAAGGCCGCTCGGCCCTCGAAGTAGTGATGACCGTGCTGCACGCCGGTGGTAAGTTCGACAAAGACTCGTACAAAGTATCGGGGGGCCTGCACGGGGTGGGCGTGAGCTGCGTAAATGCGCTCAGCATCGACCTGAAGGTAAACGTGCGCCGCAAAGGCCACCTCTACGAGCAGGAGTACAGCATTGGTCAGCCGCTGTACCCTGTAAAGGAAATCGGAGATACCGATGAGCACGGCACGGAGGTGCAGTTTTTGCCCGACCCCACTATCTTCTCCGAAACCGAGTACCGCTACGCCACTATCGCCGGGCGTCTGCGCGATTTGTCGTTTCTAAATAAAGGCATCCGCATTACCCTCACCGACCGCCGCGATAAGCTGACCGGCGACGCGGCCGTGGGCCACAGCAACGCCGAAGGCTTCCGTTACGAGGAGTTTTACTCGACCGGCGGCCTGCGCGACTTCGTGCAGTACCTGGACGGCACCGAACGGCCTTCGCTGCTCTCCGAGCCCATCTACGTGGAAAGCGAGAAGGGCGGTACGCCGGTAGAGGTAGCCCTGCAGTACAATACCTCGTACCAGGAAAACGTCTATTCGTACGTCAACAATATCAACACCATTGAGGGTGGTACGCACGTAGCAGGCTTTCGCTCGGCCGTGACGCGGGTGCTGAAAAACTACGGCGATAAGAGCAAGCTGTTTGAGAAAGCCAAGGTAGAGATTACCGGCGACGACTTCCGCGAGGGCCTAACGGCCGTTATATCGGTAAAAGTGCAGGAGCCGCAGTTTGAGGGCCAGACCAAAACCAAGCTGGGCAACTCGGAGGTGAGCGGTGCCGTGAACAGCGTGGTGGGGGAAATCCTGGCGCAGTACCTGGAGGAAAACCCCAACCAGGCCAACCGCATCATGGATAAGGTGATTCTGGCCGCCAAGGCCCGCATCGCCGCCCGCAAGGCCAAGGATATGGTGCAGCGCAAAAACGTGCTGGGCTCCAACTCCTTGCCCGGCAAGCTGGCCGACTGCTCCGACTCGGACCCGGCCGTGTGCGAGCTGTACTTAGTCGAAGGTGACTCGGCCGGTGGAACTGCCAAGCAGGGCCGCAACCGGGCGTTTCAGGCCATTATGCCGCTGCGCGGTAAAATCCTGAACGTGGAGAAAGCCCAGGAGCACAAGATTCTGGAAAACGAGGAAATCCGGAATATGATTACCGCCCTCGGCGTCACGTTCAACGAGCGCAAGTCGCTGGCTTTCGGCACCGATGACGATGGCAACGAAACCGGCCCGCTCAACTTCGATAAGCTGCGCTACCACAAGGTTATTATCATGACCGATGCGGATATCGACGGCTCGCACATCCGGACGCTGATTCTAACCTTCTTTTTTCGCTATATGCGCGAGCTGGTAGATAACGGCTATATCTACATCGCGCTGCCGCCGCTCTACCTTGTGAAGCGCGGCAAAGAGGAGCGCTACTGCTGGACCGAGGAAGACCGCGCCGCCGCCACCGAGGAGCTGGGCCGCGGCCGCCCCGAAACAGTGAACGTGCAGCGCTACAAAGGCCTGGGTGAAATGAACGCCGAGCAGCTCTGGACCACCACCATGCAGCCTTCTACGCGTACCCTGAAGCAGGTAACGGTAGATTCGGCCGCCGAGGCCGACCACCTCTTCTCGATGCTGATGGGCGATGAGGTAGCACCTCGCCGCGACTTCATCGAGCAGAACGCCAAGTACGCCAAGCTCGACGTCTAAGACCACTGATTAGCTCGGATTTCAACGAATTTCACGGATTTTGTAGACGTAAAAAGGCCACCCGTGCGGGTGGCCTTTTTTGTGATGACTGGGCTACTTTTGCTTTATGCGACAACTTATTTCATCCGGTGCCCCGTGGGAGGCCAGCGTGGGCTACTCGCGCGCGGTGCGCGTGGGGCAGGTAGTAGAAGTAGCGGGCACTACCGCCCAGGACGGCGAAACCATCAGCGGCAGTGATGAATATGCGCAAACCAAGCGCATTCTGGAAAAAATAGCCGCCGCACTGGCGGAGGCCGGCGCCACGCTGGCCGACGTAGTACGCACGCGTATGTTTGTCACCAACATAGCCGAGTGGGAGGCCGTGGGGCGGGCGCACGGCGAAGTATTCGGTGAGATTCGGCCCGTTACGACGATGGTGCAGGTAGCCGCTCTCATCGACCCACGCCTGCTGGTTGAAATTGAGGCCACGGCCCTTATCGACGCGCCGGCAAGCTAGCACCGCACCACCCCGCTCTCAAAATCTGACTAATCCGAAAAATCCGCCGAATCCGCGGCTTAGATATTAATACTCGGTGCGGTCTTCCCGGGATGCCCAGGCTTGAAACGACCCAAGCGCCTCCTCGCGCAAAAGCTGCTGCATAGGTAAGGTGCGCTCGGCCAGTGGCTTATCAATCTCATCGTAGATAAACTGGTCGTCGAAGCCGATGGCCGCAGCGTCGGCTTTGGTGTTGGCATAGAAAACCCGCGCCGGCCGCGCCCAGTAGATAGCGCCGAGGCACATGGGGCAGGGCTCGCAGCTGGTGTACAGGTCGCAGCCAGCGAGCTGAAAGGTGCCCAGCGCCTGGCAGGCCTTGCGGATAGCATCGACCTCAGCGTGACAGGTAGGGTCGTTGGTGCTCGTCACCTGGTTGAAGCCACGGGCGATAATCTGACCATCTTTCACCACGACCGCGCCAAAGGGGCCGCCAAAGCCAGCCTGCATTTTTTCCAGCGACAGCCGGATGGCTTCGCGCATAAAATCGGCCTGCGAGGTATTAGGTGAGCTATCTGTATTTTTCACGGGTTGAGAATCAGTTTTTTACTTCACGGAGCTAAGAAAATTTTCGATTAGCCGGAATCTTTTGCCGACTAGTTTGTTCTACCTGCGTGAAAGAATAGTTTTTTAAGGTGTTTTGGTTGGAAAGGCGAATGGCTCTGCTATTCGCCTTTTTTCATGCCCGCCCGCGAAGCCCAGCCAGATGCAGACTCCTTTTGGGCCTGGCCGAAAGCGCAAAAGTACGTAGCCGGCGTGGGGTGGGCGCGGCAGGCTGTGGCCGGCAAGCATACCCGCTGGCTTCAGATGCAGTAATTTTGCCGCATGTCTGCCCCCCTTGCTGCCGAACCGCTTGCCCTACTGCGTCAGTACTGGGGGCATCAGCAGTTTCGGCCGGGGCAGGCCGAAATTATTGAGGCCGTGCTTCAGGGCCACGACGCGCTGGCCCTGCTGCCCACCGGCGGCGGCAAAAGCGTGTGCTTTCAGGTACCGGCGCTGGTCCGGCCGGGGCTGTGCGTGGTGGTAACTCCGCTCATTGCCCTGATGCGCGACCAGGTAGAAAACCTGCGCAAGCGCGGGCTGAAAGCCGAGGCTATTTACGCGGGTATGAGCCACCAGGAAATAGACCAGGCGCTGGATAACTGCGTGTACGGCCGCGAGGTAAAGTTTCTTTACGTCAGCCCCGAGCGCCTGCTGACCGACCTTTTTCGGGCGCGGGTAGCCCGTATGACTGTTGGGCTGCTGGCTATTGACGAAGCACACTGCCTCTCGCAGTGGGGCTACGATTTTCGGCCGCCCTACCTGCGCATTGCCGAGCTGCGGGCGCTGCTACCCGCCACCGTGCCCTGCCTTGCCCTCACGGCTACGGCCACCAGCCAGGTGCGGCAAGATATAGTAAATAAACTATGTTTTCGGCCCGGCTACGGTATCTTCACCCAAAGCTTTGCCCGGCCCAAGCTCTCGTACTCGGTGCTGCAAACCGAGGACAAGCAGCGCCGCCTGCTGGAAGTGCTGCGCGGTATCGGTCCGCAAAAAACGGGTATCGTGTATGCCCGCACGCGCCGGCAGGCCGAAGACACGGCGGCCTGGCTGGTGCAGCAGGGCCTGGCCGCCGCCGCGTACCATGCCGGCCTGCCCGCCGAGCAGCGCACCCGTACCCAGCAGGCCTGGCTCACCGACAAAACCCGGATAATGGTGGCTACCAATGCCTTCGGGATGGGTATCGACAAGCCCGACGTGCGCGTGGTAGCCCACCTCGACGCGCCTTCTACGCTCGAAGCGTATTACCAGGAAGCCGGCCGCGCCGGGCGCGACGGCCTCTACGCCTTCGCCGTGCTGCTCAGCGGCCCCGCCGATGCCGACAGTCTGCGCCGGCAGGCACAGCTGGCGCACCCGCCGCCCGACGTGGTACGCCGCGTGTACCAGGCGCTGGCCAACTACTCGCGCACGGCCGTGGGCGGCGGCGAGCTGGTGGCATTCGACTTCGACCTCGGGCTGTTTGCCGAAACCTACCGGCTCAAAGCCGTCGATGCCCACCACGCCCTTAAAGTATTGGAGCAGCAGGGCTTTGTGCAGCTCACCGAGGCGGTGAACCAGCCGGCGCGGGTGCAGCTCATTAGTAATCAGCACGACCTGTATCAGTTTCAGGTAGCCAATGCCCAGCACGACCAGCTCATCAAAGCGCTGCTGCGGCTGTACGGGGGCGAGCTGTTTGTGGCTTTTCAGGGTATTTCGGAAAGTGCGCTGGCCCGGCACCTGCGCCAGAGCACTACCGATGTAGTGCGCCAGCTGCGCTACCTGCACAGCACCGGCGTGCTGCACTACCAGCCCCGGCGCGAGCTGCCGCAAGCGCTTTTTACCACGCCCCGCTACGATGCCGCCCAGCTGCCGCTCGACGAGCGCCGCCTGAAGGCAGCCCGCCAGCTCACGGAGCACCAGACTAAGGCCGTGCTTGACTACGCGGCGAGTACTACGCAGTGCCGCCAGCAGCTGCTGCTCGACTACTTTGCCGAGCCCGACGCGCCCGCCTGCGGGGTATGCGACGTATGCCTGGCCCGCAAAAAAGCCCGGCAAAAGCCCGAAAGCGCCACCGAGCTGCAAGCCGGGTTACTTGAGCTGCTGCGCCAGGCGCCGCTGCTGCCGCGCCAGGTAGTAGCACATTATCCTGCTCCCGAAGCAACGGCCGTAACCGCCGCGCTACGTGCATTGGTAGAGCACGGAAAACTCGCCTACCTACCCGACGGCCGGCTGACAGTAGAGAAGTAACTGCAAACAGCCTTCGGGCAGTTGAGAGGAGGGGGTATCGCCCTGCTGCTTCGTTATTCAGAGTTATGTACTCTTCATCAAAGAGTACTATCCTCCGTAGGCCAGCATACCGCCTTCCAGGTTGCGCACGTTGGTGAAGCCTTGCTGGGTAAGAAAGGCTTTGGCCGAAGCCGAGCGGGCGCCGCTGCGGCAATGCACGATAACTTCCTGGTTTTTCAAGTCTTCCAGGTCGTCGAGGGCGGCAGGCAGGTTGCCCAGCGGAATGCTCTGGCTGCCGGCAATACGGCTTTCCTCTACTTCCCAGGGTTCGCGAACGTCGATGATGTGGAGCTTTTCGCCGGCTTGCAGGCGTTGGCGAAGCTCAGTAGCGGTGATGTCGGCCATTAAGTTAAGTTGCTGATTAGTAAGAAAGAGGTAGGTTATCCAGGTCGTGCAAATCCTGGGGGCGGCGCGTAGCCGCCTTGGTCTTGCGTAAAGCGGCCAGGTTGATATAGCGGACAGGAATACCGGCAGTTTCGGCTATGAGCGCATCCGTGGCGCACTCGTCGAAGGTAACTCCCTGAAGCTGCGTCAGTAAGTCAATCCATAAATCCTGACGGCTAAAAGACAAAAAGTTGGGAGTCGTAGTGAAGTCAGCTTCCTCAAACTCTCCGCTTTTGAAGCCGTAGCGCACCAAAGCCTGTACTACTCGCCGGGCATTTTCGGGCGTCGGGCGAAGAAGAATATCGATGTCGCCGGTAGTGCGGGGAAAGCCGTGCGCAATAACGGCGTAACCGCCAACTACTACATACTCAACGTGCTCGGCGTGGAACAGGCGTAGCAGATTTAAGTATTCGCTCTCCATAAGTGCTGGGCAAGTTGGCCGGGTTAGACGCATAAACCTGCCGGGCCTCAGCCATGAGGCGGGCGGCGGCAGCCAGGCGCTGCTCGGGTGTTTTGCTCCACCAGTACTGGCGCTGGGCGGCATCTATTTCCGCTTTATTCTGTGACTTGATAAGCAGCATATTCCTGGCAAGGGCTTATTCGACCACCAGGCGGCGGGTGGCGAGGCGGCCATCGGGTAAAGTTAGCTGCACCAGGTAGATACCGCCGGGTAGGCTGGCGGGCAGGTGCAGGGTGGGCTGCCCGGCCTCGGCGGCGGCCTGCTGCCACACGGGGCGGCCCAGCACATCAAGTACGGTGGCCTGGCGAAAAGCCGGTCCGCTTATAGCAACCGTAGTGCCGGTAGGCGCGGGGTTCGGATACAGCATAAACTGCGCATTGGCAGCCTGTTGCGCCTGAGTAGCCAGTACCCCGTTGTTCATCACGGCCCGCATCATCAGGGTGCCGGGGGTAGTGACGGTCGGCGTACTCCAGGTATTCTGGACGTTATAAAAAAGCGTAGGGGTCGTAGAAATATCGTTCAGGTCGTAGCCATAGGGCAAAAATTGCCCGCCCGAGGCCTGGCCAAACCCTATATAGAAACGGCCCGATACGGGCACCGGCTTATCAAACGGGATAGCATCGGCAAACACCCGGCCGGCCGGCAGCGGGTTAGGCAAGACGAACGCTTTGGTAGCCAGCGGAGCGTTTGCCGGCTGGCCGTTAGCATCGGCCCACACGGCCACGATAACTGAGCGGTTCTGGTAGTTCTCCCCGCCCTGAGCCAGGGCAATGTTATTAAAAATCGGAGCTAGCTGAATAGCCTTCACCTGGTCGCTTTTGGCCACCGTGATGGGGTAAGCGTAATACGTGACAGGCCCGTTGCTAATGGCCGGCAGCGGCAGAAAAGACTCGGCCGTACCGTCGTCGAAGGCATAATAGTCAGCCAGCTCCAGGTCGCGGTAGGTGCTGTCGTTGGGCAGCGTCAGGGGGTTGCTCTCATTGGTTTGCAAGGCCAGGGTGTAGCGGTAGCGCCGGGGCGTGGCCGTGGCGGGCAGCGGAGCCGTGCGGGCGTCGCCCTGCACCAGCTGCTGCCGGGCGCCGGCCAGCAGCTGTTGGTTGCTGGTAACCCAGGTAGCTGGCCCAAAGCCGCCGGCAGTCAGCTCGCTCACGGTGCCCACCGCGCTAATTGGCGTGGGGTTGCCGCTGGGCAGCAGGTTGTTGACCGTCGTGTTCAGGGCCGGGTTCAGCACGCTGCTGCCGGCGGCCGCGTACTGCCAGGCTGGCATGGCCGTGTAGCCTTGCAGCGGACTGTTGAGGGCCCGGCTGGTGGCAATATCCTGAAAGACAGTATCAGCCGCCGTGCGGTTCTGGTTGAGGTAAATATAGTCTAAGCCAAATGCGTCGCGGCTCGATGCCTGGTTGCCGGAGGCACGAAACCGAAACCGGAAGCCCGCGTGGAAGTAGCTCGCCTGGTTTACCGGGAAAATCTTTTGCCGGAACTTCGTCGTCTTGCCTTCCGCGTTATACGTCCAGATGGTATTCCAGCGCCCGGCATTATCCAGAAATTCCAGCGTGAGGTACACGGGGGTGCTGCTGCCGCTGGCAACCGGCGCGCCCGCCAGCGTACCGGCCTGCCAGGCGTAGCTCAGGTACACGTTGGCGCCCACCGAAACGCCCGACAGGTCGATAGGCAGCGAAGTCAGCGTATCGGTTTTGCTATAAAAAGACGCCGAGCCGGGGCTGTAAGGCAGGCCATTGGCGCGTAGGCCATCGAGGGTAGCGGTGCCGCGCGTGAGTGGCTCAATAGCCAGCCGGTTGCTTACATAGGCGCCGCCGCCGCCGTAATGCTGGGTGAGGCCGCCGCCGTCGGGGTAGTCGAGCGCCGCCGGCTGCCAGCGGAGCGGACTGGGCTGTCCGTCGCGGGGCAGGGTAAAATCCTCAAAAAAAGGCAGCCCCAGCGCCGCCGTGCGCTGCCGGCTCGCTTGGGCGGAAGCCGCCTGCGCTGCCGAAGCCGCCCGGCCGGGGTCCGACAGCAGGGGCAGCGGGGTCAGGGTAATGGGCGTTTGCGCCCGGGCTGCCCCGGCCAGCAGCAGGGTTGGCAACCCAAGTAAGCGAAGCAGTTGGCGCATAGGTTAGTGATGGCTTGATAGGTTTTCGTTGTTGGCTTGCTGCTCCGTTGGTCTGAGCAGTCATTGAACGGGTTTCCAGCCAAAAACGCGCAGCCGGCTTGCAGAATCATCCGCCAGCAACGAATGAAGGGGTAGCTATTCGGCCACCCACAAATCCACGAGCTGGCCCATGCGGATGGTGGCGCCCGGCGCGGCGGCCGGCCGCTGGCGCACCACAGTGCCGGGGGTCTGGCCGGTTTCGGCAGGCTGCTTAAACACTTCGCCCACCTCTAGGTGCTGGCCGGCAAGCAGGGTGCGGGCCTCATCTTCGGGCATAGCAACCAGATTGGGCACTTCAAACTCGGTGTTGCCGAGGCCGTCGCCCACTTCCAGGTCTACCCGCGTGCCCTTGGCTATCGGGGCGCCGGCTGCTATTTCCTTACCACCCACTACCTGCTTCAGCACGGCATCTTTTGCCACGTTGGGCACCAGCTTTATCTGGCCGATTTCGAGGTCGTAGCTTTTCAGAATGAGTTGCGCATTTTTCACCGAGCCGTCGGTCAGCTTGGGCATTTTAATGACCGGCGGCCGGCGCATAGCCACCGAAATGTAGATTTTACGGTCCTGCTTCACCTTTTCGCCAGGGGCGGGCTCCTGCGTCAGCACCGTCAGGGGCCGGATGCCGGGCGCGTAGCTGCTGTCATCCACGAAGTAAGCCAGCTTACGCTCGTCGAGGTAGCTCTCCAGGTCAGCCAGGTTCATACCCGTTATCTTGGGCACCACAATGGTCTGGCCGTGGTGCGTAGTAATGGGCAGGTACACGTAGAAAAAGCCCAGCACCAGTGCGGCCATGAGCGCCAGAATGAGCGCCAGATGCTTGAAAACGTCGAACCAGGTATCAGATTTAAAGAAGGACATAGTTTGAAAGAACGTCATGCTGAGCTTGCGAAGCATCTCGCTCGCGTCGTTGTACGGTTTATGTTACTACCCCACGCGAGATGCTTCGGCAAGCTCAGCATGACGTTCTATTTCAGTTAGTTACTATGAGCATTTGCCCGCTCTGCCCGCGCCTTGCCAAAGTCCAGAATCCGGTCGATAAACTGGTAGGGTGTGTAGCCAGCCAGTGCCGTTTGGTGAAAAATGCAGGTCGCGGGCGTCATGCCGGGTAGCGAGTTGACTTCAATAATAAGCACCTCCACCGCGCCCGACTGCCGCACCCGCACAAAGGCGTCGATGCGGGCGTAGCCCTCGATGTGCAAAATCTCGGCCACCTGGCGCAGCACGCGCTTCACCTCGTCGGAGATGCGCTGGCGCTCGGCCGGGTCAGTGGAATATCGGGCGGGTGTGATATTCTGGCCCTCGCCGGCCAGGAATTTTTCTTCCAGGCTCAGCACTTCGCCGGTAGCCAGGGCCTCGCTGGCCTCGAATACCTCGATTTGCAGCTGGCCTTGCGCATCATACGAAGTCAGCAGTCCGCCCGTGATTTCCAGAAACTTGGCCGCGCCGTCGGGGCCGATGAGGGTTTCCACCAAAAAGGCCTCCTTCTGCGGAAACTCTTCCTTGAAGCCCAGGTGCAGCACCTCGGCCGGGCCGGCCAGCAGCGGCTCGCCGGGCCGGAAAATCTGCTCGCTGAAGGCGGCCAGCTCGGCGCGGCTCTTAATCTTTTTCACCGCCGACGAGCAGCCATCGTCGGCGGGCTTGGCGATAAACGGGTAGCCAAACTGACTTTCCAGCCCTCGGTAAAACGCCTCAGGGTCGGCACTCCACTCCAGGCGCTGGGCCAGGCGGTGGTCGGCCACGCGCAGGCCGGCCTCGCGCAGGCGGCGGTTGGTTTCAAACTTGTTGATAGTCACGGCCGAGCTGGCCGCGCCCGAGCCGTTGTAGGGCAGACCGAATTTCTCCAGCTCCTGCTGCAAGGCGCCGTCCTCGCCGGGCCGGCCGTGCAGGGCAATGAACACCTCATCAACTCGCTCGGCCAGCTCCGCAAAGGAAATGCGGCGCGGCGCGGCCACCGGCTGCCCGGCGTAGGTGCCGGTAATACCGCTGGCCTCCTGCCGGATGCGCGCCAGCACCGGGTGGCTGGCCGCGCCGGCCTCGGCGTGCTCGATTTTCTCGCGAATATCATCCGCGTTGTCCTTGAGCATCACGTTGATGGGAAGCTCGTAGAGGCGGAATTCCTCGCTGCTGCCAGTCAGGAATATCGGAAAAGGACGATATTTGACGGATGAGCTGAGCTTCTCGTAGATGTTGCGCCCGCTCTCCACCGAGATGTGGCGCTCGGAGGAATAGCCGCCCATTATCACGGCCACCCGGATGCGGTCGTCCTGTACCTGCTGGCGCGACTGAATATCGGCGTCCAGCTTAGTCAGCATCTCATATAGCTGGACCGGCTTCAGGCCGCCGCGCCGCCGCGCATTCAGCGACGTGCGGATGATGTAAGTGAGAAACTGGCTGGGATTCAGCCCAATCTCGGCCGCCTGGTGGAAGAAGAACGAAGCCGGCAGCATACCGCTCGTGGTATTCGGGTCATTGAGGAAGATGGTGCCATCTTCCTGGATAAAGCCGTCCAGCCGCGCATACACCTCGAAGCCGAAGGTGGCGAACATCTTCTGCGCCTCCTGGCGAATGCGCTCGATATCAGCCTCCGGCAAGTCAATGGGCGTCACCTTGCGGGCCAGGCCCGGCAGGTACTTGGCGCGGTAGTCGAAAACTTCGGTGCCTTTGACGATTTCGGTAGGCGGGAGGGCTAGCGGCGCGCCGTTTTCGTCCTCCACCACGATGCACGAGAACTCGCGGCCGGCTACGAATTGCTCGACTAATATTTGCGTTTCGCCGGTAAGGCTGGTGAAGCGAATGAAATCTACTTCTAGTTTAAGCTCATGAACAGCGGTTTTGCTAAAATTTCGATTGATGTAATCCAGTAAGGTTTCAGGAGAAGCAATTACTTCTTCTCCTCCTTCTTCAAAATCACCCGTAATAAGCAGCCCTTCGACTGGCAAACCAATACCTTCACGTATATCGGCCAATTGACGTACCCAAGTCAGCTGCTCAGCTTCACTTAAAGTTTCCCAATCACTGCGGAAGAGATAGCGCTTAAACAGCGCTCTGTCCTCGGCATCAAGGAATAGTT
Source organism: Hymenobacter baengnokdamensis (assembly GCF_008728635.1). Lineage (NCBI taxonomy): Bacteria > Pseudomonadati > Bacteroidota > Cytophagia > Cytophagales > Hymenobacteraceae > Hymenobacter > Hymenobacter baengnokdamensis. The sequence continues at coordinate 3,861,041 of NZ_CP044285.1, read as the reverse complement.
CTTCGTTTTCCTCCCGCACGATGCTCACACCAATGCTGCTTCCCTGACGTGGAGCTTTTACGACGAGCGGCAGGCCCAAGTCCTGCACCAGTTCTGATAGTGAGCCTTGTTTGCTGACTTCCCGGTCTTTCAGCACCCGAAACTTCGGCGTCGGCAGCCCCACGGCCTGCATCAGCCGCTTCTGCGCAATTTTATCAATGCCCAGCGCCGAGGGCAAAATGCCCGAGCCCGAGTACGGAATCCCGACCCATTCCAGCAAGCCCTGAATGGCGCCATCCTCGCCACCCGGCCCGTGCAGGGTCAGGAAGGCAAAATCCATAAGCTTAGGCAGTTCGCTGGCCTCCACCCGGCGGCCCACGTGGCCAATAAGCTCCGTCAGCGCCTCGTCGCTCAGCTCGCCCAGGCTTTCGATGTAGACCTGCCAGGGGTGGCGCGTGGCGGGCAGGGCGGCCACGGGTGGGTAAAAATCGCGGATGGTGCCCTTGTAAAGGTACTGCCAGTCGAGCAGGATGAAGTGCCCGAGGCTATCCACAAACACAGGGACGGGCTGAAACAGGCCCTTGTCCAGATTGTCAAAAACGGTGCGCCCGCCGGCGAAGGAAATCTCCCGCTCGCGCGAGGTGCCACCAAAGAAAATGCCGATTCTCATCATACTGGGCGCAAAGGTACGGGGCGGAAGGTGGGGCCGTAAATGCTTACGTTTGTCCTTGTGAGCGCAGCAAAGCAATCGCAGCCGAACGACTGGCGGGCGCATCCGTATCGTTCTACTCCGGTCGTTTGGGGGCGATTGCCTCGCTGCGCTCGCAAGACAAATCTTCTTCACTTCTTCACATTTACCCGTGAACACCCTCGCCAACTACAACTTCGCCGGCCACCGCGCCGTGGTGCGCGTCGATTTTAATGTGCCGCTCGACAAAGACCTGCACATCACCGACGATACTCGCATTCGGGCGGCCACGCCCACCATCACCAAGATTCTCAACGATGGCGGCTCGGTGGTGCTGCTCTCGCACCTGGGCCGGCCCAAGGGCGGCTACGAAAAGAAATATTCGCTCGAAAGCCTCTTGCCGCGTCTGCGCCAGGAGTATGGCCGCGACGTGCTTTGGGGCGGCGACGTGCTCTCTGCCGAAGCGCTGGCCGCTGCGCAGGCGCTTCAGCCTGGCCAGGTGCTGCTGCTCGATAACGTACGCTTTCACCCTGAAGAAGAAGCCGGCAACGATGCCTTTGCCATGCACCTGGCCCGCCTTGGCGATGTATACGTGAACGATGCCTTTGGGGCGGCGCACCGCCGCCACGCCTCTACGGCCGTGATGGCCAGCCACTTTGCGCCGGCCAACCGCGTGGGTGGCCTGTTGCTGCAAGGCGAGTTGGAGAATGCCCGGAAAGTGCTCGATAATCCGCAGCGGCCCTTCACGGCCATTATGGGCGGGGCCAAGATTTCGGATAAGATATTGCTGATTGAGCGGTTGCTGGATAAGGTGGACAACCTGCTTATCGGGGGCGGCATGGCCTACACGTTTGCCGTGGCCGAGGGCGGCCATGTGGGCAGCTCCTTGCTCGAAGCCGACAAAGTAGATCTGGCTAAAAGCCTCATTGCCAAGGCCAAAGAAAAAGGCGTGAACCTGGTGCTGCCCGGCGACAGCCTCATTGCCGATAAGTTTGCCAACGATGCCAACGTGGACGTGGCGCCCAATGGCAGCATTCCGGTGGGCTGGATGGGCCTCGACCTCGGCCCCGACGCCCGCGAGCAGTTTGCCGGCATCATTCAGGACTCGAAAACCATTCTTTGGAACGGCCCGATGGGTGTATTTGAAATGAGCAATTTCTCGCTGGGTACCGAGTACGTAGCCCGTGCCATTGCCGAAGCCACCGAGGCGGGGGCCTACTCGCTCATCGGGGGCGGCGATTCGGCGGCAGCCGTGCAGCAGCTTGGCTTTGCCGACCGTGTGAGCTATATCTCGACTGGCGGCGGCGCGCTACTCGAGTTTATGGAAGGCAAAGAGCTGCCCGGCGTCAAGGCGTTGCAAGGGTAGCGTTATGATAACTAAAAGGCTATCCGAAAAATAATCAGACCGTCATGCTGAGCTTGTCGAAGCATCTCGCTCGCTTCGTTGAACGAATCATACGGCGCGGTAGAGATGCTTCGACAAGCTCAGCATGACGGTCTTTCCTATAAATCGAGTTAGGTAGCTACGCCGCCTTTTTCTCCAGCGCCCCCAGCAGCTCGTCGGCGGCCTTTTCGATGTCGTGGTAGCCTTGCTGGGCGGCGCGCTCCTTGGCGGCAATCAGGCCATCGCGGTGCACGGTTTTGAAGTCGCCGTAGGGAAACTTGTAGCGGCCCTTGGTGTCTTCGCCCTGGCTTTTGTCTTCGCCGAGATGCCACTTGGCGTACTCCTCAATTTCGTGCTTTTTGAGAAAGGCGTTTTCCTGGGTCGAGCCAGGGTTATGCTGGCCCCAGTGGCCTTCATCATTCTTGATTTTGCCGTCTTTTATCAGACTTTTGGCAAACGTGACAGCGGCTTTATTCAGGGTAATGCTCATGGCAGGAGGTGAAAATGGTACCTCCGCAATACGAGCAGACGCGGGCACGGGGTTATTGTCGGGCTTAGCGCAGCCTGCCCGTACCCCGATTGGGAAAGGGCGCTGAAGCTGTTTAGGAGGTGGAGCTGGGCGGTATCCCCGGCGGGCTGCTTCGGCCCCGACTTCCGAAACAGGTTCGCTAGATGAAAGCACCCGACTTAATAATTTATTTTTACTATATTAAAAAGCTTGCTTGCTTTTAAGTGGGCAGCTACTGCCCGCCGTAGTCGGCTGCTAATTCACGTAAGGCGGCTCCAGCTTCTGGCCCATGCTTTTGAAGCCGCGGCCGGGCAGGCGGCCGGTGAGGCGCGTGACCAGCGCCTGGGCCTCGGGCATATCGAGCACGGCCAGCTCGTGCAGCCAGGCCAGGCGGCGTAGCTGCGGCTCAATGAGGCCCAGCGGATTGATGGGCGCATATTCGCGCCGCAGGTACGTCTTGGTGTGCTTTTCGAGGTGCTCGACGAAAGCGCGCAGCTGGCCACGGTCGGCGGGGTGGTCGGCCAGCACAACCTTCAGGTGAGCAGTGTGCACAATGGCCTGGTGCCACCAGTTGCGGTGCGCATAAAACACAAACCCGCCCAGGGCTGCCATGCCCCCAAATACCCAGCTCCATTCCTCGTTGCTCAACGAAGCTCCCAGGTTGACGTGCAGGAGTTTCAGCAGCCAGAAAATGCCTACGATGGCCCAGCGCCACTGAATTTGGGGCGTTGTATTACGGTATTCCACTTCAATGGGCAACAGCTCTTCGTACGGAATCTCGACGGCAATATCGATGCGGCCCCGGCCATCGCGCTGGCTCACGAAGAGGCCGTTTTCGCGGAGAACAAGCTGGGTAGAGCGAGTAAGCTGCTTTTGTTGAAACTTCATATAGCTATTGTGGCCAGCCATTGCTAAAAATCAGCACGCCGGAAAGTATTGGTAAAAAAGCAGCCCCGGACTAGCTGCCCGCTGCTACGAGCTTAAAGGGGGAGGAGGAAAAGCACAAAATAAACAGCCCGACCAGTAGCCAGCCCAGCAGCTGCCGGCCCCGGCTGAGCGGGCGGTCGTCGGGCGCTACCGGATGATAAATCCCCGAAAGGCGCCCCAGCAGCAACCCAAATACCAGCCAGCCGGGCTGCCCAAGGGTGCCCGGCCAGGCCGTAGCCACGCCTAGCTGGGCCGCCCACACGCCGGCGGCCACTACCATTCCCCACCACACTTTGGGTAGCATATGCCAGAATACCAGCCCAAGATACAAGGCATAGGGCAGCCCGCCGTACAGCCAGGTTTCCCAGCCGCTGCGCAAGGAAAAGATGCCCAGGCCGGCATAGAAAATGAAGGCTACAAACAGCACTGCCGACAGCCGGCCGGCGCGGCGCGCGCCCAGCAGGCCATACATAAGGTGCCCCCCGTCGAGCTGCCCGATGGGGAGCAGATTGAGGGCAGTAAAAAACAAGCTCAGCTCGCCCGCCACCAGCAGCGGGTAGCGCAGCAGCAGGTTGGGCGGGGGCAGGCGGTGCGGGTCGGCAAAGGCGTGTTCGAGCCAGCGGTAGAGGAGTGGCTGGGCCAGCGTAAAGTCGGGCGCGCGGTAGCGGGCCAGGCTATGGGTAGTCACGAGCAGGTACTCGGCCTGGTCGGGCAGGTGGGTAAAGGCATAGATGAGCAGCAGTATTGCCACTACCAGCCCGGCCAGGGGCCCGGCCACCCCAATGTCAAAAAACTCGCGCCGCGAGAATATCCGGTCCTTTATTCTGATAACAGCCCCGAAGGTGCCCAGCCCAAAAGGCATGGGTAGAAAAAAGGGAAGCGAAGTGCGCACCTTATTAAACCGTGCCGTAAAGTAGTGCCCAAACTCATGTATGGCCAGCACCCCCAGAAACGGACCCGCATAAAGCAGCCCCCAGCTTAGCTGAGCCCAGCGCTCGGCAGCCGGCAGGCCCAGCACGTCGAAAGCAATACCATCAGGGCCGCTGCGCAGCAGCTGCACCCCGGCTACAATGGTCGTAGCCAGCGTGAGCAAAAACAGCCCCAGGTGCAGGGCATAGCGCCAGCCCGGCCGCATGGGCGGCCGCTCGTAGCGCCGAAACAGGCCTCGGGCCCAGGCCCGGCGAGTTGGGGCCACCTCGCCGGCAGTGTCGGCGGGCCAGCCGGCCAGCGGCTCAGGCAACGGGTGGTTCGGGGTATTCTCGGGGAAAGACACGCAGGGCTTCGGGCAGGGCGGTGGTAAGAGTAAGGGGCGGGGCCAGGTGCAAAACGTGTAGCCCCAGGCGGCGGGCCGTGGCAATGTGCTGCGGACTGTCTTCAATGAATAACGTCTCAGCGGCCTGCCAGTTCATTTCGCGCAGCGCGTGCCGGAATATCTCCTCGCCCGGCTTGCGCAAGCCCACTTCCTGCGAGTAAAACACCCGGTCGAGGCAGTCGGCAATTCCGTGCTGGAAGCCGTACTGCTGGGCCAGCCGACGGTTTACCGCTTCAATATGCAGCACGTTGGTATTAGAAAGCAAGGCCGTTTGGTGCCCCCGACGGCGCAACTCACCGATGAGGGCCAGCCGCTCGGCGGGCACATCGAGCAGCAGCGCTCCCCAGGCGGCATCGATTTCTTCGTCGGTGCCTTCAAGCTGGTAATGCGTGCGCAGTCCGGCCCGAAACTCGGCGGGCGAGATATGGCCCGTTTCCAGCTGGTCAAACAGCTCGGCCTGGCTGGCCTGGCTGAACTCAACGGTGCTGCCGGCGCGGCTCAGGCGGCGCAGGGCCGCCGGAGTGCGGGCATAGTCGATGTCGATGATGACGCCGCCAAAATCAAAAAGTAGGTTGGGAAGCATGGTGGGAAGCCAGGGGCTGTGAGCCGTCGGCCAGCAAAGGTCGGGCTCAAAAGATGCCTCGTTGGCCGCAATTCCACACGCAATTGCGGCTGCCGTTGTATCTTCGTGCCGCTGGCAGCTCCTGTAGCTGCCATGCGGGCCTATAGCTCAATCGGTTAGAGCAGCTGACTCATCAACAGGCGTTCCTTGAAAAAGGAAAACCTAGCGGTGCCTCCCGGCAGGAAACTACGGGATGAGCAGGGGGTTAACTCAGGGAAACCTGTTCGGGGCAAATGGCCCCGATGGCAATCCTGAGCCAAGCCGGGGAACGGTCATGATAGTACCCGGAAGGTGCAGAGACTAGGAAGTGAGCAGACCATGCAATACGCTTCCACCAACGCCCCCCACCTAACCCCGCCCCGGCGGATATGGTGATGAGATAGTCCAACTACTCCGGGAAACCGGAGGAAAGTGAATCAGCAGGTCCTTGGTTCGATTCCAAGTGGGCCCACAAAAACCCCCGTTTCCGGCCTGGAAATGGGGTTTTTTGTTTTTTTAGTCTGTTGTTAGTCGGGCAAATGAGGAAGAGGCCAGCCGCCCTCAAGCCTCCACGCAAACCCACTACCCGCAAGCCCCGCGAGCAGGACAGAAGCCTTCGTCTGTAATGAGCGGCCCGGCCGGGGCGATACATGCCGCATCGTTTCATTTCTTTCCCGTACCCGATGTTCTTCCCGCCCTATGCTCCCCCCACCAACTGCCGCCAGTCGCTGGCGCCGCGCCGCAGAATCAGCTGGTTCGTCCTGGTGCTCTTCGCGCTCATGGTCCTTGCCAGGCTGCTGGTCAGGTAGGTGGTTTGGTAGCAGGAGCAACCTGGGCACGATGAGCAAAGAAGGCTGGATACGTAGGCTACGGGCCAAAGCCGACGCTGGTACTATCAGCCAGGCGGAATTTGTGCGGTTGTACGCCTTGCAAGGCGGCCTGGGCGACGCCGAACTGGCACGGGAAATATATCGAACCTCCTATGCGGCCAAACACCGGCCTGGGTACGGCATCACCGGGGTTAGCTGAGGCCCGCGCCGGGCGGCGCGGCCGGGCTACGCGGCATAGGCATCGGTCGTATCTACCCACCGCAGCAGCGACAGGGTAGCCAGGCTGTCGAGTATCGGTTGCACCCTGGCGGGGCCGGCGCCAGCAAACCGGGCGGCTACCTGCCGGGCGGTGAGGGGGGCGGGGGCCTGGGTTACTACGTCGCGCACGGCCTGCATTTGCTTGGCTAGCTCGGCGGGCCAGGGGAGGGGGGCCAGCACGGCGGCGGTTTCGGTGGCTACGCGGGTGGGTAGGTCGAGGCCGGTTTGCTGCTGGCCGGGGGCCTGGTAGGCGGGGCGTAGGTAGCGAATGGTGCCGGCCTTTTCTTCGGCGGCGCGGGCGCGGTTGAGGGCTACCAGGCGGGTTAGCACCTCGGCATCGGGCAGGTCGGTGGGCCAGCCGTAGGCGGCGGCTACGGCCGCGTCTAGCTCGCGGTGCAGCTCTAGCACTACCGTAGCCAGGCCCTGCTGCTTGGTGGCTTGCTCTTTGGGGGTGAGGGGCTGGCCGGCGCGTAGCTTTTCGACTACGTTGTAGAGGTTGGTGAGCGTGAGGCCGGGGTGTTCGGCCTGCTGGCGTTTGCGGTGCGCGTCTAGCGTTTCGGCCAGCTCGCGGATACGGGCCTGCTGGGCCGGCGTAGCATCGGGGAACGGGAAGGGGTCAAAACAGCGGGTTTTATTGTAACGGGGCCTATCCTCTAAAGTGCCGCCAGCTGCCAATGCCCAAATAATATGCATTCGGCTAGATAGAACCCCTAAGTGGTAAGCATCGTCTGTTGCAACAGCTATCAGCATATTATCAGGTAAGATGCTGGCATCTAGAAATTGGAAAGTCCGGTGCTTTGCAGTTTCGACGGTGGCAATGTAGCGGGGTAGGCCAGCAATGGCTAGGCGCATATCCTGGCGGGTCTTTCCGAAAAGCCACCACATTTTGGCATAAGCTGCCCCGTCTTTTGTTTGGCCTTTTGCATCCCGTTCCGGCTTCACATTTTCTAAAATATGCTGATAGACAGCGGGATAACGATTCAATACCTCGTTAGCCAAAAGCCCGAACAAGTCAATTACCATTGCCTCGCGGGGTTTATCAGTCAAGTCCCGGCCGTTTCGGTAGGGCCGGATATACTGCTCTAGGTTAGTGAGTTGCCCTAAGCCAAGTTTGCGGGCAGTTTCAGGTGAAACAATGAAGCCAGCGCCATGCAGCTTCACGCCGGGGTTACTCAGATTTGCGTTAGCCTTCAACGGCTGGGCACTATCCAAATCGGCTCCAACGCTCAAATCTGGCCGGACGCGGCCCTGTTGCTCAGTAAACGTTACATCGGCCGCGTCCTCACCTTCGGGGCGGGCTTCGGTTTGCACTGTGAGTAGCTGGCCCCAAGCTTGGCCGGGGCGGGTGCGGTCGGCTACAGTCATGGCTACCCGCACGGCGGCCCCGTCCTCACTGGTTACCCACGGGTGGTCGGGTATGGCAAAACTCAGCTCCAGCGGGGCGTTGTCGCTGCCCACGAAGGGTAGCATTACTTGCCGGTTGAAGGTCTGCTTTATGCTGTTGGTGGTAATGAAGCCGAACCGTAGGGCGTGCCCGTCGCGCACGGCTAGCGCGGCCTTGTGCCACCAGTACATGACAAAATCGGCCGATTCGGGCACGCCCCGGCTGGCGTAGGTCTTGCGCAGGGCTTCGGTGTACCCGTCGCCTAGCAGGTCGCGCATTCGGGACGTGCCAATAAACGGCGGGTTGTCGACAATAAAATCAGCATCAGGCCAGGCCGTGGGGTGCGGGTTGGGGTAGTCCAGCACGGCTACGCGGGCGGCTTCGTCTGGCACCTGCTGGCCGGTGGCCGCGTTGAGGCGGGTAGTACGCCCGTCCCACCGGGTTACGGGCTGGCCCTGGGCATCGAGGCGCGGGCGCGGGGTGCCGTGGGCTAGTACCGCGTCTTTGTGCGGGATATTCTCATAGTTATCCAGCAGCGGCTCGGCTAGCTGGGTAAGGCCGTGGGTGCGGATATGCCATTGCAGGTAGCCGATTCGCAGCACCACATCAGCAATCGCGGCGGCGCGGGGGTTCAGCTCCAGCCCTAGCAGCTGGCGCGGGCCTACGGTGGTGCCCCCGGCCAGGTCGAGCAAGCCGGTCTGCCCGTAGGCATTGATTGCGGCCAGCACTTCACCCTCCAGCCGTTTCAGGTGCTCCAGCGTCACGTACAGGAAATTGCCCGACCCACAGGCCGGGTCGAGTACTTTGAGCGACGTGAGGCGGCGCAAGAACTTCACCAGCTCGGCGCGGGCTTCGGGGTCTTTGTCGCTGTCGTGGAGCTGGGCGCTCGCGGCCTGGGCGGCGGCCCACTCGCGGCGCAAGGGCTCCAGCACGGCCGGCACTACCAGGCGCTCTACGTAGCGGCGCGGGGTGTAGTGCGCCCCTAGGCGGTGCCGCTCGCGGGGGTCGAGGGCCCGCTCTAGCAGGGTGCCGAAAATGGCCGGCTCTACGGTAGTCCAGTCGGCGGCGGCGGCCTCGCGCAATAGCTCCACCTGGGCGGCCGATAGGGGTAGGGCCTGGGCATCGTGAAACAGCTTGCCGTTGAACCGGGGCACCGGGGCCGCGAGCGTAGCGGCAAACCCGCCCTTATCCATCGTTTGCCACAGGCTGGCAAGGGCTAGGGGTAGGCTGGGCCGTAGCTTATCGGTGTCGTACTGGGTGAGCAAGCCTAGAAAGGAGCCGTTTGGAATCAGGCCCACATCTTCGGAAAACATGGTAAAGAGGCACCGCACCAGGAATGCGGCCACCACGTCGGACGGGTGCCCGGCTTGCTCCAGCTGGGTAGAAAGTACGGCCAGCTGCCCGGCCAGCTTGCGGGTCACTTTGGCCGCGAGCCGGGCGGGGTCGAGCTGTTGCGGGTCGGTAAACAGCAGCCGTAGCCGCTCGCGGGTTTCTTCCCTGGCCAACTCAGGTAGCAGGATGCGAAAGTGCCGCGAGTCGGGAAAGGGCGCGTAGTTGTCGCCTACCCCGGCAAAGTTGCTGTAGAAGTCAATGCAGTAGCCCACATCGGCCACCACTACAAAGGGCGGGCGCGGCTCATTGGCCGGCAGCGCCCGCACGTAGCTGAGGGCCTGCTGGCGGGCCGATTCCATTACTTGCAGCCAGCGGGCGGTGCCGCGTTGGGCGTGGCCGGTGCGCAGCTTGGCGGTGGGCAGCCCTAGGGCGGCGCGTTCGGCCTGGGTTGCAGTGGTGCGTTTGGTGGTGCCTTGCTTGGTTTCCAGCACAAAGCACCCGCGTTTGTAGAGGTCTATGCGCCCGGTGCTGGCCTTGCCGGTACCGTTGTCGAACGTCACGGCCCGCTCCAGCACGTAGGCATCCTGGGTAGGGTCGTTGGTGGTGGCATCGGGCCGGGGTACCCCTAGCAGGTCGCACAGGTCGGTTAGAAACAGGCCGTAGTTGGCCCGTTCAGCACCGCCGGACGGTTGCCAGCGGCCCACAAATTCGGGGTAAGTCAAGTGGGTAAGTGTATAGAAATAGACCTGGGAACAAACTGCCCGCTAAGGTAGCCGAAAACGTTAGGGAACGTTCACTTTTCAGCCCTTCCTACCGCCTAGTGCTCAGTCAGAGGAATTAGTTACCCTAATTTTCTGGTAATGGCGGTCGAGTTTAACGCGGGCTTTTTCGAGGGTGAACTGCCAGTGGACGGTAACCTGGGCGGCATTGCGCTGGGCCACGCAGGCGGCGACGTGGGCGGTGAGTTCGTCGAGGGTGGGGATGCGCTGGTGCAGGCACTGGCGGGCGATGGCCGAGAGTTCAAGTTCGACCATGTTAAGCCAGGAGGCATTTTTAGGGGTGTAGTGCACCTCGAAGCGGGCAGCCAGCGCGCGGGCCTGGGCGGCGGGCAGGTGCTGGTAGAAGACGGCGTCGGTGTGGGTGTTGAGGTTGTCCTGCACGAGCACGATTTTCTCGGCCTGCGCATAGTGGGCGGCCAAGGCCTGCATAAAACGGCAGTAATCGGCCCCGGTCCGGCGGGCCGAGACCTCGACCAGGCGCTGGCCGGTGCCCGGCTCAAACGCCACCAGCAGGCAGGCCGTGCCCTGGCGCACGTAGGTGCTGCTTTCGCGGCGGGGGCGCCCGGCTCTAGCGGCCTGCTCGCCTACGGCGGGCTGGGCCGGCACCGGGGGCAGGGGTTCGACGGGCTGGCTGTGGAGCACACAAGGGCGCTCATCGAAGCAGACGACGGGGAAAAGCGGGTCGTGAGGCCGCTCGTAGACGGCCAGCACGTCCTCCATGCGGGCTACGAAGGCCGCATTCATCGCCCCGAGGCACCAGTGCTGCTGGCGGTGGGGGTGCAGCTCGTTTTTTTGAGCATCTGGCTCACCGTTTCGTGGGAAATAGTGTCCACCAGGCACAGTTCCACCGCCTTATCGGCCAGCAAGCGCAGGGTCCAGCGGCTATGGCCCACCGGGGCCGGTGTACAGGCTAGCGCCGTGACGGCGGCGCGTTGGGGACCATCAAAGCGGCGTGGCCCACCACTACGCGGGGCCTCGGCCAAGGCGACTTGCCACCCGGCCGCTTCGTACCGGCGGCGTATCTTGCTGACTGCCTGGCGGCTCAGGCCAACGGCTTGGCCGGCGGCCTGCTGGCCGATACCGGTCGCCAAGGCCAGCAGCGCCTGGGCGCGGCGCACGGCTCGTACGGGCCGACGACCGGTGCGCGTGAAATTTTCGAGGGCAGCTTGGTCAGCCGCCGGGAGGGCAAAGGGAGTAAGGGGACGAGACATAAGGCCCCTAACCCGGAGCACAGTGGTTTGTTAATTATTTCCTCTGACGCAGCACTAGTGCTGTGTCAGGGAAATTTATTACCTAAAGAATCGACTGGCTCCCCCTCTCCTTTTCGGAGAGGGGGCCGGGGGGTGAGGCGCCCACCAGAACGATTAGGTAAGGAACTTGCCTGACGCAGCACTAGTCTTTTGGGGTTGAGTTTTGCACGTATGCAGGTGCGGGGGTAGCTAGCGGTATAGGCGGCGGTGGGCCGAAGGATTTTGCCCCCTCAAAGCCTTGCGCGCCGTGTTTCAGGTAAAGGGCGGCACTGCCTTCGCCATTATGACGCAATGGGGCGAGTTTGGCCCTATCCAGTTCATTGCGCATCCTTGGCTGGAAGACGTCGTGATTTCCTGGCCTATTAAGATGGATATCGTACAGGCCGATGAGTTGCTGAAGAAAGCAGGCTACACCGACCCTTATGGCGCCGTAACCGTGCGCCACCCGCTCTACCCCGGGAGCTACGAGCCATACTATATTTTCTCAATGATGAGCGGTAGCTATGTGTTTGTGGGTGTGAACGATGGCAAGGTGAGCCAGCCTCAGCAGGCGCAAGCGGAGGCCGCACACGGGCCGGCCTAGGCCCCGGTTTGGGAGAATAAAGAAAGCCCCGCCGATTAAAAGGCGGGGCTTTCTTTATTGCTGGCCAGCAGTACCTGGCGTGTCACTGTAGCTTATAAGGGCCGGGGCGTTGCGGGCTGAAGGTCAAAAATGCTGGTAAGCAGCCTGACCCGTGGCGTGCCGTGTGAGCTAGCTGCCCGGCGCTTGGTGAAAAGTATCAGACATAGCACCCCCAGTAGTGGTCCCAGGAGAAGGGAGCAGATTAGGCGCATTTGAAAATAGTGCGAGGCGCTCAGGTGCCAGTGTTGAGCAAGAGCTTGCTGCAAATGTATCATGGTTAGCGCGTTAAGGGGATGAGAAAAAAGGTAGGTAAGTACTTACTTACCATGTAACGCAAAGATAACCCAAATGTTCTGCCATTAAGCGCTAGTGAATTTATTACTTGCAAATGGGCCCGTTCGCCGATAGGAAAGCAGATTTTCGGGCAGGACAGTAATACTGGTGATAACCTGGCCGGTAGTATTATCGCGCTCATTATACTTTCTACTATAAGTAGTTATGCTATCAGGCCACTGCCGCTTGCGCTGCCTGACGCCAACGCACAGGTAAACGGAGCAGAGTGTGGCCTACGGGTCGGGCGTGCGCGGGCTCTCACGCCCGCCTTACCCCAAAAGCGCTGCTACCCACAACGCTTACCCCTGGCCCTAAAAAGAAAGCGGATTAATGGGGAAGTAGAAATAAAGACGCAATGGCCAGCAGCAGCGGCACGGTCATTAGTAATACGCCGAGCTTTAGAAACTGCCAGGTGCCTACTTCCACGTTTTCGCGCCGGAGCGCCGCCAGCCATAAAATAGTGGCCAGCGAGCCCGTCACGGAAAGGTTGGGGCCCAGGTCTACGCCAATTAGCAGGGCACTCGTAATAGTTGCCGAACTGTGGGCCGATTGCAGCGCGCTGCCGGTGATAAGGCCCGCGGGCAGGTTGTTCAGCACGTTACAGAGCAGCGCTACCCCCACTCCGCTAATCCAGGCGGTTTTGGCGGCCGACTGCCCGGTGCTGGCGGTGAGCAGCGTGGTAAGCCAGTGGGTGATGCCCGTTTTGGTGAGGGCTTCTACCAGCACAAACAACCCAGCTACCAGCAGTAGCACCGACCAGGATACATTCTTCACAATGGCAGCCGGACTTTTGCGGGCGATGAGCACGACTACGCCGGCCGTCAGCGTGCCGGTGAGGGCTGTAGCAAGCCCCAGTGAATAGTTTAGGGCCGAGGCTTCCAGCAGGGCTACCGCCGTAAGCCCGATGCCGGCCAGGGCCACCCGCCCGCCGCGTTCGAGGGCTGGCAGCTCAATGTTTCGCTCAATCTCCGGGCTCAGGGCGTCCTTTTGCGTGCGCCGCAACAAGAAGAAGGTAGCCACGATGGCAGTCGTTGCCGGGAGCAGGTAACGCGGCAGCCAGGTAAACAGGGGTGGTATATGGGCGCCGTAAATAACCAGGTTGGCCGGGTTGGAGATGGGCAGCACGAAGGAGGCCGCATTGGCAATAAAGGCGCAGCTAAACAAGTAGGGCAGCGGATTTTTTACCTTGGCGGCCCGCACGGCGCTGGCCACGGCCGGGGTAAGCACCACCGCCGTGGCATCGTTGGAAAGAAAGACGGTAACGACCACGCCCACCAGGTAGATAAGCAGAAACAGCCGCTGGCCCGAACCCCTGGCCAGGCGGGTGGCGTAGGCAGCCAGCCAGTCGAAGAGCTTTTCCTCACGGGCGGTTTCGGCCAGTAGCATCATGCCCGTCAGAAACAGGTACACGTCCAGCCCCTTGGCCACCCCCGCCAGGCCTTCGCGAGGCGTCAGCAGCCGGAAAATAAGGAGCAAGGCAGCCCCGCCCACCGCCCACACAAATTCCGGTATTTTGAAGGGCCGGCTGATGACCAGCGCAATGGAAAGCGCCGAAATAATCCAGATACTACTTGTTGCCATTACGTTGTGCCCGTCGCGCGGACGGGCCTTACTGAATAGTTTTTAATAGGACGAGGGAAGGCGGGTGGTACCGAATCCCGGCGTAGCCACCCGTGAGTAGAACTCTTCCTTTAATCATACAAAAAGTCCCCGCGCCAGGTATGGCGCAGAGACTTTTTTGTATGCTAGTTCCCTAAGAGGGAGCAGGATAATAAAAAGGCTATTATTCGATACGAGTCATTTTCGAGCTTTTTTGCTTAGCCCTACTCTTTACTTGCTGCTTTAGGTAAGTATGCGGAGCCCCATCAAGTCCGCAACTTGTTGCAAATAGCATGTATAGAAAAAAATAGATTTTTATTATCCTACTCCGTCTAAGAAGCGGTTTAGGAAATTGGGGCTGAGGCGGGCTGCCCAGCTCCACTTCCTACACCCTCTAAGTATACATATGAAAGCTGACTCACTCGGAGGTACTTTCCGTGCCTTCCGCAACCGGAACTATGCGCTGTTTTTCACTGGTCAATCCATTTCCCAAATTGGCACCTGGATGCAGCGCACGGCCGTTATCTGGGTCATTTATTCGCTGACGCATTCGGCCGCGATGATTGGCCTGGCGATGTTTGCGCAGCAGTTTCCTTCTTTTCTGCTGTCGCTGCTGGGCGGGGTGGTAGCCGACCGCTACCCGCGCTACCGCATACTGCTGGTGACCCAAACGGCCTCGATGGGGCAGGCTATCCTGCTGGCAGCACTGGTTTTATCCGGTCACTACGTCATCTGGGAGCTACTGGTCCTGAGTATAATCCTGGGGGTTATCAACGCCTTTGATGTACCTGCCCGGCAACCCCTGATTCACGAGATGGTGAACCGTAAAGAGGACCTGCCCAATGCCATCTCACTCAATTCAGCCATGGTCAATATGGCGCGGCTGATTGGCCCCGCCCTGTCGGGCCTGATTTTACAGCGGTTTAGCGCCGGGTTCTGTTTCGGGTTGAACGCGGTCAGTTTTCTGGCCGTGCTGGCATCGCTGCTGCTCATGACGTTTGCGCCGTTTAAGCCGGCCGCCGTCCCGAAAAAAGTGACGGCCGAGCTGGCCGAGGGCTTTCAGTACCTGCGGGCAACGCCGGCGCTTAGCCGGCTACTCTTCTTCATGGCCGGTATGAGCCTGCTGGTGCTGCCCTACGATACGCTGGAGCCGGTGTTTGCCAAGGTGGTCTTTGGCGGCAACGCCGCCACGTATGGCTATCTCAGCGGGTGCGTTGGGCTAGGAGCGCTGGCTGGTACGTTCGTGTTAGCTTCGGCTAAAAAGGGAGCTGACCTGCGAAAATTTATGCTGGGGAGCGTAGTTGTCCTGGGCGGGGGGCTGAGTCTGTTTTCCCGTACGAGCTACTTTCCACTGGCCCTCCCGTTTGCCCTGCTTATCGGCCTGGGGTCCCTTACCCCGATGGCCGCCGCGATTGCCATTCTCCAAACCGAGGCCGCTGCCCACATGCGCGGCCGGGTAATGAGCTATGTTGCCATGGCCCTATTCGGTATGCTACCGCTCGGCAGCCTGCTCATCGGCGCCATTTCTCAAAAAACAGGCGCCCCGCTGGCCATGCTTGGCCAAGGAGTTACCGCCCTGCTCATCGCGGCGGTATGCTATCCACTACTCATTCCAAAACCAAGTATTCAGGGTAGTGAAACAACCTGACAATAAGGTTCTTTTACTCATTGAACCTGTTTAGGACGTACCCGAAACTAAAAAAGAACGTCATTTCGCAGATTTCCTTACCAGCTTCATTGATACGCAGGGCGGCCTCAAGGTATTACGCGAACCTTCCCCCGCAATGCCTATAGGCGAGGAGCTACCTTTTGGTTGGGAAAAAGTCATATAAAACATATAAGTTTTTTATACTCAATATAAAAAGTTATGGCATAAATTGTTAGGGGTGCTGACAAAGCCTGAAGCGAGGTTTTGTGCTTAGCTTGGTAGCATGAAACGCTATTGGTTTTATCTGCTAACTACTCTACTCGCAGGCTATTGCTGTTTTATGGCTGCTCATCGCCATCGGTTTATACTCGCGGAGTTCTTTGGCCTTTCGACTATTCTGAATTTTGTGATTTTCTGGGTCAGGCGCAAGCAGGTATAGGGTGGAAAGCACGCCGGACGCTTCTGCCTATAGCCAAAACTGATAAAATTGCCAGCCTGCGCGTGCGAAAGGCTAGCCGTTAGGCACGCGCAGGCAGGGCGCAAAAGCAAGTATTTTCGGCAAAGTGCTAGGTGGTTTCCCCGGCTTACTCCGTTATTGCTATGGCATGAGCCTTACTCAAAAAAACAGCCTGTACTTATTCCTGCTGCTGTGCGCTGCGCTGCTAGGAGCCAGCTGCAACCAGGCACCCCGCCAACAGCCGGCAGCCCATCCGCATTTTGAGGTAACCGAAGCCTCGGTTGCCGACGTGCAGCAGGCCCTGAAGCGGGGCGACTGCAACTGCGAGCAGCTGGTACAGGCGTACCAGGCCCGCATTGCGGCCTACGACCAGCCCACCAGGCTCAACGCTATCGTCGTTACCAATCCGCAGGCGCTGGCGCAGGCGCGGCAGCTTGATGCTGAATATCGCCGCACCGGCAAGCTGCGGCCCCTGCACTGCATCCCGCTCATTGTGAAGGATAATTACAACACGGCTGGCCTCCAAACCACGGCCGGCTCGCTCGCCCTCAAAGGCTTTGCGCCGACGGAAGACGCCACCCTGGTGAAAAAGCTGAAAGCTGCCGGGGCTATTGTGCTGGCTAAGTCTAATATGGCCGAATGGGCCTTTAGCCCGATGGTCACTATCAGTTCGATTGCGGGCGAAACGCGCAATCCCTACAACCTGGCGCACGTGCCGGCCGGCTCGAGCGGCGGCACGGCGGCCGCGGTGGCCGCCAGCTTCGGCACGGCAGGCCTGGGCACCGACACCGGCAACTCTATCCGGGGGCCTTCGTCGCACAACGCCCTGGTGGGGTTTCGGCCCACGCTGGGGCTGCTGAGCCGGGCGGGTATTGCGCCGCTGTACCTGCGCAACGATACCGGCGGCCCCATGGCCCGCTCGGTAGCCGACGCCACCCGGCTGCTCGACGCAATGGCCACCGGCCCCGACCCGGCCGACCCGCTCACCGCCTACTGCGCCGGCAAGATTCCGGCCGGCGGCTACCAGCAGTTTCTGAAAAAAGACGGGCTCCAGGGGGCGCGCATCGGGGTGCTGCGCACGCTCAGCGAGCGCCACCCCGACCCGCAGGTGAAGGCGTTGTTTGCGCAGGCCGTGGCCGACCTGCGCAAGGCGGGCGCCGTGGTAGTAGAGGTGGAAATCCCGAATTTTGCCCAGGTCAGCAGCGGCCAGTGGGCTTCGGTTTTTAAGCACGACATCAACCAATACCTGGCTGCGCTTGGCCCCAAGGCACCCGTGCACAACATCGACGAGGTGCTGGCTTCGGGCAAATACTCGGCTTATATTAAAGAGAATCTGCAAGACGAGCTAGCGCACGGGGTTGCGCCGAGCGCCAGCGTAGCCGGCCGCGGCGAAGCCTACACCGACCCGCGCCGCATTGCCTTCCGCAACGCCGTAACGGCCGTGATGGACCGCTACCAGCTCGGCGCGCTCGTGTACCCGACCTGGAATAACCCGCCCGCCAAAATCGGGGATTTCAAGGGCTACCAGGGCGACAACAGCCAGCTGATTGCCCCGCACACCGGCCAGCCGGCCTTCACCGTGCCCATGGGCTTCACCTACGATAATCTGCCCGCCGGCCTCCAGTTTCTGGGCCGCTCGTTTGATGAGCCCACGCTCATTACCTACGCCTACGCCTACGAGCAGGCTACGCACCACCGCCGGGCCCCGGCCCGGTTTCCGGCCCTGCCTGTGCCGCCGGCCGCGGGCAAGTAGCCGGCGGCACGGGCAGGGCTGCGGCTCAGTGCGCCGGCTTTTCACTCAGTGTCAGCAATTCCTGCAAGTAGTTTCCCCAAACTGCCGGGTTGGAGTGCGTGCCGTGCCCGGTGGTGAGGTCAGTGATGGGCAGCAGAATATAGCGGCCTTTCGCCACCCGCTTGATTTCGGTTTCCAGAATGCCCAGCTCCGGCGGGTTCACCTGGTCGTCGGCCGAGTTGATGGCAAACAGCGGCGCTTTGATGGCTGCCAGGTGCGGGGCAGGGTTGTAGTCGCGCGAGGCATCAAACTGATAAATCATGTCGTTGGCATCGAGCGAGCTGTAGTAGCGGGCTTCGATTTTGGCCAGGGCCGCTTCGGCCAGCTCGCGCGTGGGGGCTTGCTTTTGCAGCTGCTTCGGGCTGCTGGTCATAAAGATGAGCGACGACTCAGCCCCGGTGAGCCCCACTTTCGGCTCGGTAGTGTACGCGCCGCCCTGCCAGGCCGGGTCCATCTCAATCAGGTCGATGGCCATCTTGCGCAGCATGCGGTTGCGGCCGGCTATCTCGACCGGCAGGCTGGCCAGGGGCAGCAGCGCGTCCATAAAGTCGGGGTATTTATAGCCCCACACCCAGGTTTCCATGCCACCCATTGAGGTGCCCATTACCAGGCGGGCGTGCGCTACGCCCAGCTTCTCGGTCAGGAGCTGGTAGTTGGCGACGACCATATCGTCATAGTTATATTTTGGAAATTTCATCCGTAGGCCGTTGCTGGGCTTGCTCGACCGGCCGTGGCCGATAGCATCGGGCAGGATGTTGTAGTACTTCGCGGCATCGAGCAGCTGCCCCGGCCCAAACAGGTGGCCGGCAAACTGCTCGCTCAAAAAGTTGGAGCCTGCCCCCGTGGTGCCGTGCATGATGAGCACCGCGTTCACGATTTTCCCGGCTTTATCCCGGCGGGGCTGCCCAACCGTGGTATAGTGAATAGTGAGCGTGGGCAGTGTTTCGCCGCTTTCGAAGCGAAACTTCGGCAGCATAAAATCGCCCTCTACCGGAGCCGGGTACTTGCTTTGGGCCCAGCCAGCAGCAGGTAGCAGCTGCACGCAGCAAAGCAACAGTAGCAGTAAAGGATTTTTCATAAATGCACTCTTTACAGTGATTTGCAGGTTGATGTACGGGGCGGGGTGCCGGGCCAGGGCGCTACTTGCTGGCTGCTACTTGCCGCAAGCGGCGCTGCAGCTCATCCAGGTCGGGCCGCGACAGGTATTGCCCGTCGGCCAGCACGCCCACAATGCGCTGGGTGTTGGCAATGTCGGCCAGGGGGTTGGCACTGAGCAGCACCAGGTCGGCGAGGCGGCCGGCCTGCACCGAGCCAAAGTCCTGGAGGCGACCATAATACCGGGCCGGGTTGAGCGTGGCCGTTTGCAGGGCTTGCAGGGGAGTGAAGCCCGCCGCCACAAAGCGCTGAAGCTCCAGGTGCAGGCTCACGCCGGGCACCAGGTCGACCCCGGCCGGCATATCCGTACCAGCCAGGAAGCCCACCTGCGCCGCGTGAAGCTTGCGCACCAGGTCGAGCTCGTGGCCGACGAAGCGCGCCCGCATCGGCAGCGGGTCGGTATCCATATTCTTGGCAATGCTGAGCTGGGCCCTGGGCCAGCGCTGCTCTACCCAGCTGCGGCCCGCGTAGGCCAGGTCGGGGGCTTGCCGCCACGCAATGCTATCAACCAGCCACTGGCCGCGCTCCCAGAACAGCGTGGGACACTGCCATATTTCGCGGTGCTTGGCCAGCAGCGCAATAATAGTGGCCTCGCGGGCCGGGTCGAAGGTGGCCAGCAGGCTGGCCGGCGACTTGGGGCTGCCGGCCACGTAGGCATCCTCGGCCGTCGAGCTGGCCTCAAAAATGCCAATCAGGTGCTCAAAGCTGCGCTGGCCGGCCGCTACGGCCTCACTGGCCCGCACGGCATCGGGTACGTGCCCCTCAAAGGGCAGGCCCACGGCCCTGGCCTCGGCAGCAATGGCGAAGTACGCGGCCCGGGGCACCAGCGACTGAACCTTGATAAAATCGACCCCGCGCGCCTTAAGCTGGTCGACTGCCCGGCGGCCGTCTTCGGCCGTAGCAATGGCAATGGAGGCCTTGTAAGGCGATTTGGGGCCGTCGAGCATCGGGCCGCTCACCACCAGGCGCGGGCCCAGCAGGCGGTGGGCCGCCACGGCCTCCCGCGCGTGCAGAATGGAGTCCAGCTCGCTGCCCATGTCCCGGATGCCGGTAATGCCGTTGGCCACCAGCAGCGGCAAAATCAGGCTGGTGCCGGCGCTGGCCGTGCCGTCGAAATAGACGTGGGTGTGCATATCCCACAGCCCCGGCATGAGGTATTGGCCACGGGCGTCGATAAGACGGCCCTTGGGAGGCGTAATGCGGGCCGATGGCCCAACCCGAACAATGCGCTTGCCGGTGATAACCACCGTCTGGTCGGGCTGCACCTGGCCGGTAGCCACGTCAATCACGTTGGCGTGCACGATGGTAATACTCTGCGCGTGCGTGGCCAAAGTGCCTAGCCACAAGGCCAGCAGCAGGTAGGGGAAAAGTCGCATCGGCCAAAAGTGAGCAGTGGGTCCTAACTAAACGGGCAGGCGAAGGTAGCAGGAACCGCACCTGCCCCAATAATAGCATCAGCAGCAATAGTACAGTAGGTGCAAGGTTCGTGTAGAGCCGCATCTTTGCGTCTCGGCGTTGAACGAGGCTGCCAAAGCAGCCCAAAACAGCGCCGCGTTAAAGCACGCACCTCTGTGCCCGCCCGTCTGTCGATTTGCTGAAAAAAGAACGCCTCAATAAAAATACATATTTGACATTAATAATATTGTAAAAACAATATGCGTTTAACCAAAATGCTCTCTTTGCTTCTGCTGCCAGCCAGTCTCACCCGGCTATCGGCCCAGGCACCCCAGCCCGCTCGTGCCGCCGGAAGCTGGGCGCAGCTCAGCCGCGATGCGGGCCGGGTGGGCAAGCCGGCCTGGCGACCCATGCTGCGCTACGTAGCGGCGCTGCACCAAAAAGCTACCCACCCCGCCGCCTGGCCCTTCGACTACGAGTGGGAAGACCTGGGGCCCGGCTACGTCTACGGCAATGCGTTTGGGCATTGGGACGTGGTGCACGAGGCGCTCGATGTGCTGCCCTCTTACCCCGAGCACGCGCTGCACCAGCTGCTGAATGATACTAAAAACCAGGAGCCCAATGGGCTGGTGCCCGGCTCTATCTACATGCCCGGCGGGCTGTCGGGGCGCGACTCGGTGCGCTGGAACAAGGATACCCAGGGCCACCCGCCGCTCTGGCCGCTGGCCGTGCAGGAGTACGTGCACGTCACCCGCGACAGCGCCGTAGTTAAGCGCTTCTATACCCCGCTGGTGCGCCAGCTCACCTGGTTTGAGAATAACCGCAAGGTCGAAAGCGGCGGCTTTTTCTACAACGATATTCTGCTGAAAAAATGGGAAAGCGGCGTCGACGAAGGCATCCGGTTCGATGAGGTGGCCCCCGGGGCTCTGGCCTGCGTCGACGCCACCAGCCACGTGTATGCGCTTTACACCATAGCCGCCCAGTGGGCCCGGCAGCTGGGCCTCGATGCGGCTTATTATGAAAAGCGGGCCGCCGAGCTGCGGGCCTTTATTCAAACGAGCCTGTATGTGCCGGCCGATGGCATGTTTTACGACAGCTGGGCCGTGAAAAATCCGGCGCTGCGCAACCTGCCCTTCGAAAGCATGTGGCCCCTGGTAACCGGGGCCGCCACCCAGGCGCAGGCCGACCGCTACATCGATACCTACCTGCTCAATAAAGAGGTCTTTCTTACCGAGCACCCCATTGCCACAGTAGGGCGGCGCGACCCAAAGTTTGAGCTGCGCATGTGGCGTGGGCCGGCCTGGAACAGCATGGCCTACTGGGCCGCCAGGGGCTGCCTGCGCTACGGCCGCCGCGCGGCGGCCCGGCTTATTCTGGAAAAAGCGCTCGATGATTCGGCCCGGCAGTTTGAGCGCACCGGCACCATCTGGGAGTTTTATAACCCGCTGGGCGGCAAGCCCGAAGACGTAAAAAGAAAGCCGACTTCCAAGTACAATCAGCCCTGCCGCGATTACCTGGGGCATAACCCGGTCATCGAAATGGCCCGGCTCTACGATTCGCTAAAGTAGCGCCGCTGCTCCGGCCGCCCGGCGGCTGCCGGGCCGGTACCGGGCTCACGCTGTACGTACGGGTTCTGGCCGGGGCCCGGCGTCGGGCCGGCCCTGCTTCAGGGCCTGGTGGGCTGCCTGCCACGTAGGCATAGCCTGGTTTACCAATTCCCAGAATCGGGCATTGTGCAGGCGCTCGTGTAGGTGCACCAGCTCGTGTACTACCACGTACTCCAGGCAGGGCAGGGGCCATTTGCTCAGCTCCAGGCTAAGCCAGATGCGCCGGGCGCGGATGCTGCACGTGCCCCAGCGGGTTTTCATCTGCTTGATGCCCCAGGCCGCGGCCTGGGCTCCTACCACCGGCTCCCACTTGGCCAGCAGCGGCGGAATAAGCGCCTGGAGCTGCGCCCGGTGCCAGCCGGCCACTACTTGCCGCCGCTGCAAGGCGGTAGTACCGGCCGGAACCAGCAGGTGCAGCTCGGTGCCGGCCAGCGCTACCTGCGCCCGGCCGGGCCGCTCCACCACGCAGAGCCGATACGGCTGCCCCTGGTAAAAGTGCGTTTCGCCCGAGACGTATTGCAGCGCGGGCGGCACTTCCTGCGCCCGAAAAGCCGCCTGGTGCTTGCGAATCCAGGCTTGCTTCTGTAGCACCATGCTGCGGATGGCAGCCTCCGTAGTGCGCGGCGGTGCCCCAACCTGGATACGCCCGTCGGGCCGCCGCACCGTCAGGCGCAGGTAGCGAACCCGCTTGTAGACAACCTCCACCAGCAGGTCATCAATTTGAAGGTGAGGCATTATACCGGATTGCTGCTATAGTTCAGCCCGTGAAAATACGGCCGCTGGCGCAGTATAGGTGCTTTTTAACGAAAAGCCGGGGCCCGCCTTCGTGTAAAGGCAGGCCCCGGCCTGGGTGGTAGCGCCAGCTTAGGCCGCCGATTTTTTGGGGCGGCCCGGCTTGCGCGGCGCTCCCGACGGGGTGCCGTCCGTTTCGGTTTTGGCGGCGCGGGGTTTGCGGGGCTTGCGGCCGGCCGGCATATAGTCGTCGGCCATTACCGTTTCCATTTCGCCCAGCGCGGCTTGCAGTCCGTCGAGGGCCGAAGTTACCTTTTTAAGCACGCGCTTCAGGTCAACTTTTACTGCCTCGGCTTGCTGGGCAGTTTCTACTACTTTCTGGAATTCATCAAAATTCAGCGCCATGTGCTAAAAGAAAAATAAGGTGAATAGGAGGGTTACGCAACAAATGTAAAAATGATAATGCTATGGCAGCAATTACAAGCGCCGATGCAGCCAGTAGAAAGCAAGCGGACTTGAATTTTGCCTTTGCAAACCGTACTGCTGTAGGTGATTTTAGCAGAAAGTCAGGAGCTGAAAATTAAAAATATGTTTTCCTAAGTCCAGCGCTGTAGTTTTTAGCGAACCAATAAATATGCTTATTGTTCACTGCCCTGGAGCCGGCAAGCGCTTGTTTCTGCGCGCTTAAGAAGAGAAGCCTACAGATATTTTCGGGCGCTTTATGATTGCCTGCTAGGCATCGGCTACCAAGTAAAAACATTTTTGTTACGTGAAAATAGCTGCTAGTCTATTTATTAATAGAAGCTGCCTCTGAAATTTTTGAAAGTATTTTTCTGCTTGCCGACTCACTACTAAAAAATAGCGTTTTCCTGAAACATAATTAACCCTTAAAACTAGCGGCGAGTCCAATTGCTGTAGCACTTGGGTGGCCTCGTAAAGCAGGTAGTTGCCCTTGCAAATATCTTTGCTGGCCTTTTAAGGTTTACGTTAACTGCTGGTAATTTTTCGCCTGCTGTTTCGCTGCTAATGATAATTCGCCTCGGTTTTGTGCTCTTATTAGTGAGCCTGGGAATGGTATATAGTGTGCGCGCCCGTAAGCTGACGGTAGTGGCGAGTTTAGTTGGCGGTGGGGTGGGCCTGCTTATTTACCTGGGAACGGGCTTTACCGGCCTGGCGCTGCTGGGGCTGTTTTTCGGGCTTGGTACGGCCGCTTCGGCCTGGAAAGTGGCCGACAAGCGCCGCCTGGGCCTGGCCGAGGCCAATAAAGGCCGCCGCACGGCGGGCCAGGTGCTAGCCAATGCCGGCGTGGCCGGACTGCTGGGGCTGCTAAGCTGGCAGTATCCGGCGCTGGCCCCGCTGGGCGGCCTGCTGCTGGCCGGCAGCTTTGCCGCCGCCACCGCCGATACGCTGGCGTCGGAGCTGGGCAACGTGTATGGCCACCGCTTCTATAATATCCTCACCTTCAGGCCCGATAAGCGCGGCCTCGATGGAGTTATTAGCCTGGAAGGCACGCTGCTGGGGCTGGCCGGTAGTGCGGTACTGGCCGTGGCCTACTGCCTGGGCGTTGGCTGGGGGCCCGCCCTGTGGTGGCTGCCGCTGGCCGGCACCGTCGGCAACCTCAGCGACTCGCTGCTGGGGGCTACCCTCGAGCGCCGCCAGTATCTGGGTAATAACGCCGTCAATTTTCTCAATACGGCCATTGGGGCGCTGGCTGCCGGGGTGCTGTGGTGGCTGGGAAGGTAACATAGTAAAAAATATATTTTTTGCATTCCTCTTAGCCGGGCTCCTGCTTACTTGGAAGGTGGCGGTGCGGGCAACGGCGGCGCGTTAGGGTCCACGTTCCAGTGCCCGCCGAAAGTCCAGTTGGCGGTAATCTGCTCCGGAGTGGGGGCCTGGTCGGCCGTATCCAGGTTATTACGCAGCCAGCTGTAGTCGCCGCCCTGGCGGTGGCAATTGTAGTAATACACGCGCCGGCCCCAGCGCGGGGCCGAGTCGCCCGAGGGGGCCGGATAAATGTCGGCATCGGCCATTGTGCGGGCAAAGCGGCAGTTGAGCAGGTAAAACTGCGCCTCGTGGTGGTAGCGGCCCAGCTTAAAGCCCGCATCGCCGCTGAAAGTGCAGTTTTTGAGCACCGTTTTGGCCTCCCAGTTCGCCGAGCCATCGTGCCAGATGGCGGCATTGAGGTTGTGGCAGATAAAGCGGCAGTTCTCGGCGTAGGCCCAGCCGCGCGGGCAATAAAAATCCACCGAACCTTCGAGGGTGCAGTCCTTGAAGTAATACATGCCCGTTTCCTTGTCCCAGGGGCTGACAGTGTCGTTGCCCAGGGTGCGAAAGGTGCAGTGCTGCACGCGTAAGCGCGTGGTGTTGGCGGCCGTGTAGAGCGCCATCTGGTGGTCGGCGCTGGCCACCGTTTTCTGGCCGTTGGGAGCGCCGGGGCAGGCAATGGTTTCACCCTGCGGATGGTCGGCCCCGTAGCTGTTGACGACGGTCAGCTTTTCCAGGGTCACGTCGGGGCTGTTGCGCAGGTTCAGGGTGGCCACGTCCCAACGGGTGGCATTGGCCGGGTCGCAGCGAAAGCCGGCATTCGACTGCGAAATAGTGATGACCACGCCCCGCTCACTTTGGCCGCGCAGCACCAGGCCGGGCATGCCGTCAACGGTTACTTTTTCGTGGTAAATGCCATTTTTAACAAACACCACCGGCAAAGGCCCGCCCGCCGTCGCCAGGCTGTTGATAGCCGCCTGAATGGTTTGAAAATCGCCCGAGCCATTTTGCGCCACTACTACCTGGGCTTTGCTGGTAGCCTGCGCCCAGCTGGCCCTGGCTACCAGCCAGGTAAGCATTAGTAAAAGAAGATGGAAACGCATTCTGAATATTAATTATTTACTATGTATTGCGGCGTGCCCGCTCCGGCGGCGCCGCCGGGCATGTGCGGCAGTGCCCGGCAAATGCCGGAAGGTAAGCACACCGCTAAAGTCGGCCCGGTTTGGTGAGCGTTGCTTACCTTGCCCCACTATCGCCACGCGCGGGAAGCCGACGGCCATTTGGTAAAAATGAGCGCGGCGCAAACTTCCGGCCCGACGGCGGTGTTAAGCTCACTATTCGCGGCCCCCGCCAACATTCGGTGGCCGGCAGCGTAGTTATTTGTTTCTCAATATCTTTGCCTTATGGAAGTTGCTAGCTACACCCTGGCCGAAGCCACTACGGCCGCCCCTTACCTGGATTATGCCCGCTGCATTGACGCCGATAACCGGCCCGCCAACCACGGTGGCGACTGGCCTACGGTAGGCGAAGTGTACCCCGTGCGCGTCGTCGACAGCCGCCTCGAAGGCATTCCGCTGGTGCACGTGCTCACCTTCGATGGGCCAGCGCCCTACTACAATGCCTTCGCGCCGCACCGCTTCGAGCTCACGCACCGCATTTACCTCAATTAATAGCTTCCGCACCAGTAATCAAAAAGCCCCGGCCGCTTACTGGCCGGGGCTTTTTGATGTACTGGTGAGAAGGGACTACTGCGCCGGGGCGGCTGCATCGCCATCCAGCGTGTCGTGGTAGCCCAGGCCATTGATGGTGAAGGTAATAGACGTGGTGCGGTGAATCTCGCGGGCCTCGCAGGTCAGCTTAAGATAAGCGGCTCCGGTGTAGGGGGCGCTGCTGGTGGCAGGGGAGGAGTTCCCCGCCGGCAGCTGGCCAGGCCGGCACACGGCATCGCGCATGGCTTTGGCCATGAGGTGGGTGCGGCGGTCGTCGGCATTGAGCTGATACACCTGCACTGCGGCTACCTGCGCACAGCCGCTTTCCTGCACCGTAGTCCAGTTTATTTGTACCGGAACGGCTATTTTTTTAGTCTGGCCCACCAGCATGCTGCCGGTGTAGGTATGCGGGTAGGTGCGCGCTCCGGTAGCTTTAATAAAAGTCGTGTCGAAGCGTAGGGCCCTGGCCTCGCTGCCGCCGGTAGTGGTGGGCCGGCTTTGTACACTGGTATTGGCTTCGCGGCACGAGGCCAGGGCGGCCATTGCCGCCAGCACCAGGAAAGTCTTGTTCAGGGTCATAAGCAATAGCCGCTTCTTGGGAGCAGCTTTATAAAGGTAACAGGCCTCTTACGGCGCGCTGCCCACAAAAGGTATTGGGCGGGCAAGCTACTGCACGCAAAAGCAGCCGGCTGCCGTACTTTGGCCCATGTCCGATTTTCGCTTGCGCGTGTTTGCCGCCGTGGCCCGGCACCTGAGCTTTACCAAGGCCGGGCAGGAGCTGTTTATCAGCCAGCCGGCCGTGACGCGGCACATCCGCGAGCTGGAAGCGCAGTACCGCCAGCGCCTGCTCGAGCGCCTCGGCAACCGGGTAGCGCTCACCGAGGCCGGCCGCCTGCTGCTGGCCCACGCCGAAAGCGCTGCCGCCGCCCAGCGGCAGCTCGAAGAGCAGCTGGATGCCCTGCGCGACCCCGGCGCCGCCGCGGGCCGGCTGCGCCTGGGCTCCAGCACCACGCTCAGCCAGTACGTGCTGCCCGGCTGGCTGCCGGCTTTTCAGCAGCGCTACCCGCAGGTGCTGCTGACCCTGCACAATGCCAACTCCGAGCAGATTGCCGACGGCCTGCTGCGCGGCGACCTCGACCTGGGCTTCGTGGAAGGCCGCTCGCGCTCGCGCGACCTGCACTACGAGCTGCTGCTGCCCGATGAGCTGGTAGCCGTGCGCCGGGCCACGCCGGCTGGGTCGCCCGCCGTGCCCCTGCCGCTGGCCGAAGCGCTGGCGCACCCGCTCATCCTGCGCGAGCGCGGCTCGGGTACCCTCGAAGTGCTGGAATTTGCCCTGCGCGAGCTGAAAGTCAGGCTCAGCAGCCTGAAGGTAGCGTGTTACCTGAATAGTACGGAGGCCATCAAAGGCTACCTGGAAGCCGCCCCCGACGCCCTGGGCTTCGTATCGCGGCGGGCGCTTACCCGCGAGCTGGCGGCCGGCCAGCTGGAGATTGTGCCCATCGCAGGCCTGCGCTTACCCCGGCAGTTTGAGGCCGTGTGGGTGCAGGGGGAGCCCCTTTCACGGGCCGCGCAGCGCTTTCTAAGCTTTGCCCACAGTCAATGCTGAGCTTTTCCCTTCGGGTTGGCTGCTTTTCGGTGTGCGACTGAGGGCCCGGACCAAAGCCGTTGCAGTAAACGAGCAGCGAGAAGCCGCCAACGACTGTTATTGTATAACAACAGGTTATACTAGATAACCTTTTTGGATAAACGTATTGATAGACAGTCTGGTACCTTTGTGGGGTAGTTATTCTCTGCCCCATGCCGCTGCTGCTTTCCCCACCCACCCACCCGGCCGACCTGCCCCGGCCGGGTACTTCGACCGATAAACCGGCCTCCACCCCGCTGCCTGAGCCGGGTGAGCCGGCCGGATTTCGGCACTATTTCCACGCGCCGCACCGCCTGCTGGGGCGCACCATCACCCTGCGGCAGGTGGCATTTGGGGTGCTGCTGGTACTTTGCCTCACGCCCTGGGCCTCGCCGCCCGTTGCGCTGGCGCTGGGGTTAGGGCTGGCTCAGACGCTCGGTAATCCGTTCCCGGCCTTTACCAAGTCGCTGACCAAGAATCTGCTGCAATTTTCAGTTATCGGCCTGGGTTTTGGCATGAACGCCCAGGCGGCAGTGCAGGCCGGCCGCGAGGGGCTGCTGTTCACAGTGGTTTCCATCTTCGGCACGCTCACCCTGGGCTACTTTATTGGCAAATGGCTGGGGCTGGGGCGGCGCGTGGTGCACCTTATCTCGTGCGGCACTGCCATCTGCGGGGGCTCGGCCATCGCGGCCGTCGGCCCGGTGCTGCGGGCCAAAGATGAAGAGATGTCGGTTGCGCTGGGTACCATATTCGTGCTCAATGCCATTGCCTTGTTTGCCTTTCCACCCATCGGCCACGCCCTGGCCCTGACCCAAAACCAGTTTGGCCTGTGGTGCGCCATTGCCATTCATGATACATCGTCGGTGGTAGGTGCCGCCAAAGTATACGGCGACCAGGCGCTGCAAGTAGCCACCACCGTCAAGCTGGCCCGTGCCCTCTGGATTATCCCCGTGTCTATCGGCACTTCCCTGCTGTTTAAGCAGCAGGAAGTAAAGGTGAAGATTCCATATTTCATCTTTGGCTTTATCGGGGCTATGCTGCTCAATACCTTCGTGCCGGCCGTGCGGCCGCTGGGGCCGGTGCTGGTAGGCCTGGCCAAAATCGGCCTCACGCTCACGCTGTTCTTTATCGGCGCGGGGCTGTCGGCCAGGGTAGTGCGCTCGGTAGGAGCGCGGCCCTACGTGCTGGGCCTGCTGCTGTGGCTGGTGATTTCGGTGGGCTCGCTCTGCGTCATTATGCGGGTAGTGTAAGCAGAGGTGCAATACCTGACATAGAGCAGATTCCAAGTTCGTGTCCAGCTTGACTGGGGGTACTCGGATTTGGAAACTGCACCAGGTAGGCGTTACGTGTCGGGGCAACCTAACTTGCGGCTGGGTTGTCCCTTGGGCGAAATCGGGGTAAACGACCCAATTCTCATGCAAAAAATCTATACTTTACTCTTGCTGCTGGCAGCCGGCCAGGCCAGCGCCCAGACATTTACCCCCGCCGAAATAGCCCGCTGGAAGCAGCAGGCCCAGCGCGTCAGCATCGTGCGCGATACCTGGGGCGTGCCCCACATCACGGGCAAGACCGATGCGGATGCCGTATTCGGCCTGCTCTACAGCCAGTGCGAAGACGATTTTGCGCGGGTCGAGGACAACTACATCACGGCGCTGGGCCGGCAGGCCGAAGTGCAGGGTGAGGCTGCCCTCTACGAAGACCTGCGTCAGCGCCTGTTTCTCGATTCGGCGCGGGCCGTGGGTATCTACCAACGCAGCCCGCGCTGGATGAAGGACCTGCTGCACGCCTTCGCCGACGGTACCAACTACTACCTGGCCACGCACCCCACCGTGCAGCCCCGGCTGCTGCACCGCTTCCAGCCCTGGATGCCGCTGCTCTTCAGCGAGGGCAGCATTGGCGGCAACGTGAGCGTGGTGCCTGTAGAGCGGCTCAAGGCGTTTTACAGCCAGCCCAAAGGCACGTCGTGGCAGCGCCCCCTGCCCGACCCCCTGCAAGCCGACCGCGAGCCGGTGGGCTCCAACGGCTTCGCCATCGGGCCGGCCAAAAGCGCCAGCGGCCACCCGCTGCTGCTTATCAACCCCCACACGTCTTTTTATTTTCGCTCCGAAGTGCAACTGACCAGCGCCGCGGGCCTCAACGCCTACGGGGCCGTGACCTGGGGACAGTTCTTTGTTTACCAGGGCTTCAATGAGAAATGCGGCTGGATGCACACCTCCAGCCAAGCCGACTCGATGGACGAATACCTCGAAACGGTGAGCCAGCAAGGCGGCAAGTATTTTTATCAGTACGAGGGCAAGCAGGTGCCGATGCCCACCGATACATTGTCTTTATACTATGTAAAGGACGGCCGGCGGCAGCGCCGGCACTTCACTACCTACCGCACGCCGCACGGCCCGGTAGTGGGCCAGCAGGGCGATAAGTGGGTGACCGTAAAAATGATGGATACCCCGCTCGAAGCCCTGGAGCAGAGCTACCTGCGCACCAAGGCCCACGACTACGCCAGCTTTCGGGAGGTGATGCGCCTGAACGGCAACGCCTCCAACAACACCGTTTTTGCCGACAATACCGGCACCATTGCCTACTGGCACGGCAACTTTATGCCCCGCCGCCCGGCCGGCTACGACTGGAACCAACCCGTCGACGGCAGCACCAAAGCCACCGAGTGGCAAGGCCTGCACAAGGTGGAGGAGCTGGTGCAGGTGCGCAACCCCGCCAGCGGCTTTATCCAGAACTGCAACTCGACGCCCTACACCGTCTCCGGCCCCGGCAGCAGCCCCGATAAGCTGAACTATCCGCCCTACATGGCGCCCGATGCCGAAAACTACCGGGGCATTAACGCGGTGCGGGTGCTGAGCCGCAAGCAAGCCTTCACGCTTGATACGCTCATCGCGGCGGCCGACGACCCGCACCTGGCGGGGTTTGAGGAGCTGCTGCCGGCCTTGTTTAATGACTACCAGCTGACCATCGACGCGCCCGGCGGCACGGCACCCGAAGGAGTAGGGGAGGCCATCGACCTGCTGCGCCGCTGGAACCTGAACTACAGCGCCACCTCCACCGCCCAAACGCTGGCCATCTACTGGGCCGAGCGGCTCCAGCGGCTGGCGCGCACCCGCCTGCCCGCCGGCCAGAGCCCCAGCTACCTGGCCTTTACCGCCTTCGTCATCGCCCACACCTCACCCGAGGAAAAGCTTACCGCCCTGGCCGAAACCCAGGCCCAGCTCACCCGCGATTTTGGCAGCTGGAAAGTAGCCTGGGGCGAAGTAAACCGCTACCAGCGCCTGACCGGCAGGATTAACGAAACCTTCGACGACCAGCAGCCCAGCCGGCCGGTGGCCTTCACTTCGTCGGCCTGGGGCTCGCTGGCGGCTTTCGGGGCGCATACTTACCCCGGCACCAAAAAGCGCTACGGCAACGTCGGCAACAGCTTCGTGGCGGTGGTCGAGTTTGGCCCCCGCGTGGTGGCCCGCTCGGTGGTAACCGGCGGCCAGGCCAGTCGCCCCGCCGATAAGCACTTCACCGACCAGGCCCCGCTGTACTGCGAAGGGAAGTTTAAGGACGTGTGGTTTTACCCCGAAGACGTGGCCAAGCACGTCGAGCGGCAGTACCATCCGGGCGAGTAGGGTAGGGGCGGACAGCCGGCTTCAACAGCCCGCAGCCCGCCCGGCGCTTACTTTGCTGTCTCTCCCTGACCCCCAAGAAAATGCGCTTGCTGATTCTACTATGCTGCCTGCTGCCCGGCTTCACCTGGGCTCAAACCGCCACCCTGCTGCACCCCGCCGCCGTGTTCGACGGCCAGGTGCTGCACCCCGGCTGGGTGGTGCTGGTAGAGGGCCAGAAAATAACGGCCGCCGGCCCGGCCGCGCAGGTGACTGCCCCGGCCGGCGCGCGCACCCTGGAGCTGCCCGGCCTCACGCTGCTGCCCGGCCTCATCGAAGGGCATTCGCACCTGCTGCTGCACCCCTACAACGAAACCAGCTGGAACGAGCAGGTGCTGAACGAGCCGCTGGCGCTGCGCGTGGCCCGCGCCACCGTGCACGCCCAAAAAACCTTGCTGGCCGGCTTCACCACCACCCGCGACCTCGGCACCGAAGGTGCGGGCTACGCCGATGTGGGCCTCAGGCAAGCCATTGACGAGGGTATTATTCCGGGCCCGCGCCTGCTGGTGGCCACGCGGGCGCTGGTAGCTACCGGCAGCTACGGCCCCCACCTAGCCGCCGTGGAAGACCTGCCCCAGGGCGCCCAGGAGGCCGATGGCGTCGATAACTTGGTGCGGGCCGTGCGGGAGCAAATCGGCCACGGGGCCGACGTGATAAAGGTGTATGCCGACTACCGCTGGGGCCCCGGCGGCGCGGCGCAGCCCACGTATTCGCTCGAAGAGCTGACGCTGATAGTACAGACGGCCCGCTCGGCCGGGCGCGGCGTGGTGGCCCACTCCAGCACCGCCGAAGGCATGCGCCGCGCCGTGCTGGCCGGCGTCGAAACCATCGAGCACGGCGACGGCGGCACGCCCGAGGTCTTCAAATTGATGAAGGAGCGCGGCGTGGCGCTGTGCCCCACGGTGGCCGCTTCGGATGCCATCTCGCGCTACCGGGGCTGGAAAAAAGGCCAGGGCCCCGACCCGCAGCGCATTACGGAGAAGCACCGCGCCGTGCAGGCCGCCCGCCAGGCTGGCGTAACGTTTGCGATGGGCGGCGACGTGGGCGTGTTTCCGCACGGCGACAACGCCCTGGAAATGGAATTGCTGGTGCAGGACTACGGCTTTACGCCCCTCGAAGTATTGCGCCAGGCCACCAGCGGCAACGCCCACATTTTTCACCTCGCCGACCGCGGCCGCATCGCCGCCGGCCTGCTCGCCGACCTCGTGGCCGTGGCCGGCGACCCCACCCAGCAAGTGCAGGCCCTGCGCCAGGTGCAGCTCGTGATGAAGGGCGGCGTGCTTTATAAGCAACCTTAGGCAGTTAGCGCGGTTGCCAGGTTCGAATACAGCGTGGCCAGTACCCGGATTTACCTTGTCCTGCCCGGCTGCGCAGTTACATTCGTAGGTGCATCTGCACCGCTGACTTTTATGAAAAAACTTGTCGAAAAGCACCCGCTGGCCATTCGCTGGTTTCACTGGGTGAACTTTCCCGTGCTGGCGCTCATGATTTGGAGCGGCCTGTGGATATATTGGGCAAATGATATATACCGCCTGGGCTGGGGCGATACCACGCTCTACAAGTTTTTCCCGCAGTCGTTCTACGACGCTACCCACCTCGACCACAAGCTGGCGCAGGGCATGGCCTGGCACTTTCTGCTGATGTGGGTATTCTTTCTGAATGGCTTGCTCTACGTGCTCTATACCTTGTTTTCGGGCGAGTGGCGCTACCTGCTGCCCAACCGGCATTCCGTGCGCGAAGCTATTGAGGTGACGCTGCACGACCTGGGCCTGCGCAAAGCGGCCCCGCCGGTGCAGAAGTACAACGGGGCGCAGCGCATTGCCTACACTGCCGTTATTGTCATGGGGCTGGGCTCGCTGCTCACCGGCCTGGCTATTTATAAGCCCACGCAGTTTGGCTGGCTCACGCAGGGGCTGGGCGGCTACGAGGCCGCCCGCGTCGAGCATTTTGTGCTGACGGTGGGCTACGTGCTGTTCTTTATCGTGCACGTGGCGCAGGTGGGCCGCGCCGGCTGGAATAATTTCCGCTCCATGGTAGCAGGTTTTGAGATGGAGGAGGTGCCCGCGCCGGCGGTTGGAGCCGGCGGCCCCGTGCTCACCCAGCGTCAGCCCGATGCCAGGGTTTAGTATCCAGCGGTTAGTTTATCCCATTTATGACTCAGGAAGTAACGCCCTCGCCCGAAAATCCCATTCCGCCAGGCTCTTCGCCCGATGCGGCGCTCGACCGGGAGGCTACGCGCCGCACCCGGCGCTCGTTTATTGGCCTGGGCTTGGCCGGGCTGGGCGGCGTGCTGGGCTGGCGCTACCTGCTCGGCCGCCCCGACGCCGACGGCACGCCCGCGCCCTTCCGGCGCGTAATGGATGCCAATAGCCGCCTCACGGCGGCGTATTTCCGCGAAACGCGGCTGGCCCCCGAGTTTGCCAAAAGCCTGGCCGTGCGCGAGGTGCGCACCAACGGCGACGCCGGCTTGCAGTCGCCCCTCGACCTGGCCGCCTGGCGCCTGGCCGTGCAGCCCTACGGCGGCGGCAACGCCCGCGAGTTTACCCTGGCTGACATCAAGGCCCTGCCGCGCATTGAGATGACCACCCAACTCAAGTGCATCGAGGGCTGGAGCATTATCGTAAACTGGGCCGGGACGCGCTTCGTCGATTTCCTGGCCAGATACCCGTTGGCCACCCGCAGCGGCCAGCCCATCAAAGACATAGCCAACCCGCCCGCCGACCTGGCCCCCTACGTGAGCCTGGTAACGCCCGATGAGGAATATTACGTGGGCCTGGACATGCACAGTGCTATTCATCCGCAAACCCTACTCTGCTACGAGATTAACGGCCAGCCCCTTAGCCTGGAGCACGGCGCGCCCCTACGCTTGGTTACGCCGCTCAAGTACGGCATCAAGCACCTCAAGCGCATCGGCACCATTTCCTTTGCCGATACCCGCCCCGACGACTACTGGGCCGAGCAGGGGTACGACTGGGACTCGGGACATTAAGAAGGACGCAGGCGCGGACTTTATTGGCCGCGCCTGCGTCCTTCTTACATCACCACGCGCACCTCGTAGTAGTCAGCGCCCGAGCCGTTGGGGTTGGGCACGCGCCAGGCGCCCACGCGGCTGGGGCCGTAGCCCAGATTCACCTTTACCCACTCATCGCGGGTGGGCAGCAGGGCCAGAATATCCTGCTGCAGGCGGTCGATGGCATCCTGCGCATCCTGGTGCTGCAAGGCCAGCTCATCGGCGTGCTGGTCGAACGAGCCGGTGGGGGGGCGCTGGTCAAATCCGGCGGCCGAAGCCGCCACGTTGGCATCGTGGGTCGGCTCATTGCGCTCGGCCACGGTCAGCTTGCGCAGGTCCTCCTTGGCGGCGAGGAAAGCTTCTACTTTCGCTTCGAGCGGAAGCAGGGCGGGGTCAAGGTAATCGAGATTGGAGGCCATTCTTTTACTGGTTAATTTTTACTGGATAATCAGTATTTTGCTTGTTGCGCTGGCATTTTTCCCCGCAATATCTCACCTCTTCCCAGTTATTGCGCCATTTCTTGCGGTACTCAAAAGGCCGGCCGCAGGTAGCGCATAGTTTGGTGGGGAGCTGGCCTTTTTTCAGCGAAGCAGCCATGGGGCAGGGGAGAAAGCAAAAAGCCGCCGGACCTTTGCCGGCCGGTCGGGGGCTATTTACGTTTAAAAGCGCCCGGCCGGCCATGCCCACCCGTCCTTCTTTGCTTATGTCCCACGAAGCTCCCGACCTCATCGGCCAGGCCCTGCTCGATTATCAGCACGGCCACCACGCGGCCGCCCTCACCGTGCAGTGCAGCGCCGCCGACGAGGAGGCGCTGCCCGCCGCTTACTTTTTTCGTATCCTGCTCGCCATGCCCGAGCTCGAGCGCCAGGCCCTCGACGAGTGCCGGGGCCGCGTGCTCGACCTCGGGGCCGGCGCGGGCTGCCATTCGCTGGAGCTGCAAAGCCGGGGCTTTACCGACGTAAAGGCCATCGACCACTCGGCCGGGGCCGTGCAGGTGATGCAGGCCCGCGGCGTGCGCCAGGTGGCCCGGCACGACATCTTTGCGCCCCGCGCGCCGCAGGAAGCGCCCTACGACACTATCCTGATGCTGATGAACGGCCTCGGGCTGGCCGGCACCCTCGAAGGCCTCGACAGGTTTCTGGCCCACGCCCGTACCCTGCTCGCGCCCGACGGCCAGATTCTGGCTACCTCGTCCGACATCAGCTACCTCTACGAAGACGAGGACGGGGCGCTGGTGTTCAATCTCAACGGTCCGTATTACGGCGAGGTCGAGTACACCTTTCAGTACAAAGGCCAGAGCGGGCAGCCTTTCCCGTGGCTGTTTATTGATGCTTCCCTGCTCGAAGACGCGGCCCGCCAAGCCGGCTACGAAGTAGATTTTCTGGGCGAAGACGAAGGCGGCCAGTACCTGGTGCGCCTCACCCTGGTGGGCGGCTTCGAGGCGGGCATTGAGTAAGAGCCAGCCTTCAGCTGCCCCGTTCATACGTTAACTAACTAATCAAAAATGCCACATAATCAGAGCTATACCGTGCGCTGGGCCGAGCTGGACCCCAACGGCCACATGCGCCACTCCGCCTACGCCGATTTTGCCGCCGACCAGCGCGTGAGCTGGCTGGCCAGCCTGGGCTTCGACATCAAGCGCTTTGGCGAGCTGCGCCTCGGCCCCATCCTCTTCCGCGAAGAAACCAAATACCTTAAGGAGCTGCACGGCGGCGAGCAGATTCGGGTAGATGGCCGCGTAACCGCCGGCACGCCCGACGGCTCGCGCTGGACCATAGAGCATAATCTATATAAGGCCGATGGCCGCCTCGCCGCCACCGTTACCGTTGATGGCGCCTGGCTCGACCTCGACCGCCGCAAGCTCACCGTGCCGCCCGCCGAGCTGGCCCAGGCAATGGCCGTGGAGGAAAAGTAAGCTACTTCTTCAGGACCTTGCTAATCCGATTGAGCTGCTGCTGATGGTGCAGGGTGTGGTCGAGCACCGAGGCCACAGTCTGGCCAATGGTGAGCCAACCGGCGCGCGGATGCCGGAAAACGGTGTGGTTGAGCTTGGTGCCCGGAAACTCGTGCAGCACCTGCTCCAGCTGGCGCCGGACCCCGGCCCACTCGGCGCGCAGCTCGGGCAGCGGCGCAATGGTGGAGGGGTCGGGCGGGGGCAGCAGAGTAGGGGGCACCTTAAAGCGCAGGCCCGGCAGGCGCAGCGCCAGGCGCAGTAGTATAGCCCGAATGCGATGCTTGACGCCTGCCAGCTGCCAGCCGCCGTGGTCGGCCGCCAGCGCGTGGCGCAGCGCCCCGGTAATACTTTTCTCGGCCGTAAGCAAGTGGTGAATTACCTGGGCCGCCGCCCACTGGCCCGGCACCGGATGCACGTAAGCGCGGGCCCCCAGCGCCTCGGCCGTAGCCAGGGCATTTTCGGTAGCGCGGTCGAGCTGCTCAATCAGCAGGTGTAAACGATTGGTCATGGCGCAGCAGGATAGGCAGATTGGGACAACGCCAGGGCGTAGATTTGACGAAAAGGTAAGCACCGGGCTGGCAATCAGCAGCGGGCGGTTTCCTTTGCGCTGCCCGGGGGCCGCGCTGGCTCCGCAAAATCCGTGCAAGGGCTGGCTCTGCGGGCCGGCCCTTCGCTTTAAGCTGCTTGTTTCGTGTTGTTTAAAAATACTATTTCCAATCTGACGCGCATTCGGCAGGTGGCCGAGGTGCTGCTGCGCTACGGCTTCGAAGACGTGGTGACGACCACGCCCCTGCGCCGCCTCGTGAGCCAGAGCCGCCGCCGCCGGTGGCTGGAAAACGACGAGCGCGCCGTATTTCAAACCACCCGCTGGGAGCGCATCCGCCTGATTATTGAAGAGCTGGGCCCTACCTTCATCAAGCTGGCTCAGGCCCTGAGCAACCGGGCCGACCTGCTGCCCCAGGCGCTCATCGATGAGTTTGAGAAGCTGCAAAGCAACGTGCCGCCCTTCCCGGTCGAGGAAGCCCGCCAGATTGTCGAAGCCGAGCTGGGTCGCCCACTCGAAGAAGTGTTCCTCGATTTTGAGAATGAGCCGATTGGCTCGGCCAGCATTGGGCAGGTGCACCGGGCGCGGCTGCACGGCGGGGAGGAAGTAGTTATTAAAATTCAGCGGCCCGGCGTGCGCGAAAAAGTGGCCGGCGACCTGCGCCTGCTGCACGAGCTGGTGCGCCTCACGGCGGGTTTTCTGCGCAACCAGGGCCTCTCCAATCCGCAGGATGTGGTCGATGCCTTTGAGCGCAGCATGACCAAGGAGCTGGACTATACCTCCGAGGCCCGCGCCATGGAGCAGATGCGCAAGCTCTACGAGCACTACGAGAGCTTCTACATACCCAAGCCCTACCGCGAGCTGAGTACTGCTAAAATACTGGTAGTTGAGTTTGTAGATGGCTGTAAGATAACCGATAAGACGCAGCTACTGGCCTGGGGCCTGAGCCCTGCCACCGTAGCCGAAACGGGCATGGATATTTACCTGACCCAGATTTTCGAGTTTGGGTTTTTCCACGCCGACCCGCACCCCGGCAACGTGCTCGTGCGCCCCGATGGCACGCTGGTACTCATCGACTTCGGCATGGTGGGCAAGCTCACCAAGCAGCAGAAATACGCCTTTGCGGGGGTGTTTATCGGCATGGCCCGGCAGGATGCGCGCGGCATGGCCCTCAACTTCCGCCGCCTCGCTCTCAGCAGCGACATCCCCGATATGCGGGCCTTTGAGGCCGACCTCAACAGTCTGATTGAGGATTTCGCCCTGCTCGACGTAAAGGAGATGAGTATGAGTGATTTGGCCGACTCGCTTCAGGGCATCATCTACCGCTACAAGCTGCAGGTGCCGGGCGCGGTATTCCTCATTCTGCGGGCGCTGGTTATCCTGGAAGGTATCGGCAAGGTGCTGCATCCCAGCTTCAATACCTTCGAGTTTGTGCGCCCCTACGGCGCCCGCATTATGCGCGAGCAATATTCGGCCGATAATATATTAACCGAGGCGGAATATACGGGCACCCAATTGCTGGCCCTGCTGCAAACCCTGCCCAGCGACCTGCGCCAGATAATGCGCAAAATCAGCAAGGGCGAGCTGCGGGTGAAGGTGGAGCTGAGCGGCTACACCAGCCTGCTGCGCAAGGCCGACCAGCTCGTGAGCCGTACCATTCTGGCGCTGCTGGCGCTGGGCAGCATCGTGTTTGCGGGCCTGAGCCTGCTCGGGCATTACCCGCCCGAAATGCCTTATTTCCGGGGCCTGCCCGTTATTACGTGGTACAGCCTGGGCACCTGTCTGTTTCTGCTGCTGCTGCTGACCATGCCGCAGCGCGCCCGGCGCGAGTGAACGGCTTTAAGCTTCCGGGCGTAAATTTCTGCTACTATGGCTCCTCTTACCGATACAATGGCCCCGATTACCGACATCTCGCAGCTCGACCTGAGCCAAACCTATTCGTATGCCGACTACCTGAGCTGGAAGTTCAGTGAGTACGTGGAGCTGATACGCGGCCGCGTACTGCGCAAGATGTCGGCCCCGACCACATTCCATCAAATTGTCTCCTCTAATTTTAATGGGATAATTTGGAATTACCTTAAAGGAAAACCCTGCCGCGTATTCCCCGCGCCCTTCGACGTGCGCCTATTGCGCAGCACTGGCAACGGCGACACCCAGGTGCAAACCGTGGTGCAGCCCGACCTGTGCGTCATCTGCGACCTCAGCAAAGTGGACAAGCGCGGCTGCCTGGGGGCGCCCGACTGGATTATCGAAATCGTGTCGCCCAGCACCGCCACCCACGATACCAAAACCAAGTTTGACCTGTATGCCGAAAACGGCGTAGGCGAGTACTGGATAGTATATCCCGGCGAGCAAGCCATTTCCGTCTTCGTGCTCGAAGGCGATGAGTATCAGCCGAAAGGTGACTACTATGAGCCTGGCCTGGTGCCCTCTCACACGCTGCCCGAACTGCAGCTGCAATGGGCCGACGTGTTTGAGGGGCTAAGCTAGCGCCGTTTTATAGTAGCACTTGGCCCTATGCTGGCCCGGCCGCCTCGGCGTGCTGCGCGTGCAGCCAGTCGCGCAGCGCTGGCGGCGCTAGTACCTGCACCTCGGGCCCGTAGCTGAGCAGCTCCATACGCAGGTCGTGGGTGTCATATACCCACAGCGCCAGTTGGATTTCCTCCTCATTTTGCACCAGTACCTGCTGCGACGCGTGGAGCGGATAGCTCAGCGCGTAGCGCCCCTGCGTGGGCGCAAAGCACAGCACTACCTCTTGCGGCGCGGCATCGTGCGGCCGCGTGATGCCAAAAGCATCGGCGTAGTAAGTAGTCGCGTCGAAGCCGGCAGGTGGGCTGAATGTTGCAGCCGTCAACTGTAGGTCCTGAATGCGGTCGAGGCCGAAGCAGGCTAGCCGCCCGCTCCACACCATTGCGGCCAGCACGTACCAGCGTCCCCGAAACTCCTTGAGCAGCAGTGGCCCTACCGTGCGCGTTTCGGCCTGCTCTTCCCAGTGCTTCTGGTACTGAAACTCGACCACCTGCCCGGCTTGCGCAGCCCGCAACAGCGGCCGCAGGTACTGTAGCCCTAGCGGCCGCCGCGCCTCGGCCTGCACAAACGGCCCCAGCGCCTGCGGTAGCCGCAGAAACTCTTGTAGCTCAAATGCTTCGAAAAGCCGCTGCTGGTCGGCTGGCAGTGGCTCGGTTTCGGCAAGGTAGTACCCTTCGTTTTTACGGGCCCTGATGGTAATGCCAAACAGGTCGATTATCTCCTGCTTGTCGCGCTGAAACGTGCGCAGCTCATAGCCACCTTCGTAGTCGCCCACTGCTGTTTCTTCCAGCAAATAGCGCCGGATTTCGTCAAATGGCAATGCCCGCCCGCGTACCGCCTGTAGCCGCTGCACAATGTGAAACTGGCGAAGAAGGTGGGCGCGGGCGGGCATTACAAAAAACCAGTTATATTACTTTTCAGCCAGTAATAAATCAGCACCGAATTTTAAGGCAAACCTAGCCACATCGTCACCGCTAATTAAAGACACAGTTTTGCCTTTTTCCAGAAGTTGTGTGCTAATTTTATCGAAAGCGGCGATTAAATGTTCAGACGCTTGAGCTGTAGTTATAAGTAAGCCCGAGTCAGCGTTAAACGTAGCCATTGCTTCCTCAAGTTGGTCAACCGCGTTGGTTTCCCAATGAATATCGGTGTAAGATTTAGCTTGAATAACAAGCGTTGCGGCTTTTTGCAGGCCAGTTATCGGTAATCCAGTATCATAAGATACAATAAGGTCTGCGCCATTGTCTGTTCCAAATCCTTTGTGTCTGCCATGCTCATTAACATTAGTAACTCCAGGGATTCTACGGAAAATTTCTGCTAAAAATGCCTCAAAACTATGGGATGGATTGTTGAGTTGAATTTTCGAAGTAAAATCTTTTAGTAACGGTACTAAAGAATCGCGGAGATGGTAAGTTTCAGCACGCTCATCGGACTTCAGTATGACAGCACCAGTTCTAAGGTTTTGAATAGATTTCTCGAAAGCTGCAAGTTGATTAATGCGCCAAAACCTGCCTTGTAGTTTCAAGCGGCTACTAATTATTGGTAAGATGTTTGCATCATTTCGGTCGAATTCTATTAAAGTACCTAAGTCAATTTGTAGCGTATGGCGGAAGTCATCCACCTCGTTTGGTGCTGAATCAAATCTATACCCTCTGGCCACTTTAGCTGCCGTGCATTTACCATACTGTGGCACATTGATATGCACAACCCAATCGCCAGGTTCTACATCCAACAAAAAGCTTGCTTTCTTGAAGCACTCTGTTTGTTCGTCATTCAGTTCTGTCCAAAATAAATCATTTAGTTGTAGCAAGTCACATCTATGGATGTAACTCCATCCAAATCGTGAAATACCTTTTTTGAGTGATTTATGTACAAACGCAACGTGTTCTTCTTCACTAGGATTTTTGAGAGCCCAAATAGTCATAATATTTTACGGTTTGTGTTTTGGTAAAAGGTGAAACTGCTTTGCAAGCTACTCCATAAAATCTGCGCCATCATCTTCAAACCCACAGCTAGCATGTATTTTCTGCTGTACCACCAGCTTACTCAATTTAACTAGCTCCGGTAACTAGTATAGTAGTGCGCTGCCTGGCAAACCCCGTGCGCAACAGCGTTTCCCAAACTGTGCCGCTCTCTATATACTGGACGGCTATACTGGACGGCGATTAACATTATTAGGCAAGGTAAAAACTCGGTTTCGGCGGACATAAGGAGTAGGTACTAGTGCTGCGTCAGAGGAAATAATTAACAAACCACTGTGCTCCGGGTTAGGGGCCTTATGTCTCGTCCCCTTACTCCCTTTGCCCTCCCGGCGGCTGACCAAGCTGCCCTCGAAAATTTCACGCGCACCGGTCGTCGGCCCGTACGAGCCGTGCGCCGCGCCCAGGCGCTGCTGGCCTTGGCGACCGGTATCGGCCAGCAGGCCGCCGGCCAAGCCGTTGGCCTGAGCCGCCAGGCAGTCAGCAAGATACGCCGCCGGTACGAAGCGGCCGGGTGGCAAGTCGCCTTGGCCGAGGCCCCGCGTAGTGGTGGGCCACGCCGCTTTGATGGTCCCCAACGCGCCGCCGTCACGGCGCTAGCCTGTACACCGGCCCCGGTGGGCCATAGCCGCTGGACCCTGCGCTTGCTGGCCGATAAGGCGGTGGAACTGTGCCTGGTGGACACTATTTCCCACGAAACGGTGAGCCAGATGCTCAAAAAAACGAGCTGCACCCCCACCGCCAGCAGCACTGGTGCCTCGGGGCGATGAATGCGGCCTTCGTAGCCCGCATGGAGGACGTGCTGGCCGTCTACGAGCGGCCTCACGACCCGCTTTTCCCCGTCGTCTGCTTCGATGAGCGCCCTTGTGTGCTCCACAGCCAGCCCGTCGAACCCCTGCCCCCGGTGCCGGCCCAGCCCGCCGTAGGCGAGCAGGCCGCTAGAGCCGGGCGCCCCCGCCGCGAAAGCAGCACCTACGTGCGCCAGGGCACGGCCTGCCTGCTGGTGGCGTTTGAGCCGGGCACCGGCCAGCGCCTGGTCGAGGTCTCGGCCCGCCGGACCGGGGCCGATTACTGCCGTTTTATGCAGGCCTTGGCCGCCCACTATGCGCAGGCCGAGAAAATCGTGCTCGTGCAGGACAACCTCAACACCCACACCGACGCCGTCTTCTACCAGCACCTGCCCGCCGCCCAGGCCCGCGCGCTGGCTGCCCGCTTCGAGGTGCACTACACCCCTAAAAATGCCTCCTGGCTTAACATGGTCGAACTTGAACTCTCGGCCATCGCCCGCCAGTGCCTGCACCAGCGCATCCCCACCCTCGACGAACTCACCGCCCACGTCGCCGCCTGCGTGGCCCAGCGCAATGCCGCCCAGGTTACCGTCCACTGGCAGTTCACCCTCGAAAAAGCCCGCGTTAAACTCGACCGCCATTACCAGAAAATTAGGGTAACTAATTCCTCTGACTGAGCACTAGAAGGAAACCAAGTTTGATAGTAGCGGCAGTGCTAATGCTTGTAAAGTAGGGTTAATAAAATGAGTTGGCGCATATTAATAAAAATGCAAGAGCACGCAGAGTTGCAACTCGGTTGTGGCGAGCACATTAGCCAGGTGCTCACCGAAAGACATTTCGTTTCTGTTCGTTACCAGTACCTGAAAAATAGCTTCACATAGTTCACCTAGCTCATCCATAGTCAGTTCATAGGTTCCGTGGCCGATACTAAGCGAGCAGTCCATTAGTTGGCGTTTAGGGTCGCAACTGTTGTCTTTGCTTACTTGGTTGGCTAGCTGCTCGATGACCTGCGCTACCCGACTAATGCCTTGGGCAGTAGCGAAATAGACAGTAAAGGAATGGGCATGGTACGGCACTGTGTGCGTGCCATCGGCGTTCATACTGATACCTGCATCGCTGGAAGTAGTCAGGCTTTGGTATAAGCTGACGAGTTGGGCCAGGGCCA
This sequence comes from Hymenobacter baengnokdamensis, assembly GCF_008728635.1. Lineage (NCBI taxonomy): Bacteria > Pseudomonadati > Bacteroidota > Cytophagia > Cytophagales > Hymenobacteraceae > Hymenobacter > Hymenobacter baengnokdamensis. The sequence continues at coordinate 3,817,747 of NZ_CP044285.1, read as the reverse complement.
ATGGGCGGTGAGCTATACAAGCCGAGTGGGCGGTGGTTAGCGCATTTATTTCCCATTCACCTAGTAGCATTTCGGCTACGGCAATTGAGGATGGGGTATAGGTCTCCATAAAATAAGGTGTAAAGACAGGTGTCAAAGGTGACGGCCTATCGCGCCAAACCGTGTCGTTTTCGGCGCGTATCCGAGTTTTATTTTGCGCCTTGTCCCTTCCTCCCGGCCCGCGCCGTTATTTTGCAGGTATGACGCCGACCGTCCCCCTCATTACCGATATCGCCCAGCTCGACCCCAGCCAGCGTTACACCTACGCCGACTACCTGAACTGGAAATTCACGGATGTGGTAGAACTCATTCGCGGCCGGGTGCTACGCAGGATGGCCGGCCCGGCCCGCGCCCATCAGCGGTGCTCCATGAATTTTAGCCGGCTGGTAGATACGTTTTTGCTGGGCAAAACCTGCCAGGTATTTGCGGCGCCCTTCGACGTGCGCCTGACTACGGGCGGGGCCAACGGCAACCAGCAGATACGTACCGTAGTGCAGCCCGACCTGTGCGTGGTCTGCGAGCCGGCCAAGCTCGACGCGCGGGGCTGCCTGGGGGCTCCCGACTGGATTATCGAAATCGTGTCGCCGGGCACCGCCATCCACGACACCCGCACCAAGTTTGACCTCTACGCCGAAAACGGGGTGGGCGAATACTGGATTGTATACCCCGGTGAGCAGAGCATTGCCGTTTTTGTGCTGCAAGCCGGCGAGTACCAGGCCGTAGGCGAATATTACGAGCCCGGCCTCGTGCCCAGCCACACGCTGCCCGAGATGGCCTTGCAATGGGCCGACGTATTTGCCGGCGTATAAGGGCGCGTCCGGGCGCTACCTAATGTCGTATGCTTAACTAAACTGCCATTCCCACTCAGTCCGCCGGTTTTACGTTCCCAAAACCCGTAAAATCCGTTTAAATCCGTATAATCCGTGATTTTATGAAGCTCTTCAAGTCTGCCGACCTTATCCGCAAAAGCAAGTATATCAGCCGCGACCTAAGCTGGCTGCGCTTCAACTACCGGGTGCTCGACCAGGCCAAGGACCCCAGCCGCTCGCTGTTCGACAAGCTGCGCTTCCTGAGCATTACCAGCTCGAACCTCGACGAGTTCTTTATGATTCGGGTGGGCTCGCTCTACAATTACCTCGACTATGGTAAGGAGCGCGTCGATTACTCGGGTCTGCGCGAGCTGCCGTTCCGGCGCAAGCTGCTCGACTTTGCCCACCGCTTCGTCAACGACCAGTCGCTGACGTACTTAAACGAGCTGAAGCCGCAGTTTGAGAAGAATGGCTTCAGCATCCGGCGGATGGAGGAGCTGACCGAGATTGAGCTGAAAAAGGTGGAAGGCTACTTCAAAAACACCGTTTTTCCGCTGCTCACGCCGATGGTCTACGATTCGTACCACGGCTTCCCGCTCATCATGAACCAAGTGCTGACCTTTGGCGTGGTGACCCGCGAAAGTGCGGCCGGCGAGGTAGCTAACCTGGTAACGACCCCGGACGTGGAAAAGGGCCAGGAGCGCCTGACCTTTGTGCAGATTCCACAAAACCTGACGCGGTTTTTTGAAATCACGCGCAAAGACCGGGCGGTGTTCGTGCCCATCGAGGAAATCGTGCGGGCCAACCTGCCCAAGCTCTTCCGCAACGTCGATATCCTGTCGGCCGACCTGTTCCGCATCACGCGAAACGGAGATTTTACATTAGAAGAATCAGAAGATATAGATACTGATTTTATTAAAGAAATTCAAATCGGCCTCAAAACCCGCAAGCGCGGCCGGGTAGTGCGCGTGGAGGTCGAGCCCGACGCTTCGCCCTACCTGATGAACATCCTGCGTGAGCGCTGGAATATCGATAACGGCAACATCTTCGTGATTCCGGTGCTGCTGGATATGAAGGGCTTGAACCAGATTCTGCGCTACCCCAGCTTCCGGGGTAAGGGCGCCAAACTGCCTTCCCCGGTGCTGCCGCTGAGCTTGCCCGAAGGGGCAGAGGAAAACATGTTCGAGTATCTCAAGCACCATGATGTGCTGCTGCACCACCCCTACAACTCTATCGAGCCGGTGGTGCGCCTGCTGGAGCGCGCTGCTGAAGACCCGCAGGTGCTGGGTATTAAGCAAACAATATATAGGTTGGCCGAAGATTCGCGCGTGACGGCTGCTCTGCTCAAAGCGGCCGAAAACGGCAAGCACGTCTCGGTGCTGTTTGAGGTGAAGGCCCGCTTCGACGAGGAGCGCAACATCCGGGAAGGGGCGCGGCTCGAAAAAGCCGGCTGCTTCGTCATCTACGGCGTAGGTAAGTACAAGACCCACACCAAGATGCTGATGATTATCCGCAAGGAAGGCGAGAAGGTGACGCGCTACGTGCACATCGGCTCGGGCAACTACAACGAGCAAACGTCGCGCCTCTACACCGACCTGAGTATGCTCACTACGAACGATACCTACGGCCACGATGTATCGGAATTCTTTAATGTAATTACCGGCCACTCGCAGCCCGACGACTACGAGTACCTCATCACGGCTCCGCGCGATATGCGCCAGCAGCTTATTCACCTGGTGCGCGAAGAAGCTAAGAATGCCAAAAAAGGCCTGCCGAGCGGTATCGTGATGAAGATGAACTCCTTGGAAGACCGGGAGCTAATCGACGAGTTTTACAAGGCCAGCAAGGCCGGTGTGCCCATTCGGTTTATCGTGCGCGGCATCTGCTGCCTGCGGCCGGGGCGGCCCGGCCTGAGCGAGAATATTGAGGTGAAGAGTATCGTGGGCGAGTACCTGGAGCACGCCCGCCTGTTCTACTTCCACCACGGCGGCGAGGCCAAGCTCTACGCCGGCTCGGCCGATGCCATGGTGCGCTCGTTCGACCGCCGCATCGAGGCGCTGTTTCTGATTGTGAACCCGCAGCTGCGCCGTGAGGCAATTAATATCTTGCAGCTCAACCTGCTGGATACCCAGAACAGCTACACCATGCGCGAGGATGGCGCCTACATCTGCCAGCGCCCGGCCCCCGGCGAGCCGGCCATCAACATTCACCGCGACTTTTACCGCCGCCCCGACGAGGCGCAGCTTACCAATGCTACGCCCGAAGGCCTGCTGGCGCTGCTACACGAGCAAACGGCCCGCCGCCTGCAGGTAGCCGCTGAGGAAGCCGCCGCCGCCGAATCCTTGGCCGCCGCCCCGGTGCTGGAAGCTGAAGGCGACGACGATTTTGGCCAGGGAACCGCGCTTCTGGAAATTGCCGTGGAAAACGAAGCCGATATTACCGCTACGGTGGTTGATGAGGGGTAAGATAGTCCGCGCAAAGCAGGGGCGGGGAGGGCCGCCCCTGCTCTATAAAGGCCACTCAGGCTTACTGGATAGGACTATTTTCCACGTCGGCTACGGGCAGGCTGCTGGGGTGCGCGCTGGGGCTGATTTCGTCAAAATACTGCTCAAACAGGGCCTGCATCATGCCATCTTTCAGGCCAATGTCGGGCACTAGCATGCTGCTCACGCCGGCCCACTCCATGGCCGAGAGGTAGATGTGGCCGGCGGGCACAATCACGTCGGCGCGGTCGGGGTTGAGCATGGCCACGTTTACGCGCTCGTTCATGCTCAGGCCGCCTAAGCGGTCGAGCAGCGCCTGCACGCTGCGGCGCGTGATGGGCCGGTTGGGCGAAGCCGGCGACATGCTGTAAAGCTTGTTGATGTTGCCGCCCGTGCCGATGGCCCGCGTGACGTGGTAGCGGCGGGCATTTTCGCGCACCCAGACTTCCATGCGCTGCCACAGGCCATTCATCTCGTCTACCGAGCGGCCGCTTTCTTCCTGCTGCATCCGGCGGATGGAGCCAATCTCGAACGACTGCGCGGCCACCTTGCGGCGGGCGTGGTAAATGTTGAACTCGGTGCTGCCGCCGCCCACGTCGATGTGCAGGTAGTGGCGGTTGTCTTCGAGCAGGTGCTCGATTACGCGGTTGATGTAGGCCGCTTCGGCCTGACCATCAATTACCTGGATGTCAAGCCCTAGCTCGTGCTTTACGCGCGCGGCCACGGCCGCGCCGTTGCGGGCTGTCCGCATGGCCGAGGTAGCGCAAATGAGGTGGTGCGGCACCTCGTGCACCTCCATCAGCAACTTAAGGGCGTGCAGAAACTTGACGAACTTATCGGCCTTGGCCGGCGGAATCTCGCCGGTGGCAAATACGTCTTCGCCCAGCCGCAGCGGGTAGCGCACGTACTCGACGCGCTTGAGGCGGTAGCGACCCTCAAAAAACAAGACTGCCGAAATCTGGCAGCGTACGGCGTTGGAGCCAATATCGATGGCGGCGAGCTTGGTTAGCTGATACTCCATCGTGCAAAGGTAGGCGGCCGGTTTGCGCCGGGGCGCTAGTTTTCGTCATTAATCAGGTTCACGACCAGCGTAGCCATCACGTCTTTGTCTTCGGGACGGCTTTCGGCAATGAGCAGCGTGAGCGCAACGAGCGCGTTGTCGGCTAGCCGCCGCGACCCGTCGGGGCGGTATAGGCACTTGTTGCGGTCGAGGAAGTACACGAAGAGAAAAGCGGCGATACGCTTATTACCATCTGAAAAAGAATGGTTTTTCACTACGAAATACAACAGGTTGGCCGCTTTCTCCTCCACGCTGGGGTAGAGGTCCTGCCCACCAAAGCTCTGGTAGATAGTGCGCACCGAGCTTTCAAACGACCGGTCCTTCTCGCGCCCAAACAGCTCGGAGCCCCCAAACTGCACGCGTAGCGTATCAATAGCCTGCATGGCCGCCTCATACGTCAGCTCAAAGCCGGCCCCCGGTGCTGCTACGGTATCGCGGGCTACCAGCAGGCGCTGGTGGTCATACTGGTCGAGCACGTCGAGCGCACGGGCATAGTCGCCGAGCAGGCGCAGCAGCGCATTCGATTGGTCGGCGCTTAGCTCCTGGTTGGCAGCTACTTCGGCTTGCAGCTGCACCAGCCGCTTCAGGTCGGCCAGCTGGCGGGCGCTTTCGCGCAGGCGGTTCTCGTTCAGCACGTAGCCTTGCACAAGGTACTGGCGCAGCACCTGCGTGGCCCACTGGCGAAAGCTGGTGCCACGCTTAGACTTGACCCGGTAGCCAACTGAAATAATAACGTCCAGGTTGTAGTACTTGATGACGTACTCCCGGCCATCCGGAACAACTGTCAAGGATTCCTTGACAGATGCCGATTCGCTTAGTTCACCTTCCCGAAAGAGGTTGCGAATATGTAAGCTAACGTTCTGTTTGGTAGTGTCAAACAGCTCGCTCATCTGCGCCTGCGTCAGCCACACGGTATCGTGGTCGAGCTGCACGTCGAGCTGAATTTGCCCATCGGGCGTTTGGTAGAGCAGAACGTCCGGCGTAGCGGTGGGCAGCATGGCGGTGCAAGTGGTGAAGCAGCAAAGCTAACCAGCCCACAGGCAATATGAAATATACTACCGGTTGCCTATTAAAATACTTCTCCCAGGTTCAGCGATATACCGTGCGAGCCATCGAAGCCGAAGCCATAATCGATAGCGAGGTTGGTGCGCGAGGCTTTGTTGAGGTTGAGGCGCAGGCCAGCCCCTACGGCAGGCACTACCTTTTCAAAAGTGCCATCCTGCACCTGGCCTCTCACCACGCTTAGCTCCGTCACACTCTGGGCATTGGCGAAGACCACCCCGCCCAGCAGGCTGTTGTGGGTGATACCGAAGCGGTACTCAGCTTCGCTATACAGCAGATTTTTGCCCCGAAAGCGGCCCTGGATAAAGCCGCGGCCCAGGTTGCTGTACGTATCCCAGCCGGTAGCGGGAAGGTCGAGAAAGGGCGGGTTGCCGGTGAGCGTAAAGGCGCTGTACGACCACAGCGCCAGGATATTGGGTGAGCTGGGGGAAGGATGCAGGTAGAGGCGCGCATCGAGCAGGACCGACTGGTAGTTGGTATCGCTGCCCAGGGCCTTAAAGTTGGGCCGAAACTGCGCATTGAGGTAGTAGCCGCTCTGCGGATTGATGGCATTGGCCCGGCCGTCGTGCAGCACGCTAATAACCGGGCCGGAGGAGATAGAGCGCCCCGATACGCCGTAGCTGTACCGAGAAATGGTAGTGACCTCGCGCCGGGTATTGCGGCTCACGATGCTCCAGTGGTCGTCGAGCTGATAGCCCAGGCCGATGTACCAGTTGGGCACGATGCGCCGGAAGGCAGTTTGGTAAAACCGCAGGTACTCATAGTCCATCGACACCACGCCCCCGGTGGTGGAAGTGAACATGCCCAGGCCGTAAGTGCTTTGTGGGTAGTGCATTACCCGCCAGTCGCCCACGAAGTTCCACGCGTTGTTGGGGGCCCACAACGAAGAGGTGAGCGTGAAGATAAGCTGGTCGTTGAGGGTATATTCAGCCGCGCCCACTACGGTTGAGACGTTGGCCTGGGGCCGCTGGTAAGCCAGGTTAACGGCCAGCTCGGCCACCCCGCCGGTTTGCTGCGAGTAGCCTACCACCGGCACCAGCAGCAGCATATGGCGGCCCCGCTGCAAGCCCAGCGAATCGTGGGCCGGAATGCGAGAATATAGTTTATGACCTATATCGGCCACGTCGAGCGGGGCCGGTGCGCTGGCCGGGTGCAGGCTGGGCGGGGTTGTGGTTTGGGCGTGGGCCAGGGCAGCAGCCAGGCATAGGCCGAGCCACCAGCCGCCGGCGGCGAGCCGGCTCCATAGCCAGGATGAGGAGAAACCAGACAAAGGGGTAGTACGCAAGCAGCTGCCAGGGAAGCTCAACCGAAAAAAACTTGGTTGCCTAACCCAGGCCATAGACTCAAAAGTAGGTCAAAGGTTTCAACGCCAAACTGCCGCCTGAAGTCTATCAACGGCCTAACACCATCGAGCAGTAAAGAAATTCGCTGGCACGACTTGTTTCAAACTATTTATCGAGGCGAAAGCCCAGCCCAAACTGCACAAGGCTGTTTTCGTCCGATACCTGATAGGAGATGGAAAGCGCCAGCGTTTCGACTACCGGTGAGAGGTAGACGCCGCCGCCGTAGCCCGCGTGCCAGCCGCCCGGCGAGCTGCCCTGATAATACACGCGGCCCTGGTCGTAGAAGCCAAACACGCCGTAATAAAAAGGCAGAAAGTGATTTTTGCTTTGGCCCAGCGCCAGGCGCAGCTCTGTGTTGTAGTAGAGGCTGGCATCGCCGGTGAAGCGGTTGCGGTAGTAGCCGCGCAGGTTTTCGGCCAGGCCCAGGCTGGTTAGCTTATAAAACGGAATAGCCGAATCGGGCCCATAGTTTTTGGCCCCGCCGCCCTTTAGGGCCAGGGTAACCGGGACGCCCAGCCGTGCCGTACCATAATATTCGGCAAATCCCTGGGTGAGGCCGAAGTTTTGCCTGGCACCACTGAGCTGCTGGTACGAATCGTGGCGCACGAGCAGGCGCACCCCGCGCTGGGCAAAGGTCTTGCGGTTGCGCAGGTCGAGGTCGAAAAGCGCGTTCAGCCCCACAAGGCGCTGGAAGTCGGCATTGGGGCGCGGGTTGTCGGTGCCGGGCTGTAGCTGCCGCAGGTCCTGGGCCAGCTGGCTGCTGGCAGCATAGTCGGCCGTATAATACTCGTAGCTTGGCCCGATGCGGAACACGCTGCGCTGCAAGAACACGCGCTCAGCAAAGGCGTTGAGGATAAAGCCTTTGTAGCGGGCGCGGTAGTAGTTGGCATTGTATAGGTCCTGACTTTTTTGGCTATTATTGCCGATGCCGAAAAAATTATAGAACGGAAAATAATTGCCGTAGCTGCCCTGGGCTCCGATGTCGACCTTGCCAATGGCGTAGCGGTGGCGGGTGCTGCCCGTAAGCTGAAACTGCCCGCCGGTGGAGGCTTGCAAGTCGAAATCGTAGCGGGTCTTATAATCGGGCTTGCGAAATCCCTGGCGCACAAAGCCCACGCCGAGGCTCAGGCCAAAGCCATCGTTGCGGTTATAAAACAGCCCGGCGCGTGGCGCATAGCTATTAAACTCAAATGCTTCGCGGTTATACTGGTTTACGTCGGGGCGGGCCGAGCGGCGGTCGTCGGTTTCGGGGCCGGCAGCCAGCTCGGTATCGGGCGTGTCGTACACCTTGGTGAGGGTGCGCAGGCCGGCTGCCCGCGAATCATCGACAATCTTATCCTTGCCCGCGCCGCCAATTACGCGCACCACGATGCTGTGCCGCCCGCCCTGGCCGGTTAGCTGGAAGATATCCTGGCCATCGAGGCCATACAGCGCGATTTCTTTGGTTTCGCGCGGCTCAAAGGTGCGGTCAAACAAGGCTGGGCCGCTGGGCGTATCGGTAGCGCCTTTGCGGGCAAATTCCTGCACCCGTACGCTGCCATCGCTCAGGCGCTCAACCCTGAAAACCTCGGCCTTATTGGAGCCTACTACCTCGACCCGGCTGGCCAGCAGCAGGTAGTAGCGGTCTACCGCTTTTGGCAATTCCCGGATGCGCTGCTTGAGCTTGCGGTTTATCTCCTGGCCCGAAATCGGCTGAATCTCAGCCGGCAGCGTGGCCGTAGCCTCGTCGATGACGGCCGGCGTAAGCTGGGCTTGGATATACTGGGCGGCGGCTTGCCAATCCTGCCGCGTGAGACTCTGCAGCAGAAAGCGGTCGAGGTGGCGGGCGGGCCAGTTCAGGCTTTTCATATCGCCAAAGTGGTCCCCAAAATCTTCGATGCTGGGCACGGCCCACTCGCGGTTGGCCAGGTAGGTAAGCAGGCCGTCCCATTTCGTAAACGCCTGGTCGCGGTCGCGCGGGATGGGCCGGTACAGGGTGCCCTGGCCTTTTCCCTGGTCGTAGCCGGCCCATTTCCAGTTGTCTTCGTGCTTGCCAAAGTCGGCTACCAGCATATCAAAGACGCGGGCGCGGGCCAGCGCCCGCGCGTCCACGCGGTTGTCGTGGTCTTTATAGAGCTTGCGAAAAAAGCTGTAGCTGCGCGTCACCTCATCAGCTTTGCCGAAGCCCGGCAGATTAGGCTTTGGGTCTACCGGCCGGTCTTCGAGGGTGCCGAGCAGGCCGGCGTACTCCTGGCGGTAGGGGCCGAGCTCGTTGTTGTCGGGCAGCCGAAACAGGCGCGGCCGGGCGTGCAGAATATCGGTGTGGTCGAGCAGCGCGCTGATAGGCAGGTTGGAATACGGGTTGGCCGTGGCCGTAATATCCTTGAGAATGTCTGACACAAAAGAGCGCTGCAGCTCGGGCGGCAAAATGCCCGTGACGTCTTTATCTACCGAGCGAAAAACATACTCCGCCGAATCGGCCGCGATGAGCTTGAGCGAGGTCGTCTGGCGGCCGCCGCCCCGGCCGAAGGGCCGCAGACCGCCCTTCTCAGTTGTGAGACTCAGCGTCGGCACCCTGACTGGCTGGAGCCACGACGTACGATACAGCGGCCCGATAAAAAAGCGCTTGAGTTTGCCAGCCTGGTATTCGGGCCCCGGCACTACGGTCGTAACGGCCTCAAACGGCGCTGCCGGCTTGCGCTCGGCGGGCGTTTTGGCTATGCCGGGGCACTCGGTAATAAAGGAGTTGACGGGGGCCTGGTCGCCGGTATCATCGGCGCAGGGCGAGCGAAACAGCGTGGTAGCAAAGGCTGCTTGTGCCGGCTCCGCTGCGCTGCCAAAGGTGTAGAAACGGCTTTTCACCGTGCCGTCGGCGTAGTAGTCGAGGACCGCGTACCCTTGCGCGTTTTTGTTATATAATGATTGTTTATTGCTTCCTACGTGCTGGCTCCTGACAAAGCTGCCGGCCACAAGGTGGTAGCTGCCCTGAAAGGGCGTCAGCTGGAGCGAGTAGTCGTGGGCTGCCGCATATACTACGCCGGGGTTGGTGCGCAAGGCATTGCTGAGCAGCTCTTTGCGCAGCTCCTGGTAGCGCGGGTTGGCAAGGTCGCGGGGGGTGCCCACGTTCTGGCGGTAGGCGGCGTACACGGTACCCAGCACGGGCGGAGCCAGGTGGCGGCTCAGGGGCTCGTGGCCGCCATACACGCCATTGCTGACGACGGGGTGGTGGCCCACCAGCAGCAGGTTTTTACCTTTGGTATCGTCAATAATATCCTGTACCTGCTCGCGAAACTCCTCCTTGGTCAGGGTTTTACAGTCGGTATCGGGCGCTTCGGGGCGGTCGTAGGGATGCGTAAACCACGGCGTGTTGAGAGCCACAAGGCGCACCAGCGGCGCGATGTCTACTACCTCGGGGCCGGGGCAGCCGTTGGTGGGCACAAAAGCATTTTGGCCGGGCAGCTGCTTTTCAATATATTTTTCGAGCCGGCGCACGGCTTTCAGGCCCGTGCGGCCCGAGTTGGCCCAGTCCTTGTCGCCGGGCACGAAGTAGATTTTACCCAGCGGTAAGCCCTTCACCAGGTTGATAAAGGCATCGGCGCGGGCCATTTCCTGCTGCGAAAGCGTAGTATCCTTTTTAGAGGCCAGGCCCTCATTGCCCACTATATCGCCCAGGTGTACTACCGTAAACGGTGTTTTTTGCTGGGCCAGCACCTGGCGCAACTGTTGGAGGCGGGCAGCCGGCAAAGGGCCTTGTGCGGTATTGCCCAGCAGAAAAACCGTGTGGGCCGGGGCTATAGTCTGAGCAGAAGCAGCGGAAATTGTTAGCCCTAAGGCGGCCAGCCAGCTAAGGAAAAGTAAGCGCATACGTGAAGGATTAGTGTAGCGCTTACGTAGAAATAAGCCGGCTGTTGGGAGTAGCTGCTACCGGCCCGGTTCCGGCACGCCAAGCTGGCTGAGCTGCCTGGCATATCTCTCATAAATAACCCGCAGGTCGGCATTGTGCCGGGCGGCATCGACGCCCTGGCTGGTATTGTGGGCATGAAAGCGGTGCAGGTGGCTGTAGTGCGGGCACACCACGGGCAGGTGCCCGGCCAGCAAAAAGCGCACGTAGAGGTCCAGGTCTTCGGCCATGGCCAGCTCGGCGTCGTAGCCGCCTACCTCATCAAGTAGTGCCTTGGTGTAGCACACGTTGCCCTGAATGAAGTGCTCGGCCCGGAAAATGGCCTGCAGCATGGCCGTGGGCGAGTCGAACTGCCAGGCGTAATAGTCTTCGCCGGGCAGGTAGCGGCCGTGCTCATCCACGCGCAAAAAATCGGCTACCAGCCAGGGGCGGTCGGGATTGGCCGCAATCTGGGCGGCGTAGTGGTAGAGGGTGCGCTGCAGCAGCAGGTCGTCGTCGTCGAGGGGCACAAGCCAGGCGTGGGCCGGGGCCTGCGCGCTCAGCTGATTGCGGGCAAAGCCGGGCCGGCAACGGGCCGCATCGTGCCAGTGGCGCAGCGGCGGGCCGGGCTGCGCGGCTGCCTCGCGCAGGTAGGCGGCGGTGCCATCGTGCGAGCCATTGTCATAGAGCAGGTGCTCAAACGAGAAATCGAGGGGGGCGCTGATGCTGGCGCGCACGCTGGCTACGGTTTCGGGCAGCAGGTTGTGGCGCTGGTGGGTGGGGGTGATAACGGAAAAATGCATAGCTGCTTCTTTCGGGATGCGGGGCCGAAAAGTTGCGCCCGCGCCGCCCCTGGGTGTAATGAGCCGACCGGCCGCCGCGATTAAAAGCTGAACGGCGGGGCGCGGGCGTACCTTTAAGGAGCAGGCGCCTGGAACCCGCCAGCCGGCTACTCTTTTCCTACTTTCCTCCCGCCTTATGCTGCTTATCTTTCTGGGTGTTATCGTGCTAATCGTGGGCCTCAATGCCAGCCGCTATTCTGATAGCTTTGGGCGGTGGCGCGGGATGTTGCTGCTGCTGGGCGGCGGGCTGCTGCTGCTGGGCGTGGCCTCCAGCACAATAGTGCAGGTGGGCGTGGGCCAAGTGGGCGTGCAAACGCTGTTTGGGCAGGTGCAGCGCCGGGTGCTGCCGCCCGGCCTGAGCGTGGTAAACCCGCTGGTAGATATTACCCGCTTCGATACCCGCACCCAGAACTATACCATGTCGGCGGTGAAGAACGAGGGGCAGCAGGCCGGCGACGATGCCATCCGGGTGCTGTCGGCCGATGGGCTGGAGGTCGTTATCGACCTGACCGTGCTCTACCACGTGGTGCCCGAGCAGGCGCCGCGCATCCTCGAAACCATCGGGGAGGACTACCAGGAGAAAATCGTACGGGCCATCTCGCGCACCCGCATCCGCGACAACGCCGTGTACTACGACGCGGTGGCGCTGTACTCGACCCGGCGCGAGGAGTTTCAGGCCCGCATTCTGGCGGCCATCGAGAAGGATTTCCGGGCCAACGGCCTGCGCCTCGACCAGCTGCTGATTCGCAACATCCAGCTGCCGCAGTCGGTGAAGGCCAGCATCGAAAGCAAGATTTCGGCCGAGCAGGATGCCCAGAAAATGCAGTTCGTGCTGCAAAAGGAAAAGCAGGAAGCCGAGCGTAAGCGCGTGGAGGCCCAGGGTATTGCCGACTACCAGCGCATCGTGAACACCGAGCTCAGCGACAAACTCTTGCAGTACGAAAGCATCAAGGCCCAGCAGGCCATCGCGCTCTCGCCCAATGCCAAAGTCATCATCATGGGCAAGGGCAACGGGGCGCAGCTGATGATTGGCGACAAGTAGGGGGCTTCAAGTCAAAAAAGAACGTCATGCTCATCTGGCGTCCGCTTGTCGAAGCATCTCTACCGCGCCGCTAGGTTCGTTCGGTAGAGATGCTTCGACAAGCGGACGCCAGATGAGCCTGACGTTCTTTTTTTGGTGTACTTATCCCTAGGGGCTGCCTAGCCCAGCAGCGCCACCTCCGCCGCCGTGAGGCCGTAGAGGGCGGCCACGGCGGCGTCGATTTGCTGCTCCAGGGCCTGGGTGTCGGCGGCGGGCGCGGCGGCTTTGGCGGCCAGCACCTGCTCTACCAGCCCCGCTATCGCCGCCTGCTGCTCGGGCGTGGCGGGCGGGATGGGAAGTTGGGAAAGGTAAACTGGTTTATATTCAAAATAGCCGTTCGCTTTGGTGGAAGCAATAGATTTGAAATAGAAATCAACAGCTGAAGAATTTAAACACCCTAGCAAGAATAAGTCATCTGTTGGGACAATTGTCGTTTTGTCATTCGAATAGAAATTCTGCTCATCAAACGCATAAGGTGCACGTTGAGAAAATGCAGCAATTATTATTTTCTTCTTTTCAAATTCAATTTTGTAATCAATGCTGTCCTGGATTTCAAACCATTTGTAAGTGCCTGCTTTGCGCCCAGGCCAATTTTTACCGTTCCAACCCCTAGGCATTGGTTCTAATCCTTCTCTGAAACTTTCAAGATGAGCCAAGATTGCGGGGTACGATTCAACCTTTATGCCCCGTTGTGTGAAAATTAAATACTTATCAGATTTTGGTTGCTGATAACGTTTAACATCTCTGCCTGCCAAAAACGGCTTAATAATTTCCGCTGATTTTGCATCCTCAGAAATTAATTTTTCTCGTGTAGCGGCGTCAATTACAAAGGCTTCATTGTAGCCGGTTTTAATGCCATAATAAATTTTTCCGTCCACATACTTCTTCAGCGGTTTCCCCGCTAGCCGCAGTTTTTCCAGCAGCGCCTGTTGGTCGGCGGCGGCGAGGCTCCAGGCATCGGCCGAGAGGCGGGCGGTGGGCATGTCGGTAGCGGCCAGGGCCACGCTGTCGGCAAAGTGGCTGGGGTCGGGGGGCAGGGCCGTAAGCTCGGCCACGCGCACGCTGGAGCTGGCCGGGGCGCGGCGCACGCTCAGGATATTGGGGTAGGTAGTAGCCTCCGGAAACACGGGCAGGTCGCCGAAATCAAGCAGCTCGACGAGCTGGTGCTCGGGGCGCAACAGGTAGCGGCGCAGGGCCTGGCCGTAGCCGGCGCGCAGCCACTTGTTGTTGGTGATGAAGCTAAGCTCGCCGCCGGGAGCCAGCAGGCGCAGGCCCAGCTCGTAGAAGTACACGTAGAGGTCGGCGGTGCCGGCCGTGGTGTCGTAGTGGGTTTTGAGGTAGCCCTTGAGGGCGGCGGGTAATTCCTCCTGCCGGATATACGGCGGGTTCCCAATCACCACATCGAACCCCCGAAAGGCGCCGGCCGCGTCCAGAATCTCCGGAAACTCGAAGCGCCACTCGAAGGCATCGCGGTAGAGGGCACCCTGCTCGCGCAGCTGGCGCTCGGCTTCGAGCTTGTCGAGGGTGAGCTGCAGGCTGGTGCGCCGGGCCCAGGCGTCTTCCTCGCCGAGCTGGGTTTTGCCAAACAGGTCGGGCTTCTGGTCGAGCTCCACGCGCAGCAGGTCGTCCTTCACCCGCGCAATGCGCTTGAGCAGCGGGTCGTGGCGCTGAATGGCGGTGGAGAACTGCTCCTTGAGGCGGGCCAGGAAATCCTGCAATTCCTGCTTGGCCTCGCGCCCTCTGGCCGAGAAAAACTGCCCGAAGGCGCGGCGGTAGGCCGCTACCGAGGTGTCTTTGCGCCGAAACACGTCGGTAAGGTCGTCGGTAAGGGCAAAGCGGCCGATGAGCGAGTTGCCGGCCCGCACGTTGAGGTCGAGGTTGGGCAGCGTTTCCAGCTCCCGGAAGTCGCTTTCGGGCGTGTAGTAGGCGTGCTTGAGCAGCTCAATCCAGAGGCGCAGCCGGCAGATGCGCACCGAGTTGGGGTTGAGGTCTACGCCGTACAGGCAGTGCTCGATGAGCTGGCGCTTTTCCCGAAACAGGGCGCTTTGCAGGCGCGTGTGCTGGCGGCTCACCTGGCGGGTGGGGCTGGGGCCGCCGTCGTCGTGGTAGGTGGCGCGGTACTGCACCAGCGTGTCGAGGTCCTCGTCGTCGGTGATGGCCAGCTCGTCGCGGGCCACGGTGAGGGTGTAGCGCAGGCGCTTGCCGGCCTCGTCGAGCAGCAGGTGCAGCTCGCTCTTGATGGCCAGCAGCTCGTTGAGGGCACTTACCAGAAAGTGGCCGCTGCCCACGGCCGGGTCGCACACGCGCAGCTCGTTGAAGGCGGCGCTGAACTCGGGCCGGCGCTGGGGCTGGTCGTCGAGGCGCTCGCGCAGCTCGGCCACGTCGGCGGCGCTCAGCCCGAAGCGCTCGTTGAAGTGGCGCACCACCGCCCGGCGCAGCGAGTGCCGGCACATGTACATGGTAATGAAGCCGGGGGTGTAGAACGAGCCATCGCGGTAGCCGTTTATCTTCTCAAAGATGAGCCCCAGCACGGCCGCCGAAATCAGGGGCCGGTCGTCGTCCTGCACGCCTTCCTCGCCCTCCGAGGCAAAGTCGTAGGCATCGAGAAAGCGCAGCAGGTAGGTGAGGGCGGCCGGGGCGGCGGCCCCGGCTTCCTGGCGCAGCACCGAGCGCCGGCTTTTGCCGCCGCCCAGCAGCGGCAGCGCCAGGCGGTCGTCGAGCCCACTGATGCGCAGCGTCAGGCGCTCCAGGGCGCTGGGCTCAAACAGCGACGAGTTGAGGTAGGGCACGGTGCGGTAGAGCCGGGCCTCGGGCTCCTCGCGCTCGTGCGGCGGCCGGTTCAGCACCCGGTAAAAGAGCAGGTTGAGCTGGTCGTACTCCTGGAGCTGGCCGGGGTCGAGAAAGCGAAACGGCGCATCGTGGGGCGCGTGGTAGCGGCGCAGCTGGCCCTCCAGCAGCTTCAGAAACAAGAGGCGGCTCACCCAGGTCAGGCCCAGGGCCAGGGCCACGCCCTCGGCCTGGGCGGCGGGCGCGTCGCCGTAGCTGGCCAGCTCGGCGGGCGGCAGGTTGCGCAGCATGTCTTCGGCGCGCAGCTGCACCAGCGTGTTTTCGAGCAGCGAGCCCCGCTGCCGCCGCTCGGGCGCGCAGCGCTGAATGAGCTTGCGGCCCTTGTCCTTCACCTCTTCGAGGCCCATGAGGTAGAGCAATTCCTCGTAAAACGCCCGGTTGAGGGTGTTGGCATCCTGCGCAAACGGCTCCTTGAGCAGGTGCGGGGCCGAAAACAGCTTGCTCAGCCACAGCAAGGCCCGCTCGCCCAGCTCGCGGCGCTGGCCCTTGTCGTCGCGCGGGTCGAGGTCGAGGTGGGTAAAGCGGATTTCGGTGTCCGTCTTGTCCAGCAGCTCCTTCACGGTCTGGTAAAAGAAGCTGGTATCGCCGGCCGTGGTCTGGCCCTGCTTGTGCTTCTGGAAGAAGGCGCGCAGCTCGGCGTTCTTCCAGAACACCCGGTGAAACTCGTGGGCGTCGAAGATAAACCACTCGTAGCCAGTGGTGATAACGAGCTGGCGCAGCTCCAGCGCCTGCTGCTCGGAGCTGCGCTCCTGGAAGTAGTAGAGCAGCAGCTCGTGCAGCGCCTTGCGGTTGAGGTTGCCGCGCTGCACCATCTCCGCCTTGTTTTTCTGGTGCTTGAGCTCGAAGATGATGGCGAGCGGGTCGGCCGCGTCGGGGCCGCTGTGCAGCACCAGGTCGCGCTTCTTGCGCGAGTTGATGAAGTTGGCGAAGCCCACCGCCCGCAAAAACCGCCGCAGCGGCTCGGCAATGTCGGCCTCATCCTGCTGGGCATCGAGCTCGGTGAGCAGCTGGCGGCGCGCCTGCTCGAAGGCAGTGAGGGCCGGGCGGGTTACTTTCTGGCGGCGGTAGGCCAGGTCGAGAGCCTGGGAAGGTAAAAGCGGCTTGAGCTGCATAGGGCCGCAAGATACCGCGCCGGCTGTAGCGTGGACGCTGCGAGTCCGCGCGTGGTATCATTAAGCAACGTTCTAACGCGCGGACTCGCAGCGTCCACGCTACTTCCTGGCGCCGGCTGTAGCGTGGACTCTGTGAGTCCGCGCGTGGGCCTTTTATTAATCGTTCAACGCGCGGACTCACAGAGTCCACGCTACCTTCCCCGCGCGGACTCGCAGCGTCCACGCTACTTAGCCTGCCACGGCTACTTCCTTGCGCTCGCCAATCTGCTGGCGCCACATGGCGTAGTAGAGGCCTTTTTGGGCCAGCAGCTCGTCGTGGCGGCCGGCTTCGGCCACCCGGCCGCGCTCCAGCACGAAGATGCGGTCGGCGTGCAGCACCGTGCTGAGGCGGTGGGCGATGAGCACCGTGATGTGCTGGCGCGAGCCCGAGAGCTCGCGCACCGTGCGGCCGATTTCCTCTTCCGTGAGCGAGTCGAGGGCCGAGGTGGCTTCGTCGAACACCAGCAGGGTGGGGTGGCGCAGCAGGGCGCGGGCAATGCTGAGGCGCTGCTTTTCGCCGCCGCTCACTTTCACGCCGCCCTCGCCCAGTACCGTATCAAGGCCCTTGGGGGCGCGGGCCAGCAGGGTATCGGCCGCCGCCTGGTGCAGGGCGTGCAGGCACTCGGCATCGGTGGCGTGCGGGGCCACAAAAAGCAGGTTTTCGCGGATGGTGCCGGCAAAAAGCTGGGTGTCCTGGGTCACGAAGCCGACCTGCTCGCGCAGCTGGTCGAGGTCTACTTCGGTGCTTGGGATGCCGTTGTAGAGAATCCGGCCCGACAGCGGCGGGTAGAGGCCCACCAGCAGCTTCACCAGGGTGGTTTTGCCCGAGCCGCTGGGGCCGACGAAGGCAATGGTTTCGCCCACCTGCGCGCCAAACGTGATGCCGGCCAGCGCCGGCGCCGGGGCCGTGAGGTGCTTGAAGGTAACATCGTCAAACCCTAATGTTTCGATGCGCTCTACCACCTGCGGGTGGGCCGGCTTCACATCGCGCGGGGTGTCGAGAATCTTCTGGAAGTTGCCCAGCGAAATCTCGGTTTCGCGGTACGTGCCAATGATGCTGCCCAGCTCCTGCAAGGGCCCGAAGATGGAAAACGAGTAGATAAAGAACGAGAAAAACTCGCCCAGGCTGATGTGGTTCTGAACCCGTAAATATAAAAGGAGTAATATTATTACATTGCGTAATAAGTTCACAAACGTGCCCTGCACAAACGAGAGTGAGCGCAGGTAGCGCACCTTGCGCAGCTCCAGCTTCAGAATCTTGTCGGTAATGCCGTTCAGGCGCTGGGTTTCCTGCTGGGCCAGGCCGAGGCTTTTAATCAGCTCGATGTTGCGCAGGCTCTCGGTAGTGGAGCCGGCCAGGGCCGTGGTTTCGGCCACAATGGTCTTCTGAATCACCTTGATGCGCTTGCTGAGCGCAAAGCTCAGAATACCCAGCAGCGGAATGGTGAGGAAGTAGCCCAGCGCAATGGGCCAGTACACCGTAATGGCGTACCACATCACGAAGATGATGCCCACGAGCGCCGTAAACAGCACGTTGACAAAGCTTTGAATCAGCTTCTCCACGTCGAGGCGCACCTTCTGGAGCTTGCCCAGCGTTTCGCCCGAGCGCTGGTCTTCAAATACCTGGTAGGGCAAATCGAGCGAGTGGCGCAGGCCGTCGGAATACATGGTAGCTCCCAGCCGCTGCGTAATGACGTTGACGTAGTAGTCCTGAAAGTTCTTGGCAATGCGCGACACCATCGCTACGCCCAGCATCATGCCGATGTAGGGGATAGCTTCGCGGAAAAACGGCCAGAACGGCACCAGTCGCAGCCCGCTCACCGTACTGTTGCGGGGTACAAAATGGTCGACCAGCCGCCGGAACAAGTACGGGTCGAGCAGCGAGAAAACCTGGTTGACGGCCGCCAGCACCAGGGCCAGCACCAGCAAGGGCCAGTAGCGCCGCAGGTAAGAATATAGTATTTTCATAATACAAGCGCCGGGCCAAACCTGACCCGGCGATTAAGGCAAGAGGCGCAAAAGGCGCCGGCGCTAGGCAGTCGTAGTCGTCGGCCGGCGCAGTAGCAGCAGCACAAACAGCAGCACCAGCAGTACCATCGCCGGCACTCCTTTCGCAATCCCGCCCGGAATGCGGGTCGCGTGCATAAAAATTGCGCCCAGCATGATAAAGATAAGTCCCAGCGCGGCCGGCCGCAGGGTGCGCAGCACCAGCAGGCCGATGCCCCCCAGCACTTCGGCCGCGGCAATAAAGTAGGCAAACCACTCTGGCATTCCCAGACTGCCAAACATCCGGGTGGTATCGGCCAGATGCAGAAATTTCAGGAAGCCCGAAGCAGTGAAGGCAAACGCCAGCAGCGCTTGCAGAATCCAGGCGACGGTGTTTTGGGTAGAAGAAGTCATGCGAAAAGCAAGGAAGGTGAAGAGGTAAGAGGATGAAGCGCAAGAAAGTTATAAAAACCTACCGGCTCCGTCCCGCGGCCCATCACTTCCTATTGCCAGCCGCCGCCGAGCGCCCGCACCAGGGCCACAGCCGCGCGCAGCTGGGTGGTCTGGGTCTGCACCACCAGGCGGGCCGCGTCCAGGGTCTGGCGGTCGGCATCGACCACGGCGAAGTAGTCGGTGAGGCCCCGGCGGTAGCGCTCCAGGGTGAGGCGGCCGGCCAGGCGCGCCGCGCGCAGGGCGCGCTGCTGCGCCGCCAGCTGGGCTTCGCCGGCGCGCACATCGGCCAGGGCAGTTTCAACTTCCTGGTAAGCGGTGAGGGCAGTGCTTTGGTACACGGCCTCCGACTCGCGGCCCTGGGCGCGGGCCAGCTGCTCGGCCCCGCGCAGGCGGCCGCCGTCGAAGAGCGGGATATTAAACCCGCCGCCTACGTAATAGGTCAGGCCGTTAGCCACCTTGGGCAGGTCGCCGATGTGGTTGGTCTGGGGGCCGATGAAGCCGTTGAGCAGCAGCGTCGGCAGGCGGTTGAGCCGGGCCTGGTCGGCGCGCAGGTCGGCGGCGGCCAGCAGGCGCTCCTGGCGGCGCAGGTCGGGCCGGCGGGCGAGCAGGCTGGCCGGCAGCGTAGCCGGAATAACGGGCAGCGGCACCAGCAGCGGCGGCACCGGCGAGGGCGCCGGGCCATTTGAGGTAGCCGTAGTGGGCAGGGCGCTCTGGTAGCTCACCGAGTCGGGCGCCAGCGAGCGCAGGATAAAGCTGCTGGCCGGCCGGCCCGTGAGCGTAGCCAGCGAGGCCACCAGTCCGGCCCGCTGGCGGCGCAGCTCAATGGCGCTGGCTTCCACGTTGGCCAGCTCGGTTTCGGCCCGGCGCAGGCCGATTTCGTTGTCCACTCCGGCCTTGAAGCGGGCGGCGGTCAGCTGCACGTTGTAGCGGCGGGCCTGGCGGGCGCTGTCCAGCACCAGCAGCTCGGCATCGAGGCCGCGCAGGCTGAAGTAGGCATTGGCCGCATCGGCCGACACGCTCAGGCGCACGGCCTGCTCGTCGGCTTCGCTGGCCTGCTCGGTGGCGCGGGCGGCCTGGGCACCGCGCCGCAGCCGGCCCCACAGGTCTACTTCGTAGTTGACGTTCAGGGGCACATAATACTGGTTTTGCTGCACTGCCACGGCCGGAATAGCCGCCGACTGCAGCGGCCGCAAGGCCGAAAGCTGGGTGTTATACACCGAGGGCGCCAGCGCAATAACCGGCGACCGCAGCGCCTCGGCCACGCGCAGCTGCGCCCTGGCCTGGTCAATACGCGCCAGGGCGGCGCGGGTCGTAAAGTTCAGGCTCGACGCCTGGGTTTCGAGCCGGGTGAGGGTCGTATCGTTAAATACTGCCCACCAGGTAGGCAGGTTCGGAATCTGGGCCAGCTGCCGCGCCTTCGAGGTGTCGGTAACTACGGGCGCCGGCACCTCGGCCCGGCCCCGCCCGAGGGAGTCAACCGCCGCCGTATTTTTAAACGCCGTGGGTACGGGCACGGCGGGCGGGTCGTAGGTATAGTGGCTCACAGCACAGCCGCCCAGTGCCAGGCCCAGTAAAGCAACAGAAAGACGCATTCGATAGGAGATTAATTAAAAATTAAACAGCAGTGTGCAACTGGTGCGCCGAATAAGTTGCCCTGCTTCGACGTACTACTTTACCCGCAGGCTACCAGCTGATTTTAATTTTTAATTCATAATTTTTAATTAGACAAAGGCGACGATACGCGCGGCGCATCGGGGTCGTTCGGCCGGGGCTTGGCGGGCGGCGGACCAGCCGGGGCTTTGGGTTTGGGCGCCGCTTTGGTCGCTACTTCGAGGCCTTCAGTCAGGTTTTCGGTGGGGTTGATGACGAGCAGCTCGCCGCCTTTCAGGCCCTGGGTTACTTCGAGGGTCGAGCCAAAGTCGCGGCCCAGCACCAGCGGCTGGTAGTGAATCTTGCCATCTTGTACCATCGCCACCTTCGAGTCGATGCCCGGCACCAGCGCATTGGCCGAAATCAGCACGCTCGGCGTGGTTTGCGGCACCCGAAAGCGCACCTGAGCATACACGCCCGGCCGCAGCTGGCGCTTCTGGCCGTGGTTGACGAGCACTACCTCAGTGCGCAGCGTGCGCGTCTGGGCATCGAGCGCGCCGGCGTCGCGGGCTACGTGGCCCTCAAACGGCTGGGTCGGAAACTCGGGTACCAGCACGTCGGCCCGCTGGCCGCGCCGGATGCCGGGCACGTAGTTCTGGGGCACATCCACGAAGGCGCGCAGCGTGTCGGTTTGCTCAATTTTGAAGAGCTGGGTGCCGGTAGCGTTGCCGCCCGTTACGAGCGTGCCCACATCTACATTACGCTGCGTAACAATACCGCTGAAGGGCGCGATAACCTGGCGAAAGGCCCGCTGGGCCTGCAGCTGCTTCACGGCGGCACCCTGGGCCGCGTACTGCGCCCGGCCGGCGTCTACTTCCTGCTGCGACACGGCTCCGGGCAGCGTAACGCTAGTGAGGCGGTTAAATGAGCTGCGCGCCAGCGCCAGGTTGGCCTGG